>JAEUPI010000087.1 GCA_016790175.1 Burkholderiaceae bacterium | reverse complement strand
ATCGTCTTCCAGCCCCAGCCGGTCTTCTCCTCGTCGTGCTTGGTGCCCGAGCCGAACGACGAGATGTACATGTCCTGGAACAGCGAATGATCGGCGGCACGGAAGAAGACTTCGGCGCCGAGCGAATTCTTCCACTTCATGTCATGCAGCGCCGCGGCCACCTTCTTCGGCTCGGCCGATTTGGCCTTGTTGAGGGCCTCCGCGAACATCTCCATCTGGTTGCGCAGGCGCAGATACCACCAGCCCTGCTGATTGGCCCCGCCATACTTCTTCAGGAAGGCATCGGCAAAGGCTTCCTGATCGGCCGACGGCACGTTGGTGTGCCATTCGGTGATCTGGTAGACCTGATGGTCGAGACCGGTCTGCTTGATGGCCGTCGGCCCGCCGGCTCCACCGGCGTAGTAGGTGTACCAGTTGACCTTGAGCCCTGCGTCGGCGGCGGCCTTCAGCAGCAGCGCGATGTCGTTGCCCCAGTTCCCGGTGACGACCGAGTCGGCGCCCGACGCCTTGATCTTCGCGATATAGGGCGCGAAGTCCGTGATCTTCAGCAGCGGGTGCAGCTCGTCGCCGACGATCTGGATGTCGGGACGCTTCTCCTTGAGCATCTCGTTGGCCGCCTTGCGCACCGAATGACCGAAGGCATAGTCCTGGCCGATGATGTAGACCTTCTTGACCTCCTTCTTGTCCTTCATGAAGTTGGTCAGCGCGGCCATCTTGATGTCGGAGTTGGCGTCCCAGCGGTAGTGCCAGTAGCTGCACTTCTCGTTGGTCAGCGAGGGGTCGACCGCCGCATAGTTGAAGTACAGCACCTCCTTGCCGGGATTGCGCTCGTTGAACTTGGCCACGAATTCCGAGATCGCGATCGCGGCGCCCGAGCCATTGCCCTGGGTGATGAAGCGCACGCCGGCATCGATGGCCTTCTGCACCTGGACCAGACTCTCCTGCGGGCTGCCCTTGTTGTCATAGGCCACGGCCTCGAGCTTCTGGCCGCCGATCACGCCGCCCTTGGCGTTGATCTGCTCGATCAGGAACTGGATGTGCTTGAGGCCATGCTCGCCGATGGTGGCCGCGCCGCCGGACAGCGGGTCGACGTAGGCAATCTTGATCTGCGCCCAGGCGGCAGAGCCCGCCAGCAGCGAGGCCGCCAGGGCCAGCCGGGCAACGGTACGCGTACGAATCATGTGAAGCTCCTGCAGGTGGAGTTGGAGTCGCCGCAACGGTAGCCGAAGCGGAGGGCCTGACGATTCGGTACCTTCCCGCAAGCCGGCGTCGCGCAGGCGACGCGGCGCTTGTCCCGGCTCAACTCGTCGGCAGCTTGTGAGCCCTGAACTGGTCGCGCAGCTTGTTCTTCTGCATCTTGCCGGTGGCGCCGAGCGGAATCGCGTCGACGAACACCACGTCGTCGGGCACCTGCCACTTCGCCACCTTGCCTTCGAAGTGGGCCAGGATCTCCTCGCGCGTGGCGTTGCTGCCGGGCTTGCGCATCACCACCAGCAGCGGCCGCTCGTCCCATTTGGGATGCGGCACGGCGATGCACGCGGCCATCGCCACGCCCGGATGGGCCATCGCGATGTTCTCGACATCGATCGAACTGATCCACTCGCCGCCGGACTTGATGACGTCCTTGCTGCGGTCGGTGATCTGCAGGAAGCCGTCAGGGTCTATGGCCGCCACGTCGCCGGTCGGGAACCAGCCGTCGATCAACGGATCACCGCCCTCGCCCTTGAAATAGCTGGAGATGATCCAGGGCCCCTTCACATGCAGGTCGCCGCTGACCTTGCCGTCCCACGGCAGTTCCTTGCCCTCGGGATCCACGATGCGCATTTCAACGCCGAACACCGCGCGGCCCTGCTTGACCAGAACGTCCATCTGCGCCTCCGGCGGCAGGGCCTGCTGCTGGCCCTTGAGGTTGCACACCGTGCCGAGGGGAGACATCTCGGTCATGCCCCAGGCATGCAGCACGGTGACGCCGTACTGATCCTTGAACGCACGGATCATGGCCGGTGGGCAGGCCGAACCGCCGATGACGGTGCGCGTCAGGGTGGAGAACCGAAGCTTGTGCTCGGCCATGTGGTTCAGCAGCGCCAGCCACACGGTGGGCACGCCGGCGGCCATGGTCACACGCTCGGCCTCGAGCAGCTCGTAGACCGATTTGCCGTCAAGCGCGGCGCCGGGAAACACCAGCTTGGCACCGGTCATCGCGGCGCTGTACGGAATGCCCCATGCGTTGACGTGGAACATCGGCACCACCGGCAGGATGCTGTCACGCGCCGACAGGTTCAGGGCGTCGGGCAGCGCACCACCATAGGCATGCAGGATCGTCGAGCGGTGGCTGTACAGCGCGCCCTTCGGATTGCCGGTGGTGCCGCTCGTGTAGCACAGCGCCGCGGCGCTCTTCTCGTCGAACTGCGGCCAGTCGTAGCGATCGCTTTCGCGGCCGATCCAGGCCTCGTAGCTCTGCAGGTTCGCGATGCCGGTATCGCCCGGCAGCGCATCGGCCTCGCACAGGGCGATCCAGTGCTTCACCGTCGTGCACTTGGACCACACCGCCTTGACGATCGGCAGGAAGGTCATGTCGAAGCACAGCACCTGGTCTTCGGCATGGTTGGCGATCCAGGCGATCTGGTCGGGCGCCAGGCGGGGGTTGATCGTGTGCACCACCCGACCGCTGCCGGTGATGCCGAAATACAGCTCGAGATGGCGGTATCCGTTCCAGGCCAGCGTCGCGACGCGATCGCTGAACGCCAGGCCGAGCTTGTCGATCGCACCGGCCACCTGGCGCGAGCGACGGGCGGCGTCGCGATAGGTGTATCGATGCAGATCGCCCTCGACGCGGCGCGAGACGATCTGCCCGTCGTGGTGGTGGCGCGCGGCGAACTCGATCAGGCCGGAGATCAGCAGCGGCTGATCCTGCATCAATCCCAACATGGCGGACTCCCTGGTACTGGCAGCAGTGACGAACGCCGAAGTATCGCGGTCGATCGGCACGCTCTGCATGGGGTGATTCCCCGGCCATTTGATCCGGCGCGATGGGTCGGCGCCAGAATTCCGTTCCTCCTCCGTTGCCGGTATGACAGCCCGGCCGACCGACGCGCCATGAGCCACGACACCGACGATCCGCGATATGCCATCCGCAAGAGCGATGCGCAGTGGCGCGAGCAGCTGGATCCGACGCAATACGAGGTCGCGCGACGCGGTGCCACCGAACGCGCGTTCACCGGCCGTTACTGGGACCATTGGGCCGACGGCAGCTATCGGTGCATCGGCTGCGGCGAGGTGCTGTTTGCCAGCGACACCAAGTTCGACGCGGGCTGTGGTTGGCCCAGTTGGTGGCAGGCGATCGACCCGGAGCGCATCGAGCGCCTGGTGGACCGCAGCCACGGCATGACGCGCATCGAGGTGCGCTGCGCCCGCTGCGGAAGCCACCTGGGCCATGTGTTCGACGACGGGCCGCAGCCCACCGGCGAGAGGTATTGCATCAATTCGGCTTCGGTCGCGTTCCAGCCCGAGAGCTGAGCGCCTTGATGAGGCCGGGCCCGCCCGACCGGCACTCACCCCCAGGAGCCCCGCTACACTGCGCCGCGCATGAAACTGCTGCTGGACTTCCTGCCGATCCTTCTGTTCTTCGGCACTTTCAAGTACGCCGAGGCGCACAAGGCGTGGGCGGCCTCGTTCGCCACGCAGCATCTGGGCTTCGCGGTGGCCGGCGGCGTGGTCGGCGTCGAGGAAGCGCCGGTGCTGCTGGCCACGGTCGTGGTCATCGTTGCCACCATGGCCCAGGTCGCCTGGATCAAGCTCAATGGCCGGAAGGTGGACCTGATGCTCTGGGTCAGCCTCGCGCTGGTGGTCGTGTTGGGTGGGCTCACCGTGTGGTTCCACAGCGAGACCTTCATCAAGTGGAAACCCAGCGTGCTGTACTGGGCCATGGGCACGGCGTTGTGGCTGAGCCAGGCGCTGTTCGGCAAGAACCTGCTGCGCAGCTTGCTGGGCGGCCAGATCGAGCTGCCGACGGCGGTGTGGCACCGATTGAATTTCGCCTGGGTCGCCTTCTTCGCGACCATGGGCCTGCTGAACCTGTGGGTCGCCTACACGTTCTCGACGTCGACCTGGGTCAACTTCAAGCTCTTCGGCGGCCTTGGCCTGATGCTGGCCTTCACGATCGCACAGGGCCTGTATCTGAGCCGCTACGTCAAGGACGAGCCGTCGCGGGAGCAGCTCTGATGGCGGTGCGCGGCGCCGACATCGAGCAGGCCTTGCGCGCTGCGCTGGCGCCAGATGCGCTCGAAGTCGTCGACGACAGTCATCACCACATCGGCCATGCCGGCGCACGCGAGGGCGGACACTTTTCGGTACGCATCTGCAGCACCGCGTTCACCGGTCTGACGCGCGTGGCGCGTCATCGCCTCGTGTATGATGCCCTTCGCCGCCTGATGCCATCGGGCATCCATGCGCTGGCCATCGAGGCCCGCACGCCCGACGAGACCGAGGCGCGATCCTGATCCTCCCGCAGCCGGACACGCGTGGCCGACGTCCCGACGACTTCCAGCCCGCACGGCCCAGCCTGAAAGGCCCCCGAACCCATGAGCATCCAACGATCCTTCGTGCGCCTCGTCGCCATCGCCGCCGTGCTGACCCCGCTGGCCGCTGCCGCACAGAACATCACCACGGTCAACGGCAAGCCGGTGCCGAAGGCTCGTGTCGACATGTTGATCAACCAGGCCAAGCGTGCCAATCCCGGGCAGGCCATGCCTCCCGAGATGGAGCAGCGTGCGCGCGATGAGGTGGTGCTGCGCGAGATCTTCGCGCAGGAGGCCGAAAAGCGCGGCATCCCCGCCAGTGCCGACTACCGCGCGCAGCTCGAGCTGCTGCGCCAGACCGTGTTGATCCGCGAACTGTTCACCGACTTCCAGAAGAAGAACCCGGTCACCGAGTCCGAAGCCAAGGCCGAGTACGACAAGTTCAAGTCGCAATCCAGCGGCACCGAGTACCGCGCGCGCCATATCCTGGTCGAGAACGAAGACGAAGCCAAGAAGCTGATCACCCAGCTCAAGGGCGGTGCCAGGTTCGAGGAACTCGCGAAGAAGCATTCAAAGGACACCGGCTCTGGCGAAAACGGCGGCGATCTCGATTTCGCCAAGCCCGACACCTATGTGCCCGAGTTCGGCAAGGCAATGACCGGTCTCAAGAAGGGCGAGATGACCGATGCGCCGGTGAAGACGCAGTTCGGCTTCCACATCATCCGGCTGGAAGACACGCGCGAGGCGCAGTTCCCCGAGTTCTCGGCGGTGAAACCGCAGATCGAGCAGCGCCTGACGCAGGCCAAACTGCAGAAGTACCAGGAAGACCTGAAGAAGGCCGCGCGGACGGACTACAAGTTCGCACAGTAGTCGCGCCGGCCGCTCATGCCGTCGGAGGCGTCAACCGCCCTGCCTCGAGGTGCAGTTGCCGGTCGCAGCGTGCGGCGATGTCGGCGTCGTGTGTCACCAGCAGCAGCGTGGTGCCGGCCTCGCGGTTCATGTCGAACATCAGCTGCATCACGCGTTCGCCGGTGGCGAAATCGAGGCTGCCCGTGGGCTCGTCGGCCAGCAGCACCGCGGGCTCGACCACGAACGCACGCGCAAGCGCCACCCGCTGCTGTTCGCCACCCGAGAGCGTGCGCGGATAGTGCGCGAGCCGCTGCGCCAGGCCCACGCGACCCAGCATCTCGGTGGCCCGTGCACGCGCATTCGGCGCACCCAGCAGCTCCAACGGCAGCATCACGTTTTCCAGCGCCGTGAGGTTGCCCAGCAGCTGGAAGCTCTGGAACACGAAGCCGAGCTGGCGCGCGCGGGCGGCCGCCCGGGCGTCCTCGTCGAGTGCGAACAGATCGATGCCCGCCAGCGTCACTCGCCCCGAGCTCGGCACATCGAGGCCCGCGATGATGCCCAGCAGCGTGCTCTTGCCCGAGCCCGAGGCACCGACGATCGCGGCGGACTCCCGGGGCTGAAGCTCGAAGTCGATCTCATGGAGAATTGTCAGCGTTCCTGTCGCGTCGCTCACCTGCTTGCTGACGCGTTGTACGGAGATGATGGCATCTGGCATGCGTGGTGGGGTCGAACATTCCCGTCGTCGTTGGCTGGCGCACTGTAGCTTGCTTGCGCTGGGCGCCGGAGCACCGGGCCTTGGTGCGCGCTCGGCGACGCCCCGGCGACTGCTCGTGGTCGGTGACAGCCTTTCGGCCGAGTACGGGCTGCCGCGCGGCACCGGTTGGGTGGCGCTGCTCGAACAACGGCTGAAGCAGGAACGCAGCGAGGTCGCGGTCGTCAACGCCAGCATCAGTGGCGACACCACCTCGGGTGGGCGGACGCGTCTGCCCGCGCTGTTGGCCCAGCACAAGCCGACGCATGTGATCGTCGAGCTGGGCGGCAACGATGCACTGCGCGGCCTGCCGCTCGAGATGACACGCGACAACCTGGCGGCGATGCTGCGTGCCAGCCGCGCAGCCGGCGCACGCACCCTGCTCGTGGGCATGCAGGTGCCGCCGAACTACGGGCGCAGCTACACGGCAGAGTTTGCCGCCTTGTTCGCGGCCGTCGCCAAAACCGAGGGCGCGGCGCTGGTTCCGTTTCTGCTCGCCGGCGTGGCCGACGTGCCGGATGCGGCCTCGCTGTTCCAGGCCGATCGCATCCACCCCAATGCGCAGGCGCAGCCGATCATGCTGGGCAATGTGTGGCCGGTGCTGAAGACGCTGCTCGCCGGGCGCTGACGCACACGCTTCGCACGCCACTCACTGCATCTGGTTACGCGGCGCCGTCGGTTGCTGGCGGCGCTCGCCGGCGCCGCGGTCGTTGTCCTGACGCTGCGGATGTTGCGGCACACGCACCTCCCGGACCGGTGCCGCGCCTTGCGGCGTCGGCGCGCGCTGCACCGGGCGCGCGGCCGGCGGCTGGGCCGGCAACGCCGGCCGCATGGGCTGGGCGGGCGATACGGGCTGCGCCGGTTGTGCGGGCGTGCCGACACGAGGCGGCTCCACCCGCACGGGAATCGGCCGTGACCCGGGTGAGCGAGAACCGTCATCGGCACGGCGACCGCCCGGATCGTCGCCTCGTCGATCACGCACGGCAGGGGTCCCGGCCTGCTGAGCGGGTGCCACACCTTGCGGTGCGGCCGGGACCGGCCGTTGCGGAATGCGTTCGCGCGTGGCAGGCAGCTGTGCCTGCGGCGCCGGTGGCGTTGGCGCGACCGCGGTGCCAGGCTGCGGTTGCGGCCGGGTGGCCGGCTGCGCCGGCGCAACCGGCGGCGCCGGTGGCGCCGGTGGCGGCGCCACCGCGCGTCCGCCCGGCCGCGCCCCCGGCCCGACAGCCGGCACGGCGCCGCCGGGCAAGGCCTGAACGCGCGACGGCGGCGGTGGCGCGTCGTGCCGCTGCCATGGCTTGCGCGCGAGGTCGTTGCGCACGGTCGGGTCGACCTGTGCCACCGCAGGTGCCACCGGCCGTCGCGCGCCGAGTACATTGGAGGGCACCACGGTCACCGCACCCGGCACGCCCTGGTTGGTGTACATGATCGGCCCGGTCGGCACCTTCGGCGGCGGCTTCACGTTCGGGTGGCCCGGGTTCACACCGCGCAGGTATACGCCGCTCACCGTGCGGGGGTAGTACGGCACGTAGACCTCGCGCGGGGCCAGCGGCACCCAGCCCACGACGGGGGGGCCACCGACGGCCACGCCCACGCTGACCGAAGGCCCGCCGACCCAGGCCACCAGCGCCGGCGCGTAGACCGGGCGCGCCACGTAGGCGCCGGGCGTCCAGCACCAGCGGCCGCCCCACATCACCCAGCGGCCATAGTGGAACGGCGCGAAACCCCAGGGCGCGTCGTCGACCCAGGTCCATCCCCAGGGCCGCACCCAGGCCCAGTGGCCGTAGCGATACGGCGCCCAGCCAGCCACCACCGTGGCCGGGATCCAGACCGAGCCGTAGTCGGGATGGGTCTCCCACCCGCCATGGCGATCGAGATCTTCCCAGCCGGTCATCTCGGGCGACACGTGGCGCGACGAGGACAGTCGATCGTCTTCGCGGTTCTCGCGCGCCGCCCAGTCGGCGAAGTCGTCGTGCTTCGGCTCGACCCAGCTGTAGTGCGTGGTGCGCTGCGCGCCCTCCTGCCAGAATTCGGCGCTGCGCCCGCCGCTGAGTGCCAGCGCGCTGTCGGGCGCCTCGAAGCGCAGCGTGCCGCTCCAGGCGGTGGCCGTGCTGGTATCGCCCTCGCGCTCGACGCGATAGTGCCCCGGCCGACGCGGCAGGAAGCGGCCTTCCTCGGTGAGCAGTTCGATCTCGCGCGCCACTTCGGGCGAGCGAACGCGCAAGGCTGCGCTGCCACGCAGGAGTTGCATCTCGATGCGCTCGTCGTCGAGGCGCCGCATGTCGAGTTCGCTGCCGCCGGCCAGGCGCAGCGTGGTCGAGCCGATACGCATCTCCAGCCGACCGTTGCCCTCGACCGACAGGCGGTCCCCACTGGTCACCGGGCGATTGCGCTGCACGGCCACCCATTCGTCGCCATCGGGATCCCACTGCCACGCCTGTCCCTGGCTCTCGGTGATGCGGCCCACGCGGCCCGGTGGATCGTCGCTGGCGTGTGCCGGCGATGCCGTCAGCGCCAGTGCGTGGATCAGCATGGTCGCCAGGCCGACCAAGGCGCGGCGTCGCCAGCAGAAGCTCGAAAGGGCGAGGGCCCGAATGGTGCCGGTCATGCAAAGTCTCCAGGCAGATCAACCTGCAACGCTCAATGCTCTCCGATCGCTGACGCGCCGCCGCAGGACGACAGGTGACAAGTCGTACGCCCGCATTGACCGGGCCGGCGGTCGCGCCGACGATGGCGACAGCGTCATCTTGCTTCACAAACCGGAAACATGAGCGACTTCAAGACCTTGCTTGTCCGGCAGCAAAGCGGCCAGCCGCGCATCGCCCGCATCACCCTGAACCGGCCGGAGCGGCTCAATGCCATCAGCCAAGGCATGCCGGCCGAGATCCGTGCTGCGGTGCAATGGGCCGAATCGAACGCCGACGTCCACGTGATCGTGCTCGACGGTGCGGGCCGCGCCTTCTGCGCCGGCTACGACCTGCAGGACTTCGGCTCCGGCCGCGTCGACCACCCTTGCCAGCAGGAGCGCCATCCGTGGGATCCGATGGCCGACTATGCCGAGATGAAACGCTACACCGAGGACTTCATGTCGCTGTGGCGCTGCCGCAAACCCACGATCGCGATGGTGCACGGCCATGCCGTGGCCGGCGGCAGCGACATTGCGCTGTGTTGCGACCTGCTGGTGATGGCCGACGACGCGAAGATCGGCTACATGCCCACGCGCGTGTGGGGCTGCCCGACGACGGCCATGTGGACGCAGCGCCTGGGCCCGGCGCGCGCCAAGCAGCTGATGTTCACCGGCGACGTGATCTCCGGCGCGCAGGCGGCCGACTGGGGCCTGGCCAATCTGGCGGTGCCGGCCGGCGAACTCGAGGCCGCGACGCTGAAGCTCGCCGAGCGCATCGCCGGCGTCCCGGCATCCCACCTGGCCATGCACAAGCTCGTCGTCAACCAGGCCATGCTCACGATGGGCCTGGAGCAGACGCAGATGTTCGCGACGATCTTCGACGGCATCACGCGGCACAACCCGGAAGGTCTGTGGTTCCGGCGCTATGCGCAGGTCGAAGGCCACAAGGCCGCCGTCTTGTGGCGCGACAGCGGCAGGCCGATCCCCGAGGGCGATGACGCGCGGGCACGCATCGCCGAACTGGAGGCGCAGTTGCGCGAGCGCGATCGCGGCGCGTCGTGAAGCGGTAGACGACGACGCGCTCTACTCGTCGTTGTCGTCCATGCCGGGAAACAGCACGCTCGTGAATCCGAACTGCGTGAGGTCGGTCATGCGTGTCGGGTAGAGGCGACCGATCAGGTGGTCGCACTCGTGCTGAACCACGCGGGCGTGAAAGCCCTCGGCCTCGCGATCGATCGGCCGGCCGTGCGGATCGAACCCGGTGTAGCGGATGCGCGCGTGGCGCGGCACCACGCCGCGCAGCCCGGGCACTGAGAGGCAACCCTCCCAGCCCTGCTCCATCGTGTCGTCCAGCGGCGTGATCGTGGGGTTGATCAGCACCGTCTTCGGCACGGCCGGCGCGTCGGGGTAGCGCTCGTTGCGGTCGAAACCGAAGATCACGAGCTGCAGGTCCTCGCCGATCTGCGGTGCGGCCAGGCCTGCGCCGCGCGCCGCGGCCATGGTTTCGAACAGGTCATCGATCAGTGCCAAGAGGGCCGGCGTGCCGAACTCGCGCACCGGCTGCGCGATGCGCAGCAGCCTGGGGTCGCCCATCTTGAGGATCTCGCGTACGGCCATGATTCGATGCTCTCCTGAAAGCGCGCGTCAAGGCGCGGCGAGCAGCGCGCGCAGGCCCGCCTCGTCGAGCACGGGTACCCCGAGCTCGCGCGCCTTGTCGAGCTTGCTGCCGGCATCGTCGCCGGCGACCACGTAGTCGGTGTTCTTCGACACCGAGCCGGCCGCCTTGCCGCCGGCGGCCTCGATCAGCGCCTTGGCTTCGTCGCGCGACAGGGTGGGCAGCGTGCCCGTGAGCACGAGCGTCTTGCCCGAGAGCGGCCTGGGCGATGCGTCGGTCGCTGCGCCATCGTGTTCTTCCCAGTGCACACCGGATGCACGCAGCTGTTCGACCACCTCACGGTTGTGCGGCTGCTCGAAGAACAAGCGGATGCTCTGCGCCACGACAGGCCCCACGTCGGGCACCTCGAGCAGTTGCTCGATCGACGCATCCATGATCCGGTCCAGCGCGCCGAAGTGGCGCGCGAGGTCCTTCGCGGTCGCCTCACCGACCTGACGGATGCCCAATGCATAGAGAAAGCGAGCCAGCGTGGTGCCCTTGCTCTTCTCGAGCGCCGCCACCAGGTTGGCCGCGCTCTTCTCGGCCATGCGCTCCAGCGCGGCCAGCTTGGCAACGCCCAGGCGATAGAGCTCGGGCAGCGTGCGGATCAGGCCGCCGTCGACGAGCTGGTCGACCAGCTTGTCACCCAGGCCCTCGATGTCCATCGCGCGCCGGCCGGCGAAATGCAGCAGCGCCTGCTTGCGCTGCGCGGCGCAGAACAGGCCGCCACTGCAGCGATGGTCGATGCCGCCCTTCTCGCGCGCCACGCGGCTGCCGCACACCGGGCAGCTGCGCGGCATGCGGAAGTTCGGCACATAAGCCGCCCGCTCGCGCGGCACCCGCCCCACCACCTCGGGAATCACGTCGCCGGCGCGGCGCACGATCACCTGATCGCCGACGCGCACGCCCTTGCGCCGCAGTTCGAACAGGTTGTGCAGCGTGGCATTGCTGACCGTCGTGCCGCCGACGAACACCGGCTCCAGCTTGGCCACCGGCGTGAGCTTGCCGGTGCGGCCGACCTGGATCTCGATGTCGTTGAGGCGAGTCATCTGCTCCTGCGCAGGGTACTTGTGCGCCACCGCCCAGCGGGGCTCGCGCGTCACGAAACCCAGCCGCTTCTGCAGGGCAACATCGTTGACCTTGTAGACCACGCCGTCGATGTCGAACGGCAGCGCGTCGCGTTTCGCGGCAATGCGCTCATGGAATTCGACGAGACCCGTCGCGCCCCGCACCACCGCGCGCTCGGCATTCACCGGCAGGCCGAAGGCGCCAATCGCATCGAGTGTCGCGCTGTGGGTGTCCGGCTGTTTCCAGCCCAGCGAATCGCCCAGTCCGTAGGCGAAGAAGCTGAGCTTCTTGTCGGCGAGAGAGCGGCTGTCGAGCTGGCGCACCGCGCCCGCCGCGGTGTTGCGCGGATTGATGAAAGTCTTGCCGCCCTTCTCGCGCTGGTGCGCGTTCAGGCGCTCGAAGTCGTCGCGCCGCATGTAGACCTCGCCTCGGATCTCGATCAGCGGCGGCGCCTCGCCGAGCAGCCGCAGCGGAATCTGGCCGATCGTGCGGATGTTGTGCGTCACGTCCTCGCCGGTCTCGCCGTCGCCGCGTGTGGCGGCCTGCACCAGCACACCGTGCTCGTAGCGCAGGTTGATGGCCAGTCCATCGAACTTGAGCTCTGCGGCGTATTCCACCGGCGGTGCGTCGACCGACAGATCCAGCGCCGAGCGGATCTTCTTGTCGAACTCCTGCGCACCGCCGGCGGTGGTGTCGGTCTCGGTCCTGATACTCAGCATCGGCACGGCATGCGTCACCGACACCAGGCCCGGCAGCACGCGGCCGATCACTCGCTGCGTCGGCGAGTCGGGTGTGCGCAAGTCCGGGTGATCGGTCTCGAGCGCCTGCAGCTCCTGGAACAGGCGGTCGTACTCGGCATCCGGAACTTCCGGCGAGTCCAGCACGTAGTAGCGGTGTGCGTGATGCTGCAACAGCGCGCGCAGCTCGGCAGCCCGCGCGGCCAAGGCCTTCGACATCGGCGCCATCGGCACAGCCTAGCTGAACAGCCTGCGTGCCGAGGCCGACCCGGCAGCCAGATCGCGCGCCGCCAGCGCCTGGTACATCTGCGTCAACTCGCCGCCGATGGCGCCGAAGGCCTGCAGCGTGATCGGTGCACCCTGATCGTCAACAAGCGTGGCGTCCATGTCGTCGGCCAGGCCGCGCGCCACCTGCTGCCACTGGGCGAAGGGCTCCACGGACTCCGCCGTCTGCGGCACGTCGAGCGCCAGACTCGCATCGCGAAGCGCGGCATGCTCGGGTTGCTCGGCAAGCGCGACCTGCGCATCGAAGTTCAGCACCAGCACCGGCGGCGCCTGTTCCTCGCTCGACGGCAGCACCAGGCGCCCCGACACCATGCCGGGCACGAAACCGTAGCGCGCCGCACATTGCTGCAGGTAGCCCGGCGACCAGGCCACGCTGTTGGCCCGCAACGTGACAGCGAGCTGCGCGTCGTGTTGGCCGGCGAACGTGTCGAGTTCCTTCGCGCGCGCCACCACCTCCAGCATGTCGGGCAGCTCGACCAGAGCGCCCAGGTTCTCGGCAAGCTCCTGAATCTTCTGGGCGAACTCGGAGTACTCGATCTCGTTGAGTGCGCCGTTGCGGTTGGCCATCTGCAGCCCGGCCTGCAGCTCGCCGTAGTGGTGCCCCGGCGTCACCGGAACCCACTCGCCGGTGTCGGCGTCCAGCCCTTCGATCAGAAAGGGCTTGCTGCCCGCGCGACGCGTGGTGGGCAGGTGCGCCAGCACGAATTCGCCGGTCACCGGCGACTCGAAACGGAAGGTCGCGATGGCATCGATCAACGCATCGATGCGAGGGCCCCGGTGTGTCCGGGCCGGTTCGTCGACGATCGCACCAGCGGCGGACACCACCGCCGCGGCCGGCGCCTCGACGGCGGCAGACAGCATCGGCTCCACGCGCTCCACCCGCGGCGGCTCGGGCTGCCTGGGCCCGGCGCGGCGCGCGCTCCACGCGCCATGTGCAACGATCACTGCAAGTACCACGCCGGCAACGATGGCGAGCGCGGTGGTGAGCGTCATGTCGTGTCGTTGATCAGGCCGCCTCGGCCAGACTCACCGCAGCGTCCATGTCGACGGCCACGATGCGCGAGACACCCTGTTCCTGCATCGTCACGCCGATCAGCTGCTCGGCCATCTCCATCGCGATCTTGTTGTGCGAGATGTAGAGAAACTGCGTCTGCTCGCTCATCTGCGAAACCAGCTTGCAGTAGCGCTCGGTGTTGGCATCGTCGAGCGGCGCGTCCACCTCGTCGAGCAGACAGAACGGCGCCGGATTGAGCTGGAAGATCGCGAAGACCAGCGCGATGGCCGTCAGCGCCTTCTCGCCGCCCGACAACAGATGGATGGTCGAATTGCGCTTGCCCGGTGGCTGCGCCATCACCTGCACGCCGGCATCGAGGATCTCGTCGCCGGTCATCACCAGCCGGGCGGTGCCGCCGCCGAACAACGTGGGAAACATGCGTCCGAAATGTTCGTTGACCTGGCTGAAGGTCTGCGACAACAGCTCGCGCGTCTCGAGGTCGATCTTGTGGATCGCATCTTCCAGCGTGCGGATGGCCTCCTGCAGGTCGGCGTTCTGGGCGTCGAGAAATTGCTTGCGCTCGCGGGCGCCGCTCAGCTCGTCGAGCGCGGCCAGGTTCACCGCGCCGAGCGCCGCCACCTCGCGCGCCAGGCGATCGATCTCGCCCTGCAGCCCGCTCAGCTTGACTCCGCCGTCGGCAATGCCGCGGGCGAGCCGATCGAGGTCGACCTGGGCCAGCTGCAGCTGCTCCAGATACTGGGCACCGCCGAGCTGCGCGGCCTGCTCCTCGAGCTGCAGCTTGGTGATCCGCTCGCGCAACGGGTCCAGACTGCGCTCGAACTCGAGCCGCTGCTCGTCGGCGCGCTTGAGCTTGGCGCTCAGATCGTCGTACTCGCTTCGACGGGCACCGAGCAATTGCTCGCGATCGAGTTTGACGGCCAGCGCCGCATGCAGTCCACTCTGAGCGGCACTGTCGTCGAGCGCGCCGAGTTCGAGGCTCAGCTGCTCACCGGTGCGCAGGTTCGCCGCGATCTGCTCGGCGGCGGTTTCCACCGCGCGCAGCAGCTCGGCACGCCTTGCCGTGAGTGCGCGGGCCTCGAACTGCGCCTCCTGCGCCTGGCGCTCGAGGTTGCGCAAGGTCTCGCGCGCCTCGTGCAGCACGGCGTCGGCGCGGTGGCTGGCCTCGTCGAGATCGGCATGTTGCTGCTGTGCGTCGGCCAGCTGCGCGTCGAGGCGCTCGAACGCGCTCTGTCCGCCGTCCTGCCGTTCGGCGAGCGAGGCGAGCTGCGCGTCGATTTCGGCCATCTCCGCATCGAGCTGCGAGCGCCGGGCACTCGCGGCCTCGGACTGCTGTGTCAGACGCAGCAATTCCACCTGGCCCTGGTGTGCGCTGGCCTGCGACTCCATCGCCTCGCGGCGAAGCGTCACCAGCCGCTGGCTGGCATCGGTGGCGCCAGCCTCGAGCCGCACCAGGGTCGACTTGGCTTCGTCGGCGATCAACGCCTGGGCACGCAGCTGACGCTCGAGGTTCTCGATCTCCTGCGCGCGTGCCAGCATGCCGTCGTGCTCGGAGTCCGGCGCGTGGAAGGCTACCGCATACGCGCTGACCGCATGGCCTTCGCGCGTCATGATCACTTCGCCATGCGTCAGCTTGCCGCGATGGGCCAGCGCCTCGTCGAGGCTGCTCGCGGTATACACGCCCTCGAGCCAGTCGGACAGCAGCGCCTGCAGCCCGGCGTCGCCCAGGCGCAGCAGATCGGTCAGCCGCGGCAGTGTGCGGTGCGTGTCGGGCGCCGCGGCCTGCGGCACCGTGAAGAACGCGAGCCGCGCCGGCGGCGCGTCGGCCGCGAAGGCCTGCACGCTCTCGATGCGCCCCACCTGCAGCGCGTTGATGCGTTCGCGCAGCGCCGATTCGAGCGCGGCCTCCCAGCCGGGCTCGATGTGCACGCGGGTCCACAGGCCCGGCAGGCTGTCCAGCCCATGCTTGGCCAGCCAGGGTTTGAGTTTGCCCTCGGTCTGGATCTTCTCCTGCAGCGCGCGCAGCGCGGTCAGCCGCGCGCCGATGTCCGATTGGCGGGCCGCCTCGCGATTCACCACCTCCTGCTGCTGCCGGCGCCGCTCGTCGAGCAAGGGCACCTGTTCCTGCAGCTCGTGCAGCCGAGCCTCGGCCGCGTGATAGCGGCTCTCGAGTTCGGGCACCTCGCGCTGCAGCACAGCGAGTCGCTGCGTGTCGGGACTGGCCAGGCCCGAGGCTTCGGCACCGAGGCGCTCGCGCCGCTGACGCAGGCCCCTCGCCTGTTCGTCGAGATTTCGGGTATCCGCCGCGAGCACCTGGATCTGCTGCTGCACCGCATTGACGGTCTGCCGCTGCGCATCGGCGCGCGACTGGGCCTCGCGCAGCGCCTCTTGCAGCGCGGGCAGCGTGCCGGTGTGCTCGTCGACCTGCGCCGCCTGCTCCTGCGCCGCCTGTTCGGCGGCGACGATCTGCTCAGCCAGCTTCGCGGCTTCGGCGTCGTCCGCGGCGCGGCGCGCATCCCATTGCGTGTTCTGCGTGCGCAGCTCGGCCAGACGCTGCTCGACGCGCTGCCGCCCCTCGACCACGTAGCGAATGCGCTCTTCCAGGCGGCTGACCTCGAGTGACGCGTCGGCCAGCGTGCCCTGCGCAGCATGCATGGCGTCACCCGCTGCATAGTGTGCCTGGCGGATCGTCTCCAGCTCGGACTCCACATGCCGCAGATCGGCCAGACGTGCCTCGAGCGCGCTGCGCGCGTCGGCCACGGCGGCCTTCACGCGCTCCTCTTCCTTCGCGGCGTCGCGATGCTTCAGGAACCACAGCTGATGCTGCTTCAGCGTCTGCTCGTCGACCAGCACCCGGTACTGCGTCGCGACCTCGGCTTGGCCTTCGAGCTTCTCGAGGTTGGCGTTCAGCTCGCGCAGGATGTCGTCGACGCGCGTGAGGTTCTCGCGCGTGTCCTTCAGACGGTTCTCGGTTTCGCGGCGACGCTCCTTGTACTTCGAGACGCCCGCAGCCTCTTCGAGGAACAGGCGCAGCTCCTCCGGCTTGCTCTCGATGATGCGGCTGATCGTGCCCTGGCCGATGATGGCATAGGCCCGCGGCCCCAGGCCGGTGCCGAGGAACACGTCCTGCACGTCGCGGCGACGCACCGGCTGGTTGTTGATGTAGTAGCTGGAGTTGCCGTCGCGCGTGAGCACGCGCTTGACGGCGATCTCGGCGAATGCATTCCACTGGCCGCCGGCGCGCGCGTCTTCGTTGCTGAACACGAGCTCCACGCTGGCACGTCCTGCCGGCTTGCGCTGGCCGCTGCCGTTGAAGATCACGTCCTGCATGCTCTCGCCGCGCAGCTCGCTGGCCTTGCTCTCGCCGAGCACCCAGCGCACGGCGTCAATGACGTTGGACTTGCCGCAACCGTTGGGCCCGACGACGCCGACGCGCTGGCCAGGCAACTGGAACGTGGTGGGTTCGGCGAACGACTTGAAGCCGGAGAGCTTGATCGACTGAAGGCGCATGGACGGGCTGGAGCGTGCAGGGATGCGTATTAAGCTATTGATTTAATTGATATTTTTCGATCCCACCGGTCGGACGATCATAACATCGGCGCTCACCGATCCCGGCCGCCGTCGGGGCGGTCAGAGCAGTTCCTCGGGCACGAACGGCCCGAGCAGATCCCACAGCAGCCGGCTCCAGAAGTCGGTACCGGGCTCGAACCCATCGTCGGCCGAGGCGTCCGGTGCATCGCCGGGCACCCAGCGCAGTGTGCGCCCGTCGCCGGCCAGCATCACACGGTGCGCCGCTTCGCGCCGCATGCTGTCGACCAGCGTACGGATCTCTTCGGCAAGGCCTTCGCTGTGGATCAACAGGCCGAACTCGGTGTTCAGCCCGCGCGAGCGGGGGTCGAAGTTCATCGAGCCCAGATACACGAAGCGCCGATCGATCAGCGCACACTTGGCGTGAAGCCGCATCACCGTGCGGCCGCCGAGCAGTTGCCGGAACAGGCGTCCGCTGCGCACCGGGCTCCATTCATAGAGCTCGACCCCGGTGCGCACGATGTCCGTGCGATAGCGGCGGTATCCCACGTGCACCAGCGGCTCGTCGGTCGCCGCCAGCGAGTTGGTCATCAGCACGACGCGCACGCCGCGCTGTCGGAACTCGTTCAGCGTGGCGATGCCGTTCGCGCCCGGAATCAGGTAGGGCGACACGATGACCATCTCTTCGCGCGCCTGCCGGATGGCCATGCCCACCCGCAGCTGGACTTCGGCCCCCGAAGCGGCGAGGCCCGTGATGTCCGGAGCCGGTGTCGCCTCGATCTTCTCCGGCGCATCGGCCGCTGCGCTCGCATGGGCCAGGTGGACCTCGAGCCGTCCGCGCGCCAGGCCCTGCGCGATATCCAGCCAGGCAGGCGCCTCCGAGGCCGGCAGCGGTGCAGGCACGCAGGCGCTCGAACCGCAAGCCTGTGCCATCAGATGCGCGAAGGCCACGCGCAGTGATTCATCTGCGTCCCGATGGTCGAGCACCACGCGCACGTCGTGCGTGAAGCGGCTGTTCCAGTAGGGATCGAAGCTGCGCGACAACTGAGAGACCACCGCGCCCGCCGTCAACACGTCGAAGTCGTAGTAGTTCTGGTCGCCTTCGCCGGCGAAGTACTCGTCGCCGATGTTGCGCCCGCCGGCGATCGCGATCACGCCATCCACCACCATCAGCTTGTTGTGCATTCGCCGGTGCAGCCGTTCCTCGCCGAGCAGCGAGGCCATCAGGCGCAGCCACAGGCTGTCGCGGCCGACGCCGATCGGATTGAACAATCTCACCTCGACCCGAGGGTGTGCCGACATGCCGAGCCACATCAGGTCGTCGCCGACGGTGTAGAAGTCGTCCACCAGCAGGCGCACGCGCACGCCGCGTGCCGCCGCATCGCGCAGTGCACTCAGCATGGCCCAGCCGCTGCGGTCGCGCTTGAACTGATAGACCTGAAGGTCCACCGACGAGCGCGCACGCTCGATCAGTGCCAGCCGCGTCTGCAGCGCCACCGGGCCACTGGCCAGCAGCTTGAAGCCGCTCAGCGGCCCGGCCGGCACCGTCTGGCTGGCCAGTCGACCCAGCGGGCCATCGTGATCGGGAGCCAGCGCCGACACGGGCGCCCGGCCGGAGGCATCGGGCAGCGACGCGCAACCCGCCAGCAGCGTCGCGAGCCACAGGACCAGCCAGCGTGTCAACGACATCATGACGCTTCGCCTCGTCGCATCGTATCGTTGGGCCCGGCGGGTCTTCGGTCCACGGTGAGAGGCTGCGCGGGTGGTAGCATCGCGCCCCTTCCAAACGCCGCGCCGACGTCTCCGACATGGCTGTTCGCCGTCCCGCCCGTGAGCCGTCGCGAAAGCTCTCGCAACGCGAGAAGCCCGCCGTGCCGCCGACGCTGCCGAGCAAGGCCTTGCAGGTGTTCCCGAACCCGGCACCGGAACGCGACTACGTGATCCGTTTCGATGTGCCCGAGTTCACTTGCTTGTGCCCGCTCACGGGCCAGCCCGACTTTGCGCACTTCACGATCGAGATCGTGGCCGACCAGCTGTGCGTCGAACTGAAGAGCCTGAAGCTCTACTTCTGGAGCTATCGCAACGAGGGCGCATTTCACGAGAAGGTGACCAACGCCATCCTCGATGACATCGTCGAGGCCATCCGGCCGCGATTCGCCCGTATCCACGCCGACTGGTATGTGCGCGGCGGCATACGGACCTTCGTGACGGCGGAGCATCGTCGCAAGGGCTGGACCCCGGCACCGCCGGTGCAGTTGCCCCAGGGCTGACCTCTCCGGTCCGGACGTCGCGTCCGGCCGACGAACCGACTCCCCCATTCGAGGCGCCGCCTCGAAATGGGGGGACGCCCTAGCGCGTATCCGGGTGCTAGTCTGCCTTTCGCAGACCATTGCCGATTGGCCCGCGGCGCAACGCCAGCGTTCGCCCGCGTGACATGCGGCGGGCCTTTCAACAGAGCGCACCAGTCCGGAATCCATGACGCCTTGAGTAGTATGAGAGCGCCGAACCAGAACGACGCTGCGCATGGGCAATCCCAGACGCATACGGTTGCCGCGCTGATCGCGAACGCGGTCCAAAGGCAGCCTGCCGCGCCCGCATTGCTCGCGCCCGGGCGCGACCCGATGTCGTACGGCGATCTCTGGCGGCAATGCCGGCACATCGGCAGCGAACTCCGCGCGCGAGGGCACGGTCCTCAGGCACGAGTGGCCGTTGTCTTGCCGGCGGGGCCCGAGATGGCTGCAGCCTATCTGGCCGTCGTGACGCATGCCTGCTGCGTGCCGCTGAATCCGGCTGCGCAGGATGCCGAACTGCAGCGTTGGTTCGATGCCACCGGCGTGACCTGCCTGCTTGTCGAACAGGGCGATACCGGGGCGGCCTCGCGGGTGGCGCGCGCGCGCGGCCTGCCGATCGTCGACATCACGCTCGATCACCATGGATGCGCGGGTCGCCTGCACCCGAGCACGACGTGCGCTGTAACCGACGGACAGGCAGCAGAGCCCCTGCCGTCGGACGTCGGGTTGATCATCCAGACCTCGGGCACGACGGGTCAGCCGAAAGTGGTCGAGCTCACCCACGAGGCCCTGGTGGCCAGCGCGCTCAGCATGGTCGACACCTACCAGCTGACGGCAAAGGACTGCACGATCAACGTGAGGCCGATGTACCACGTGGCCAGCCTGATCGTGAACACGCTGGCCCCGCTGGCCAGCGGCGGACGCGTCGCCTATGCGCCGGGTTTCGACGGCGATTCGCTGTTCGACTGGTTCGCCGAGTTCAAGCCCACCTGGTTCAGCGGCGTGACGACGATGTATCAATGGTGGCTCGCCCACGAACAGGACTATCGACGCAAGCTCGGCGACCACCGGTTCCGATTCCTCCGCGCGGGATCCGCCGCAATGCCGCCGGCCATCATGCGCCGGGTCGAGGAGCTGACCGGTGCGCCCGTGATCGAGGGTTACGGCATGTCGGAACGCACGCCGATCGCGGTCAATCCCCTGCCTCCGGGCAGACGCAAGCCGGGCACGGTCGGGCGACCGTGCGGCGTCGAACTCGCACTGTTCGATGCGCAGGGTCGAGCCGTGCCCGCAGGCGAGACCGGTGAGATCGCCATCCGCGCCCCCGGCGTGCGCTGCGAACCGGTGGGTGAACACGGAGCCTGGTTTCGCACCGGCGACTGCGGTCGTTTCGACGAAGACGGCTATCTGCTCATCACCGGCCGCCTGAAGGAGATGATCAATCGCGGTGGCCAGAAGATCGCGCCGCGGGAGGTCGAGGATCAGTTGCTCGAGCATGCCGCGGTGGCGCAGGCGGCCGCCTTCGGCATGGCTCATCCGAGCCTGGGTGAGGACGTCGCGGCCGCCGTGGTGGCGCGTGACGGTGCGGCGATCGATGCGGCCGAATTGCGACGCTTTCTGCTGCAGCGTCTGGCCCCCTACAAGGTGCCCGCCGTGATCGTGCAGGTCGACGCGATGCCGCTGGGCCCGACCGGCAAGGTGCAACGACGCATCCTGGCGACGCGGTGCGCGATCAGTGCCAGCGTGGAGGCGGATCCGCCGGCCGGGGCCACCGAGCGTCGAATCGCAGCCATCTTCGCCGACGTGCTCGGTCGCGCGAGCGTGGGGCGCAAAGAGAGCTTCTTCGCGCTGGGTGGCGACTCGATCGGTGGCGCTCGGGTGATCTCGCGCATCGTGCAGGCCTTCGGCATCGAATTGCAGGCCAACACCTTGTTCGCCAGACCCAGCGTCGCTGAGTTGGCGGTCCACATCGATGCTTGGGTTCGCCAGTCCGAGGATCTGTCGCGCGAAATCGACGAGTTGACCGACGACGAAGTGGCCGCCTTGCTCGAGCGCGAGGACGCTCGCCTCACCTGACCCACTGCGCATGACGACTGTTGCTGAATCCCTCGTTTGTGAAGGCGAGGCAAAACGCGAGGCCGACGGCCGCACCAACGCCCCTGCATCGCCGACGGCGGCGAAGGACGCGGCCCGCGCGGCGCGCGAGCGCCTGCTGCAACTGCGGCTGAAGCGGCGCGGCCTTGTCGAGGCGATCCCGCGGCGCGCGTCGGGCGCGACCGTGCCGCTGACGCCGGCTCAGGAAAGCCTGTGGTTCCTGGATCAACTGAACGGTCCGGGCGACGTCTATCTCATCTCGCGTGCCTACCATCTGCAGGGCGAGTTGTGCCCGGCGTCGCTGCAGTCTGCGCTGGCAGGGTTGGTGGAGCGTCACGAGGTGCTGCGCAGTGCGCTGGGTGCGCACGACGGTGCGCTGCGGCTGCAGCTGCTGGATGCGCAGCAGGCGGCTGCGGCGCTGGTGCTGCAGCCCGA
>JAEUPI010000080.1 GCA_016790175.1 Burkholderiaceae bacterium | reverse complement strand
GCCGATCGTGATCGCCACGGCGAGCGCAACGCCATTGTGTGCATAGAGCCGACCCAATGGCGCAGGCCAGGCATGGCGCGTATAGGTGCGGCCGCGTAACCGCGCCATCGCCTGCGGCACATTGACCGCGAATTCGTGCGGGCTCGCGTACTGGCAGGCGTGCAGACAGGCGCCGCAGCTGTGGCACAGGTTGGCGAGGAAATGCACATCGGCGTCGGCGAACACGAGCCGCCGCGTCATCGCCGGAAAGACCGCGCAGAAGCCCTCGCAGTAGCGGCAGGCATTGCAGATTTGCAGTTGCCGCGCGACCTCGTCCTCGTCGGTACCCGAACCAGCCCCCGGCGCCACGCCGGGGTTCGACGCGAGATCGCGCGCCTCACGCACCAGGCGATCAAGCGTGTGCAAGATGCCGCCCCTGCTGCACGCTCGCCGTGCGCGCGGCCGAATCGCCCGCGATGCGGCCGAACACCGTGCCGATGGTCATGCCCACGCCGGCCGTGTAGCCCTGCCCCAGCACGTTGCCGGCCATCACCTCGCCGGCCGCGAAGAGGTTCGGGCTCGCAAGGCCGCCGAATTGCACCGCGGCCTTGGCATCGACCTTCACGCCGAGGTAGGTGAACGTCACGCCCGGCCGCAGCGTGTACCCGAAGAATGGCGGCGTGTCGATCGGCAGCGCCCAGTGCGTCTTCGGCGGTGCGAGAGCGTTGGTGGCGCAGTCGTCGAGTACCGAATGGTCGAAGCGGCCGGGTCGACACGCAGCGTTGAACTCGCGCACGGTCCGCACGAAGCGCTCGACGGGCACCCCGAGCTGCCGCGCCAGGTCTTCCAGCGTGTCGGCCCGTGCGCCGGGGAACACCGGCGGCATGAAGCGGCCGATGGCCTTGGCGTCGATCACCGAATGCGCCACCTGAGACGGCTGCAGCGCCACCAGACGGCCCCAGATCGCGTAGCGCTTGGGCCAGAAATCTTCGCCCTCGTCGTAGAAACGCTCGCCGTCGCGATTGACCATGATGCCGAGCGACACGCAGTCCACCCGCGTGCAGATGCCGCCGTCGTACAGCGGGGCGCGTGCGTCGATGGCCACCATGTGCGCCTGCGTCGGATCGCCGACGGCATCAGCCCCGCGCGCGATCAGGTCCTTCAGCAGCACGCCCTGGTTGAAGCGCGTGCCGCGGATCAGGAACTGGTCGGCCGGCCACTCGCCGCGCGCGTTGCGGCCCCAGGCCTCGCGCAGCCAATCGCGGTTGCTCTCGAAGCCGCCGCTAGCCACCACACAGCAGCGCGCCCCGATGCGCTCGCCGCTGTGCAGCTGCGCGGCCACGAAGCGTGCACCGTCGAGCTCCAGCGCGCGCACCGGTGTCTCGTAGCGCACGCGCACGCCCAATGCCTCGGCGCTGCGGTAGTAGGCGTTGACGAGCGCCTTGCCGCCGCCCATGAAGAACGCGTTGGTGCGCGAAAGATGCAGCGTGCCCGACAGCGACGGCTGAAAGTGCACGCCGTGCCGGCGCATCCAGTCGCGCACATGGTGCGAGTGGCGGATCACCAGCCGAGTCAACGGTTCGCTGGTGCGCCCGCCGGTGACCTTCAGCAAGTCCTGCCAGAACTCCTCTTCCGGGTAGGCCTCGGTGAGCACGTCCTGTGGCGCGTCGTGCATGCAGCGGATGTTCCGCGTGTGCATGGAGTTGCCGCCGCGCCAGGCGCGCGGCGCCGCTTCGAGCAGCAGCACCGAGGCTCCGACTTCGCGCGCCGTGAGCGCCGCGCATAGCGCGGCGTTGCCGCCGCCGATGACCAGGACGTCGATCACCTGCACCCGGAGCCCACGACTCGACCGGTCACCTGGGTTGCAGCAGCGCCCGCACGCCGCTCAGATCGGCCTGCAGCGTCTCGGCCAGTTTCTCGAAGCCCATGAACCGCAGGTATTCAGGCACCTGCTGCACCAGCATCTCGAAGCCGGCCTCGGCACGGATGCCCCGCGCGTGGCAGGCCTTGAGCACCGGCGTGGGCTCGCGACTCATGATGATGTCCACCACCGCGGCGCCGCGGTCCACACGCTGTGGATCGAACGGCAGCGGATCTCCGGCCTTCAGGCCCTGCGACGTGCAGTTCACGACCAGGTCGAAGCCCGCCGGGTCCGCCGTCTCGGCCACGACTGCCACATCGCCCACGAGCGGCTGCAAGCGCTGCACCAGCGACGCAGCGCGTTCGCGCGTGCGGTTGTAGACCGCCAGGAACGACGGTGCGCGCTGGGCGACCGCCGCCGCCACCGCATGGCCGCCGCCGCCCGCGCCGACCACCAGCACGCGACGGCCGGTCACCCCGATGCCCGCGTGGTCGAGACCTTTCACGAAGCCGATGCCGTCGAACAGCGCACCCTCTAGCCGTCCGTCGGGATGGCGCCGCACGGCATTGACCGCACCGGCCACACGGGCCACCGGGTCGGAGGGCTGCAGCAACTCGGCGAGTGCCGGTTTGTGCGGAATGGTGGCCCACAAGCCGCCCACGTTGCCGGCCGCCATGGCGTGCTGCAGAAAGCCCGGCAACTCGGCCGGCGGCAGCTTCAGCGGCACGAGCACCGCATCGATGCCGTGCTCGCGAAACAGGTGGTTGTAGACCTCGGGCGCACGCACCTGCGCCACGGGGTCGCCGATGATGAAGAAGACCTGCGTCTTGCCGGTGATGGGGATCATGATGGGACGGAGATGGCTATCGCGCCCGATTGTCCGCGAGCGGCGGGGCCGGTGAGACACTGGCCGTTGACAAGCAGGAGGTTCGGCCATGGGCCAGGTGCGGGTATCGGCGTTTTCGGTGTCACTGGACGGATTTGGCGCCGGTGTCGAGCAGAGTCTGCAGCAACCGCTCGGTGTCGGCGGCATGTCGCTGCACGGCTGGATGCTCGGGACCCGCACGTTCCGCCAGATGTTCGGCGGCGGCGGCGGCAGCACCGGCGTGGACGACGAGTTTGCAGCTCGCAGCATGACGGGCATGGGTGCCTGGATCCTCGGCCGCAACATGTTCGGCCCCGTGCGCGGCCCCTGGCCCGACGACAGCTGGCGAGGATGGTGGGGCGATGAACCTCCGTACCATGTGCCGGTGTTCGTGTTGACGCGACACGCCCGCGCCCCGCTCGAGATGAAAGGGGGCACGACCTTCCATTTCGTGACCAACGGGTTCGACGCCGCGCTGCAGCGGGCACGTGCCGCCGCAGGCGATCGCGACGTGCGTATCGGAGGCGGCGTGGCAACCGTCCGCCAATTCTTGCAGGCTCGAGAGATCGACGAGATGCATCTGGCGTTCGCGCCCGTGCTGCTGGGTGGCGGGGAGGCCGTTTTCCAGGGCCTCGATCTGCCGGCGCTCGGCTACCAGGTGGCCGAGCGTGTGGCCACCGAAGCCGCCACGCACGTGGTGTTTCGCCGACGCGGCGACCGGGGCGCCGACAGCGCAGCGGCTGCAGGCGAATCGTCATCAGCCTGACACTTGACCGCCGTCGAATATGCGGCAATTCGTTTCGCGCGCCTTGGAAAAGCTGCGACGATGCACTACCTTGTCGATGCCAGCGGCGTCAGATCGACTCACGGAGCGTGAACATGAGCAGCACACACCACCGTCACGACACCCCTCGGGCCATGGCTCGCGTGATCGCGATGCTGCTGTGCGCGCATGAGCGCGACTCCGAGGCCGAGGGCCGCATGCTGCGCGAGCTCGATGTCTTTCAGCGGCTCGGGCTCACGGTCGACGAGTTCGACCGTGTCGTCGAGCAGTCGCGGCGCAGCGGGCTGGCCGATCTGTCGCTGCGCACCTATCCGAACCTCGACGACCTCGAGCGCTTCGACGAGCTGCTCGACGCCGTGCGCGACCCGCATCACCGCATCTGGTTGTGCCGCGTGGCCAGCTGCGTGATCACGCTCGACGGTCGCGTGGGCACGCTCGAAAGCACCTTGTACGACCGCATGCTGACGCGCTGGGGCCACACCCGCACGAGCATTTCGCGCGCCATCCTCGAAGACCACGCCTATTAGGTCAAAGCCTGCCGTGTCCCTTGTGCGGGCGGCGCCCACGCAGGCACGGGCCTGAACGTTCAGTGATCCTCGAGCCGGGTGTACGTTCCCTCGGCGGGTGAGCCCGTGTCGGGGTCCAGCCACTCGGCGATGCCGAGTTCGCGCTCGGCCTCCTCCAGCGTCTCGCCGGGCTCCACGCCGTCGTCGGCGGCGTCTCCCATGTCGGCCAATGCCTCCTCGATGCTTGCGAACGGGCCGAATTCCTGGTGGCCGTCGGGCGCGATCCAGTGGAAACCGTCGGGGCGCTGCACGATGCGCTGCGCGCGGTCGTCGTCTTCCAGCTCCCGAAACACCGGGGTGGACTTGGGTGGTTTGGGTCGTCGGGCGGTCATGGCGCGGAGTGAAACGCTCTAGCGGATGTTATGCGCGGTCGCGGCGGCGCGCTTGCTGCTCGTCAATCATGCAGGGGCAAGCTCGCCAAGCGGTCGCTTTGATGCGATGCTTGAGAGCTGGCAATCGGCCGAGGCGTCGCTGCCGGTATCGTGCGCACTCGGGCGTACGTGCATGGTCATCCTGTCCGATCCTCTGCAAGGCCTTGCCGACCTGGCAATGGCCTGGGATCTGCAATGCGTGGCCTACGCGCCGGCGCATGCATGGCGGCTGCGCCGCGAGCAGCGGCTGCATGCGCTGCTCACCCATGCGCGCAGCCGATGCGCACTCTATCGACGCGCCGCGCCCGTCGGCGAGCCGGCGTCGGCCTCGCTGGACGCCTGGCCGGTGGTGCACAAGGCCGAACTGATGCGCCGCTTCGCCGACTGGGTGACCGAGCCTGACGTCACGCTGCCGGCGCTGCGCGCCTTCGTCGGCGATCCGCAACGCATCGGCGAATCATTCGGCCGCGGCATGGCCGTGTGGGAGAGCTCCGGCAGCAGCGGGGAGCCCGGATTGTTCGTGCACGATGCGCAGGCGCTGCGGGTGTACGACCTGCTCGAGGCCCTGCGCCGGCCTCGGCGCTGGCTCGGCGCCGGTCCGCTGGCGTTCGTGGGCGCCACGCACGGCCATTTCGCCAGCGTGTGCACCATCGAGCGCCTGCGCCGGCAACACGCCTGGCTGGCGCCGCACCTGCGTTCGATGTCCTTTCTTCGTCCGATGTCCGAGCTCGTGGCCGAGCTCGAGCGCTTTGCCCCTCGTCTGCTGGCTGCCTATCCCAGCACCGCGCTGGCATTGGCGGAGGAGGCGGCCGCCGGCCGCTTGAAGCTCTCGCTGCAATCGGTGTGGGTCGGCGGCGAAACGCTGACTCCGGCCGTGCGCGCCGCGGTGCAGCAGGCCTTCGGCGCGCCGGTGATCAACAGCTATGGGGCAAGCGAATGTCTCACGCTGGCCGGCGAATGCGACCATGGCGCACTGCATCTGAATGCCGACTGGGTGATCCTGGAGCCGGTGGACGAACAGGATCGCCCCGTCGAGCCCGGCACCTTCGGGGCGACAACGCTGCTGACGAACCTGGCCAACTTCGTGCAACCCATGATCCGCTACGACATCGGCGATCGTGTGCGACTGCTGCCGCAGCCCTGTGCCTGCGGCTCCTCGCTGCCGGTGATCGAGGTCGAAGGCCGCAGCGACGACTGCCTGGTCCTGCGCACGGCCCAGGGCCGCACGGTGCGACTGCCGCCACTGGCGCTGGTGAGCGTGCTCGAAGAGGCCGGTGTGTTCGACTTTCAGCTGCGGCAACAGGGCGACTCGGCATTGGGCCTCGTCCTGGCCCATGGCGGCGCGCAAGGCGAACGCGAACTCGAACGCGCCCGCCGCGCGCTGCATGCGTACCTGCGCACACAGGGTCTCGACCGTACGAGGGTCGACGGCCACTGCGGCCAGCCCTGCCGGCACAGCCGCAGCGGCAAGACGGCACGCATCATCGGCGCCCGTACCGGTGTTTGATCGGCAGAGCAATCAGTAGCGGCGGATCTCCACCAGCTCTGCCTTCTCTCGCGTCGGTGCCGTGCTGCGGCCGGTGCGGGTCAATCGCTCGGATTCGAACTTCACCACGCGCCCCAGCACCGGCGAGTACCAGGCCTTGGCCTCGAAGATGATCTGGAAGCCCTGGCGGGCGCCCGAGCCCTTGTAGTCGATGCGCTGGACCTTGTAGTCGCCGAGCGCGGTCGGCATCACCTCGTCGGAGACCATCTGGGCCTCGAGGTCGTAGTCGCCGCCGCAGGTCTCCTCGCCACCCGGCTTCCGGAAGCGCAGGCTCCAGCGCATGCCGAGCGTCATCTCGGCCGGCGGCCCCCATCCGCCCGGCGGCGAACAGGCGTCCATCTCGCCGGCCACCGGCGTGGCGATCGATTCCACGGTGCCTTTCGCGCTTTCGACGCGGCCGCCTTGGTTGAACACGATGCGGTCGCGGTCGACTCGATCCACGGTATAGACCGCGTCGCGCGGCATGCCGGTGTAGCCGTCGACCACACGATAGACCACCTCGTCGCCCCGCTTCAGCGGCTGCGCCTGGGTCTGCACGGTCGGCGCTGCCGGCGCAGACCCGGCCGTCGCGGCAGTCGTGTTGCCGATACGCGGCACGTGAGTGCCGGTGTAGCTCAGACCCATCAGCTCGCCCTTCGCGGTGACCACGCCCTCCACACTGAGGTTGATGCGGCCGACCGCAATGCCGAAGCCGATCGCGCTGCGCACGTAGTGCGTCTGCCCGGCCACGACCGCAATGTCCACCGTCGAGGTGGCTTCGGTCGACGCCGCAGCCGTGTGCTTGCCCGGCGAAGCGTCAACGTAGAAGAAGCCCCCCGGTCGAGATTGGCCGACCACCTGACCGTCGAGCCGGACGTCGGGCTGGATGGCCGCACCGAGCATCGAGGCCGAGCGATAGAAGACGATTCGACCATAGCCGGGCGGGATCTCGTTCAACCGACCGGCCATCTCGGCGCCGGTGGGCCCGGTGGCCGCGCAGCCCTGCAGCAGGGCCGACACGGCCAGCAGCCAGCGCCATGACATCAAAGACCGCATTGTTGACCTCCCACAAACGGCGCGAAGTATAGATTCGGTGCCATGGGTCGTTTCGGCTACGCTTTGCATCTTGATATTTCATGATTAAACTATCTTGGCGCACCCGACCGGGCGCGTGCATCTGCGGAGTCGCCCCTTGAAGATCGTCTGCATCGGCGGCGGGCCAGCCGGCCTGTATCTCGGACTGCTGATGAAGCAGCTCAACCCGAACCACGACGTGACCGTGGTCGAGCGCAACCGGCCGTACGACACGTTCGGCTGGGGCGTGGTGTTCTCCGATGCCACGATGGACAACATGCGGGCGTGGGACCGCGAGACGGCCGATGCGATCGAGGTCGCCTTCAACCACTGGGACGACATCGAGCTTCATTTCAAGGGCCGGGTGATCCGATCGGGCGGTCACGGCTTCGTGGGCATCGGCCGCAAGAAGTTGCTCAACATCCTGCAGGCCCGCTGCGAGCAGCT
>JAEUPI010000076.1 GCA_016790175.1 Burkholderiaceae bacterium | reverse complement strand
AGCCCCGAAGGCATCAGCAGCAGGCCAGAGCGCGTTGGCGTGTAGCCCTGGACCGTCTGCACGAACAGCGGGATCAGGTAGGTCGAGCCGAAGATCCCGGCGCCGAAGATGAACGAGACGATCGCGGCGCCGGCGAAGCTGCGGTTGGCGAACAGCTGCAGGTCGAGCATCGGCGAGGGCGTGTGCAGCTCCCAGACCAGAAATGACACGCCGCAGACGGCGGCAACGATGAAGGAGACCAGGATCGAATGGGAGGTCCAGCCGTAGCGCTGGCCGTGCGACAAGCCGTCGAGCAGCGTCCACAGGAACAGGGCCAGCAGACCCAGCCCGATCCAGTCGAAGGGCCGCGCCGGGCCCGAACCGGCGCGCCCGGGCAGAAGCAGCGTCGCCAGAAGCAGCCCGGCGGCGCAGAACGGCAGCGGCATGAAGAACACGTAGCGCCAGCTGAAGCTGTCGACCATCAGGCCGCCGACCACGGGGCCCAACGCCGGGGCCAGAACCACGCCGATGCCGTAGATGCCCATCGCCGACCCGCGCTTGTCCGCCGGAAACACCTGGAAGATCACCTGCATCGCCAGCGGTTGCAGCACGCCGGCCGCGCCGCCCTGCAGCACGCGCGCCAGGATGAGCACACCTTCGGACGGCGCCAGCCCGCCGAGGATCGACCCGATCACGAACGCGAGCACGGTCGACAGGAAGGTCATGCGCTGGCCGAAGGTATCGACCATCCAGGCATTCAGCAGCATCGTGCCGGTCATGGCAGCGAGAAAGCCGGCAGACAGCAGCTGCGCCTTGTCCTGGCCCATGCCGAAGGCACCCATCATCGCCGGCAGCGCGACGTTGACGATGGTCGAGGACAGGACGGTGGCGATCGTGCCGGTCATGACCGTCAGCGTCGCCCACCAGCGATATGACGGCCCGTAGCGCGCGAACAGGTCCTCGATGCTGTCGGCGGCCGGCGCGTCGCCCGGCCGCGCCGCGCTAGTCATCGCTGCGCACCTCGATTTCGACCATCATGCCGGGCTTGAGCAGGCCGTCGACCTGCTTGACGGCGATACGCACCGGCAGCCGCTGCGTGATCTTCGTAAAGTTGCCGCTGGGGTTGGGGTTGGGCAGCAGCGCGAACTCGCTGGTGGCCGCTTGCCCGACGCGCTCGACCGTGCCTTCCAGCGTGCGGCCCGGGAGCGCGTCGACGGTGATCGCGACCGTCTTGCCGGGTCGGAAGTGGCGCACGTCGGTCTCCTTGATGTTCGCTTCGATGCGCACGCGCTGGGGGTCGTGAACGATCAACAGGCGCTGGCCGGGGGTGACGTACTCGCCCTTGTCGACGAACACGCGGTCCACCACCCCGTCGAAGGGCATCGTGACGACGCGGTCGTCGAACTCGAGCTGCGTGCGTGCGCGCTGCGCGCGCAGCCGTTCCTCTTCAGGCGCGAGCGTGGCCAGCTGGCGCTGCAACACCGTGAGGTTCTCGCGCCCGGCCCGGGCTTGCGCCAGGGCCGCGCGCGCGCGCTGCACATTGGCCTCGGCGCTGGCCATCTGCTGCCGTGCCGTCTCCACGGCGGCGAGCGTCTGATCCTGGCGCATGCGGGTGACCATGCCCTGTTGCACCAGATCAACAACTCGATCGTTCTCCGCCACGGCCAGCACACTTTGCGCCCGGGCTGCGGCGAGCGCCGCCTCGGCGGCCTTGACCGCCGCCTCTTGCGCTGCCACTTCGCCCTGGGTCTGACGATCGGTGAGCGTGATGCGGGCAGCGATCTCGTCGCGGCGCGTCGGAACGCCGGCCAGCTGGGCTTCGATCTCGCGTGCCTGCACGCGGTTCTCGCGATCGTCGACACGGGCCAAGGCGTGGCCCTTACGGACCGCGTCACCCTCGGCCGCATCGACCGACGCCACCCAGCCGGGCAGCCGGCTGCTGAGCACGACCATGTCGGCGGCGATGCGGGCATCGGTCTCGATCACGTGCGTGAACTGGTGGTACAGCCACCGGGCGGCGCCGGCCACGACCAGCAGTGCCGCCCCGAGCGCCGCATGACGGCGCCACGAGCGCCGCTCAGGCCGTCGCAACGGCGCGGCCTCGCGTGGTTGCCGGCGCTGCGGCTCGCGCTGCTGTTCCGGCTCAGCGGCCGGTGTCTCGACCGGCCCGCTGCCGAGCGCTTCGGGCGGCTCCTTCACACGCTGGTCCATGGTGCTCATCGACTCCTTCGGTCTCGAGCGGCCCGGATCGGCCGCGCCGGACCGCCCAGCCTCAGTGCCAGCGTCTCGAAGACGCGCAGGCAGGTCTCGATGTCCGACTCGGCGATGCCGGCGAAGATCTCGCCGCGGATCGCGGACGTCGTTGCCGCGATGCGCTGTAGCACCGGAGCGGCCTTGCGGCTCAGGCGCAGCGAATTGCTGCGCCGGTCGGCATCGGTGGCCGACCGCTCGACGAGGCCCTCGGCCTGCAGCCGGTCGAGGATGCGAACCAGGGTCGGCGCCTGCACGCCCATGGCATCGGCCAGTTCGCGCTGCGTGACCGGCCCGCTCATCCGCGACAGGTGAAAAAGAGTCAGCCAGCGCGACTGCGTGAGCCCGTACACCGCCAGCCGGCGGTCGATCTCGCTGCGCCACAGCCGGGCGAGAGTGCCGATCCAAAGACCGAACGATTCCTGCGCAGACGACACCGGCAAGACCCCCTCGTGCCACGACGACCCATTGATTAGTAAGATAATAATTGATCTTTGACGCATCGGGGGCCGACCCTGCGGGCCCCGAGACAAGTCACCCACAATGCGCCCGATGTACCGGACCATCCTGCTGTCGTACGACGGCTCCCGGGAGGCACGCGAAGCCCTGCGCCAGGGGGCCGATTTGGCGCGAGCCACATTGGCCGCGGTCCACCTGTTGGCCATCATCGCGCCCGAACAGGGCGAACCGCTGGCGGAGGGTGGATCG
>JAEUPI010000017.1 GCA_016790175.1 Burkholderiaceae bacterium | reverse complement strand
CGATCGCCTGGGCCATGTGCTCGGCCGGCGCGGCCATCAGCATCTCGTCGTCGAGCACGCCGCCGTAGCGGCGCTCGGCGAAACACGGGATCGACAGGCTGGGCTCGCGCGTCTTCAGCGCGCGGCCCCAAGAGTCCGCGCAGGCCGATTCGCCCACCACCGACCAGTCGAAGCGCTTGTAGCCCGACCATTGCAGCCCGTTGATGAAGTACATCATCGCGCCGGGTGTGGCATAGAAGAGCACGATGTCCGGCGGATCCAGGCGGCCACTGGCCAGCGGCGACAGGGCGAGCGCTTCGTAGCGGCCGTCGTCCACGCAGTGCATCGCGGCCTGGTGCGCGCCGGCGTCTTCGATGGTCTTGAACCACACGCCCGCCATCGCCTGGCCGGATCGCCACGCGGCGTCCTTGGCCCGCCCCAGCCCCACCACCGAGCGGCACTGGGCGCCGTAGAGGTTGTCGGCCGTCACGCCCACGGTCCAGCCCAGCCGGGCCGTCTGCGCCACGATCTGGTCCAGCGTGTGGATCGCACGCGGGCGGCGGATCTTCGTGACGCGCAGCATCTCGTCTTCGCGCTCGAAGAGCTTCATCGCGAAGACCAGGCTGCGCAGCTTGAGCAGCCGCTCGAGGTCGGCGGCCATGCGGTGCCAGTCGGTGGTCATGACGGGTCTTTCGGGTCAGCCTGCGCGGCGCGCGATCCACGATTGTTCCCGTGGCGCGCTGCCGACCGCAGCGGGGTATCCCTGGCCGTCCCGCGGCACGCCGGCGTGGCACACTGGTTCGGATGCGGCCGCCACCGCTCGGCCCGCCAGACCCGTCCACTCCCGGAGACACCGATGCTGACGATGGAGAAGACTGCCGACTACGTGAAGCGCTGGGTCGCCGCGTTCGAGTCCAAGGACCTCGACCGCGTGACGGCCTTCTACACCGACGACGTGATCTTCCACTCGCCGCTGATCGCGCGGCTCAGTCATGACCCCAGCGGCACCGTGAAGGGCAAGACGGCGCTGCGCGCCTACGTCAAGCGCGGCTTCGAGGTGTTCGACCACATCAACTTCACGGTGCTCGACGTGCTGCGCGGCGTGGACAGCATCGCGATCCACTACAAGGGCATCACGGGCACGCACGTGGTGGAGGTGCTGTTCTTCGACAAGGACGGCATGGTGCGCGAGTCGTACGTGCACTACGCGTCGTGAGTCTGGCGGCGCGCACCGCGCGGCGACGGGGCCTCGCCCGGCACGCGCGAGCGACTCGCTGACTGGCGCGCTTGGTCATCCGCAGAACGTTCCCCGAGGCGATCTCGCCGGCCCGTTCGAGGACGATGCGCGTCGTTGATTCGAACGCGCACGACGGGCGGCACGTTTCCTCGCATCATTGCGGTGTCGATGTCCATCTCGACCGGCATCCCGATGCAGTCAAATGCCATCGGCGCCAGTCTCCAGCGCTGAGCATCGTCTCGAGCTCCGGCTACGGGCGCTTCGGCGCGATGCGATTGAGCCCACGCAAGGGCTCGACGCTGAAGGGGCACGATCCTGCGGAGTCCGCTTTTGCAGGTGCCCAGCAATGCACAGATTGTCCAGTCGGCTTGGTCGAACCACTGTCCGGGGTCTCGCCACGGGGTTGGCGTTCGCCATGCTTCTTTCTTGCGGCGGAGACGGCGACGACAGGCCCGCATACGGCCTCGCCATTCACGGTGGCGAGGCCCAGACCACGAGCCTGCCCGAACACTTGTTGACCGGAGAGGGTTTCTTGCCGCCTGGCTCGACCTGTCGGGGTGACTGTTCGGGACTCATGCCGCCACCCGTATTTGGTGAGCTGGGGCCCTACGAGCTGTGGTGGCGCAATGCGGCCACTGGCGTCTCGGGGCCGATCGCATTGCGTTGGCAGTGCAACTGCGGCGGCGGCGCCCCGTTCTGGTTGGTGTCGATCCCGGTCCAGCCTGGACCCAATCCGATCACGGTGTCGATGCGGGCAGGCGGATATGAGCAACAGGCCAGCGTCGTCGTGACCCGTCAGTGAAGCGCAGGCTTGGTGGTGCCCCAGCTCACTCGTGCCGCAACGCCTCGATCGGATCGAGCCGCGCTGCCCGCCGCGCCGGAAAGTAGCCGAACACCACGCCGATGCCGGCCGAGAACACGAACGACGCGAGGTTGATCGTGGCGTCGAACTGGTAGGGAATGCCCATCAGGCCCGCGAGGCCCAGGCTCGCCGCGGTGGCGAGCACGATGCCGATCAGCCCGCCCAGCGCGGCCAGCACCACCGCCTCGACCAGAAACTGCAGCAGCACCTCGCGCTCCAGCGCGCCGATGGCCAACCGCACGCCGATCTCGCGGGTGCGCTCGGTCACGCTGACCAGCATGATGTTCATGATGCCGATGCCGCCCACCACCAGGCTCACGGCCGCGACGGCCCCAAGCAACATGGTCATGACCTGCGTCGTGCCGCTCATCGTGTCGGCGATCTGCCGCGTGTCGAGCACGTTGAAGTTGTTGTCTTCGCCCTCGGCGAGCTTGCGCCGCTCTCGCATCAGATCGGTCAGCGCCGCCTTGGTCTGCTCGGCGTCGGTGTGGTCGGCCATCGACACCAGGATGGTGTTCACCCGTGTGTGACCGACCACGCGCCGCTGCATCGTCGCCAGCGGCAGCACGATCAGGTTGTCCTGGTCGTTGCCCATCGCACCCTGGCCCTTGGGGCCGAGCAGACCGATCACCGTGCACGAGAACTTCTTGACGCGCAGCTGCTCGCCGACGGGGTCGGTGCTGCCCCACAGCTCGCGGCGCACGGTGGCGCCGATCAGGCACACCGCGGCGCCCACGCGTTGCTCGTCGGGTTCGAAGATGCGGCCGCCGGCGAGCGTCCAGTTCGCCACCTGGAACCAGTCGTTGTTCGAGCCCGTGACCTGCGCCGACCAGTTGCGCCCGTTGGCCACCAGCGTGGCGCCCGAGCGCACCTCGGGCGCCACGCCCTGCAGGCCGCCCACCTGCTGGCGCACGGCGTCCACGTCGGCTGCCTGGAACGCCGGGCCACCGCCGCCGCCCGGGCCCATGCGCTGGCCGGGCAGGATCATCAGCAGGTTGCTGCCCAGGCTCGCGATCTGCGTCTGCACCGCGCGCGTGGCACCGTTGCCGAGCGTCACCATCGTGATCACCGCACTGACGCCGATCACGATGCCGAGCATCGTGAGAAACGAGCGCAGCAGATTGCGGCGGATCTCGCGCAGCGCCAGCAGCAGCGTGTTGAAGAACACCTCAGCTGGCTCCCACTGTCTCGGCGGCAGGCGGCGCCGGCGCATCCAGCCCGGCCGGATGCGGATTGCGCTGGTCGCTGGCGACCACGCCGTCGATGAAGCGCACCACGCGCCGGGCGTAGGCCGCCATGTCGTTCTCATGCGTGACCATCACCACGGTAATGCGCTGCTGCTGGTTGAGCTGCCACAGCAGCCGCATGATTTCGGCGCCGCGCTGGGTGTCGAGGTTGCCGGTCGGCTCGTCGGCGAGCAGCACCTGCGGCTGCGTGACGATGGCGCGCGCGATCGCCACCCGCTGCTGCTGCCCGCCCGACAGCTCGGCCGGCGTGTGGTGCTCCCAGCCGGTGAGCCCCACCGCGGCGAGTGCGGCGCGCGCCTGCGCATGCCGCGCGGCGGCGCTCTCGCCGCGATACAGCAGCGGCAGCTCCACGTTCTCCTGCGCGCTGGTGCGGGCCAGCAGGTTGAAGCCCTGGAACACGAAGCCGAAGAACTGCCGCCGCAGGCGCGCCCGTTCGTCGCGTGTGAGCCGCTGCACGGCGACGCCGCGAAACAGGTAATCGCCACCGGTCGGCACGTCTAGGCAGCCGAGCAGGTTCATCGCCGTGCTCTTGCCCGAGCCGCTTGGCCCCATGATGGCGACGAAGTCACCGTCGTCGATGTCGAGGTCCACGCCCTTGAGCGCGCGGAACGCCGCCTGGCCGTGGCCATACACCTTGGTGATGCCGCGCAGCCGGATCAGCGGCTCGTGCAGCGCCGAGGCCGCATCGCTCATGGCTTGCTGTCGGCGTTGCGCTGGCCCACGATCACCAGCTCGCCTTCCTTGAGTTGCGGCGAAGACACTTCGGTGCGCCGCCCGTCGCTGGCGCCCACGCTCACCGCCAGCGCGGCCGGCTGGCCGTCGCGCAGCACCCACACCTGGCGGCTCGCGCTGGTGCCGGTGGCCGCGGTCACGTTGCGCCGCGCAGCCGTTGGCGGGCGCGGCATCAGTTTCGAGACGAGGTTGTTGCCGCCGCCCGCCGGCGCCGAGGCGGCCAGCGCCGGCGTGAAGCGCAGCGCCGTGTTGGGCACCAGCAGCGACGGTGTGCGTTCGCTGGTCTGGATCGTCGCGCTGGCGGTCATGCCGGGGCGCAGGCTCAGATCGCGGTTGTCGACGTCGAGCCGCGTCGTGTAGGTCACCACGTTGTCGGTCTTGGTCGAGCCGTAGGCCACGCGGGTCACCGTGGCCGGATAGCGCCGGTTCAGGTAGGCGCCGACCGTGAAGCTCGCCTTCTGGCCCACCTGCACGAGGCCGACGTCGGTCTCGTCGACGTTGACCTCCAGCTGCAGCTTGGCCAGATCCTCGGCGATCGAGAACAGCGTCACCGCCTGCAACGAGGCTGCCACCGCATTGCCCGGGTCGACACTGCGCGTGAGCACCACGCCGTCGATCGGCGAGCGGATCGAGGCCTTGCCGAGGTTGGTGCTGTCGGTCGAGAGCTGGGCCCGCGCGTCGGCGACGCCGGCCTTGGCGCTCGCCTCGTCGGCGCGGGCGCGCTCGAGCGTTGCACGCGCGGTATCGAGCTCGGCCTGCGACGGCACCTTGCCGCCCGACAGGCGCGCCACTTCTTCGAGCCGCGCCAGGTTGCCCTGCGCCTCCTTCAGCGTCGCGGCGGCCTGCACCACGCGCGCCTCGGCCGTGGCCAGGCCGGCGCGCGAGCGGGCGATCTGGTCGCTCAGCTTCGCGGTGTCGAGCTCCACCAGCACCTGACCCTTGCGCACACGGTCATTGATGTCGACGTTGACGCGCGCCACCGTGCCGGAAAGCTCGCTGCCGATGTTGACCGAGCGCGTGGGCTGCAGCGTGCCGTCGGCACTGACGGTCACGTTGAGCGTGGCGCGCACCACGGGCTCGGTAAGGAATGACGGCAGCGCCTCGGCGCGCTGGCGGCCGAGCCACCACCACAGGCCGGTGCCGGCGATGGCCAGCAGGGCCAGCACGATCCACAACGTCGTGCGCTGCCACCAGCGCCGTGCCGGGCCGGCCAGCACGTCGCGCAAGGCATGGGCTTGTGCCGCTGCCGCGGCCGTTTGATGCGAGGTGGTGTCGTTCATGTGCGGGGTTCGAGGTCTGCGGTCCAGCCGCCGCCGAGGGCCTTGATCAGGCGCACCTGGGTCTGCGCGAGATCGGTCTGGGCGCCGACCAGGTTGTCCTGTGCGGCCAGCAGCGTGCGCTGCGTGTCGAGCACCACCTGAAAATCGATCAGCCCGCTGCGGTAGCGGTCGCGCGCGAGCAGTGCCGCCTGCGAGGCGGACTCGGCTGCGCGTTCGAGCGTGCCGCGCCGCTCCTGGGCGGAGCGCAGCGCCACCAGCGTGTCTTCCACGTCGCGCAGCGCGGTCAGCACGGCGGCGTGCCAGGCCGCACGTGCGGCATCGAGCGCGGCGTCCTGCGCATCGCCCTGGGCCCTGCGTGCGCCACCGTCGAAGATCGGAGCGCTCACGCTGGCCAGCAGCGCAGCCGCGGTGCTGCCGCTGCTGCCGAGGGCGCCGAGCGTCAGTGCGCTGAGGCCGATGTTGCCGGCCAGGCGCAGGCTCGGCAGCCGCTCGGCCTGCGCCTGCTGCGCGCGCGCCGCAGCGGCCTGCACCTGCGCCTCGGCGCGGCGCAGGTCGGGCCGCTGGCGCAGCGTGTCGGCCGGGATCGTGGCCGTGCGTGCCTGCGCGGCGGCCGGGGCCTGCATCGCGGTGGAGTCCTGCAGTTCCGGCAGCTGGCCTGGTGCGCGGCCGGTCAGCACGGCGAGTGCGTGGGCGCTTTGCGCCAGCGCGCTCTGCAGCGCCGGAATCTGCGAGCGGGTCTGTTCGGTCGCGGTGCGGGCCTGCTCGAGTTGCAGCGAGCTGGCGAGTCCGGCCTGCGTGCGCCAGGCGGTGATCTGCAACGTTTCTTCCTGCGCCGCGAGGTTCTCGCGTGCGACGGCCAGCCGTGCCCGGGTGCCGGCCCATTGCTGGTAGGCGAGCGCCACCTCGGCGGCCAGCGACACCTGCGCGTCGCCGAGGTCGGCAGCGGCAGCCCGCTCGTCGGCCCGTGCCGCCTCCACGCCGGATCGCTGCGCGCCGAACAGGTCGGCCTCCCAGCTGGCATCCACGCCGACGGCGTAGCTGTTGCCGGCGGGCAGGTTGCCGCTCTTGCTGCGCTGAGCCGACGCGTCGGCATTCAGCTGTGGCGAAAGGCCGGCTGCCTGCACGGCCACGAGCGCTCGCGCGCGGCGCAGGCTCGCGCCGGCCTGCTGCAGGCTGGGGTTGGCCTGCAGCGCGCGCTCGATCAGCGCGTCGAGTTGCGGGTCGCCGAAGTCGCGCCACCAGGTCTGCGCCGGTGCTTCGCGGCGCGCATCCGGCACGGCCACGGACGACCACTGTGCGGGCACCGCCACCGCGGGCAGATCAGCTGAACGCTGCGGTGCGAGCGAACTGCAGGCCGCGAGCAGGGCGCAGGCCGCGACGACGCTCAGGCGCTGCGGCCACGCCGATCGGGCGATGGGAAGGCTAGGCAAAGCGGTGGGTCCGGGCATCTGGCAGGTCTCGATGCTGCAGTCTGCACCTTTCGCCCGCGCGTCGCCCGCGTGAAGCCCGGTAAAGCCGCGCGGCGGCTCGCGCGCGCTTGAGCCTGCTCAAACGACCCCGGGTGTCAATTCGCCAGATCGCGCAGGTGAATCACCGGCCAGCCGCGTTCGGCCGCTTCGGCGCCGAGGCGCATGTCGGGGTTCACCGCCACCGGGTGGCGCACCTTGGCCAGCAGCGGCAGGTCGTTGATCGAGTCGCTGTAGAACGTGGTGTCGCAATCGAGCGGGTCGATGCGCTGTTCGGCCAGCCAGGCCTGCAGCCGCGCGACCTTGCCTTCGCGCATGTTCAGCGTGCCGGCCACGCGGCCGGTGAAGCGGCCCTGGGCGTCGAGCTCGCACTCGGTGGCGATCAGGTGCGAGACGCCCAGGTGCATCGCGGTGAGTTCGGTGAGAAAGCGGTTGGTCGCGGTGGACAGCACCACCAGCTCGCCGGCGCTGCGGTGCCGCGCGACCAGCTCGTGCGACGGCGCGCCGATGCGCGGGGCGATCACCTCGTCGAGGAAGGCGCGGCGCAGCGGCTCCCACTGCGCGCGTGTGCGGCCGGCCAGCGTGCCGACATAGAACTCGCAGAAGGCCTGCGGGCTCACGCTGCCGGACTGATAGTCGCGCGCCATCTGCCGGTTGCGCGGCTCGAATTCGGAGCGCGCGAGTTCGCCGCGCGCCATCAGGAAGTCGCACCACAGCACGTCGCTGTCGCCGTCGAGCAGCGTGTGGTCGAGGTCGAACAGCGTGAGACGTAGCGGTCTAGGCGTCACGATGCGCAGCCGAACGAGCGGACACCGCGGAACCGGCTTCGCCGGGCCGCTGGTGTCGCCCCCTTGAGGGGGAGGCGGCCGCTAGGCCGCATCGGGGGTGGGCCACTTCAAGTGCCAGGCCTTGGGCCGGGTGAAGGTCTGGATGCCGTGGGTGCTGAGCGTCAGGCCGAGGCCCGAATCACCGTGGCCCGACCACGGCAGCCGCGGGCTCACGCGGTCGCAGCAGTTCCAGTAGACGCTGCCCGCGTTCACGCGCGCGAGCAGTTCGCGCGCGCGGGCTTCGTCCTTCGAATACACGCCGGCGGTCAGACCATAGCGCGTGTCGTTCATCAACGCCACGGCTTCGTCGTCGCCACGCACCTTCTGGATGCCGATGATCGGGCCGAAACTCTCCTCGCGCATCAGCTCCATCTGATGACTCACGTTCGTGAATACCGTGGGTGCAAACCAGTTGCCGGGGCCCGGCAGGCGGTGGCCGCCCACGAGCAGCCTGGCGCCTTTGGCCTTGGCATCGGCCACCTGCGCTTCCAGCACCGCGAGCTGCGGTGTGCGCGTGATCGCGCCGATGTAGGTGGCCGGGTCCATCGGGTCGCCGATCTTGAAGCCCTGGACCGTGGCCACGAATTGCTCGACGAACGCGTCGTGCAGCGACTCGTGCACGTAGATGCGCTCCACCGAGCAGCAGCTCTGGCCGGTGTTGTACATCGCGCCGTCGGCCAGGCTCTCGGCGGCGGCCCTGGCATCGGCATCGGCGCGCACGTAGGTGGGATCCTTGCCGCCGAGCTCGAGCTGCAGCTTCACCAATCTGGGCGCAAGCGCCTGCGCGATGCGCACCCCGGTGGCATGGCTGCCGGTGAAGAACAGGCCGTCGAGTTTCTGGTTCAGCAACGCGGCGCCGACCTCGCCGTTGCCGGCGAGCAGCTGGATCGCCTGGCGCGGCACGCCGCTCGCGTGCAGCAGGCGCACGATGTGCGCGCCGGTGAGCGTGGCGAACTCCGACGGCTTGTACAGCACCGCGTTGCCGGTCAGCAGCGCCGGCACGATGACGTTGCAGCCGACGAAGTACGGATAGTTCCAGGCCGAGATGTTGCCCACCACACCGAGCGGGATGTGCTGGATGCGCTCGCGCATGCCGCCTTCGCTCCACACCGGCTCGTCGGCGATCGAACGTTCGGTCTGCGCGAGGAAGAAGTCGATGCGGCCGAGCAGCCCGTTGAGCTCGTTGCGCGACTGCGCGATCGGTTTGCCGACCTCGCGTGTCAGCGTGGCGGCCAGCGTGTCCAGCTCGGCCACCAGCGCGGCGCGAAAGCGCGCGATCGCGGCCGCGCGTTCGGCCAGCGGCACCGCAGCCCAGCCTGGCTGCGCGGCGCGCGTGGCCTGGGCTTTGGCGGCCACCGCGGCGGCATCGTCGGCAGCGATCTCGTCGATCAGCTGGCCGGTCGCGGGATTCGTGATCTTCAGCGTGGACATGGTGGATCGGATTCGTGTGGTTCAGCCCCGCGTGGCGCGGCAGGCTTCGAGAAAGTCGTTCAGCAGCGGCGTGTCGTCGAAATGGTCGGGGTCGCCCGGCGTGTGGAACTCCGGATGCCACTGCACGGCGGCAATGTAGCCCGGCGTGTTGCGGCGGATGGCCTCGATGGTGCCGTCGCTCGGGCACAGCGCCTCGACGGTGAAGCCGGCAGCGAGATCCTTGATCGCCTGATGGTGCAGGCTGTTGACCACGCCTTGCTGGGTGCCGGCATACAGCCGCGCGAGTCGCGTGCCCGGCACCAGCTGCACCGGATGAAAGTGCCGCTCGAACGCCGAGCCGTCGCGGTGGGCCAGCGATTCGGGCCGCTGGGTGGCGATGTCCTGCAGCAGCGTGCCGCCGAACATCACGTTGAGCAGCTGCAACCCGCGGCAGATGCCGAACACCGGCTTGCCGGCGCGCACGAAGGCGTCGATCAGCTCCATCTCGTATTCGTCGCGCACGCGGTCGCCGGCCCAGTCAGGGTGCAGCGGCGATTCGCCGTAGGCTTCGGGCGCGACGTCGTTGCCGCCTTGCAGCAGCAGGCCGTCGAGCGTGGCGGCATAGTCGTCGAGATCGAGGTCGCTGCGGGTGACGATGGAATCCCGGGTCACCGCCGGCACCATCACCGCCATCGCGTGGCCCGAGAGCACCCAATGCGCGACCGACTGCTCCAGATAGTGCAGGTTCTTGGTCCAGATGCCGTCGACCTTGATGCCGGGCACGCCCGGCATGTAGATGCGCGAGGAGATGCCGATCAGCAGCGGCCGGGCACTCATGGGCGTCTCGACGCGCACGGCGGGCGCGTCGTTGTCAGCTCCTGTGCGCGGCGCGCGCCGCGTCCAGAAAGTCTTGCAGGATCGGGCCGTCGTCAATCACGCTGCGGTCTGCCGGGTCGTGGAACTCCGGGTGCCACTGTACGGCAGCCACGAAACTCGGGCCCTGCCAGCGCACGGCCTCGATCATCTGGTCGTCGGGGCAGCGTGCCTCGACCACGAAGCCCTCGGCGAGGCGGTTGATGCCCTGGTGGTGCACGCTGTTGGTCCGCACCTGTGTCACGCCCGGATACAGCTGGGCGAGCCGCGTACCGGGCACGAACGCCACGTCGTGGAAGTTCTGGTCGTACAGACCCGCGTCTCGGTGTGTCAGCGCCCCGGGCTGCAGCGTCGCGATGTCCTGCAGCAATGTGCCGCCGAAGGCCACGTTCAGCACCTGCAGGCCGCGGCAGACACCGAACACCGGTTTGCCCTCGGCGACGAAGGCGCGCGCGAGAGCCGTCTCGTAGCGGTCGCGCACCGCGTCGCCGGTCCATTGCGGCTTCATTGGCTCCTCGCCGTAGTGGCCGGGCCACATGTCGGAGCCGCCCATCAGCACCAGGCCGTCGAGCCAGCGCGCGTAGTCGGCGTAGCCCACGATCCCGCGCGAGGTGTCGCCTTCGGGCGAGGGCACCATCACCGGCAACGCTTCGCCGCTCGCCGCCACCCAATGCGCCACCGACTGCTCGATGTACTGCAGCGTCTTGCCGGCGAAGACCGGGCGATTGGCGTCGGGGTGGAAGAAGCAGGCGGAGATGCCGATCTTCAGGCGGTCGGTCATGGCAGTAGGACTACATCGCTTCGAGGAAGAAGCGCTCATAGTCTGCCGCGACCGCGGGCCGCGGGTTGGTCTGCGCGGTGAAATCCTTCTCGGCCAGCGGCACCAGCTTCGGCAGGTGTGTC
>JAEUPI010000010.1 GCA_016790175.1 Burkholderiaceae bacterium | reverse complement strand
ACCACCGAGATCTACGGGCAGCTCGGCTGGCAGTTCATCACGGCGAAGTATTCGCTGACGGTGTCGGACAAGTACTTCGGCTTCCAGGACGGCGATGGCACCGGCTATCTCGACATCTCGGCCAACTACGAGATCGCCAAGGGCCTCACGTTGAATGCCCACGTCGGCCAGACGTTCTATACCAGCGACGCCAAGAGCAACCCGGCCAATGCGGTCCTCGTCAATGGCCAGGGCCCGGCCAGCTTCATGGACTACAAGGTCGGCGCCACCTACGACCTCGGTGGCGGGCTGACGATTGCCGGCGCCTACGTCGGTGCCACCAAGAAGGGTGTCTGGGGCGACGGCAACAAGGGCCGCGCGATCCTGACGCTGTCCAAGGCGATGTGATTGTCGAAGTGGCGCGGCGGCTCGCGGGACGGGCCGCCGTGCTTGTGATCTGTACCAGGAGGGTCTCATGAAGATGGTGACCGCGATCGTCAAGCCGTTCAAGCTCGACGAAGTGCGTGAAGCGCTGAGCGCGATCGGTGTTCAGGGCATCACGGTGACCGAGGTGAAGGGCTTCGGTCGCCAGAAGGGCCACACGGAGCTGTACCGCGGCGCCGAGTACGTGGTGGATTTCCTGCCGAAGGTGAAGATCGAGGCGGCGGTCGACGATCCGCTCGTCGAGCGCGTGATCGAGGCGATCGAGTCCTCGGCCCGCACGGGAAAGATCGGCGACGGCAAGATCTTCGTCGCGTCGCTCGAGCAGGTGGTGCGCATCCGCACCGGCGAGACCGGCAAGGACGCGATCTGACCGGGCGAGACCATCCACACCCACAACAGACCTGAAGACCACAACATGAGAAAGCTCATCGCTTCCATCGCTCTCGGCCTCGCGCTGCTGGGCTTGACGGGCCCGTCATGGGCCCAGGCGCCGGCCGCTTCGGCGCCGGCTGCCGCCGCCTCCGCGCCGGCCGCCGCGGCCGCCGCGGCCGACGCGGCCTCGGCCGCCGCATCCGCACCCGCCGCAGCGGCCTCCGCGCCGGTGGCCAACAAGGGCGACAACGCCTGGATGATCGTGGCCACCTTGCTCGTCATCATGATGACGGTGCCGGGCCTGGCTCTCTTCTACGGCGGCCTGGTGCGCAGCAAGAACATGCTGTCGGTGCTGATGCAGGTGATGGTCACGTTCTCGCTGATCGTCGTGCTGTGGGCGCTGTACGGCTACAGCCTGGCGTTCACCGAAGGCAACGCCTATTTCGGCGGCTTCGACCGGCTGTTCCTGAAAGGCATCTTCGATCCGGCGACCGGCGCCTTCGCCATGGGCGCGACCTTCAGCAAGGGCGTCGTTATCCCCGAACTGCTGTTCGCGGCATTCCAGGCCACGTTCGCCGGCATCACCTGCTGCCTGATCGTCGGCGCCTTCGCCGAGCGCATCAAGTTCAGCGCGGTGCTGCTCTTCATGGCGCTGTGGTTCACCTTCAGCTATGCGCCGATCGCGCACATGGTCTGGTACTGGATGGGCCCGGATGCGTATGCGAGCAAGGATGTCGTCGATGCCATGAACGCCAAGGCCGGACTGATCTGGCAGTGGGGCGCGCTCGACTTCGCGGGCGGCACGGTGGTGCACATCAACGCCGCGGTGGCCGGCATCGTGGGTGCCTTCATGATCGGCAAGCGCGTCGGCTACGGCAAGGAGGCGATGGCGCCGCACAGCCTGCCGCTGACGATGGTGGGTGCCGCGATGCTGTGGGTCGGCTGGTTCGGCTTCAATGCCGGCTCGGCGCTCGAAGCCAGCAATTCCGCCGTGCTGGCCTTCATGAACACCTTCACCGCCACGTCGGCCGCGGTGCTGGCCTGGTGTCTCGGTGAATCGCTGATGCGCGGCAAGGCCTCGATGCTGGGTGCCGCCTCCGGCGCGGTGGCCGGCCTGGTGGCGATCACGCCGGCCGCCGGCAACGTCGGCCTGATGGGCGCGATCGTGATCGGCTTCGTCGCCGGCTTCGCCTGCCTGTGGGGCGTCAACGGCCTGAAGCGCCTGCTCGGTGCCGACGACTCGCTCGACGTGTTCGGCGTGCACGGCGTGGGCGGCATCGTCGGCGCGCTGCTGACCGGCGTGTTCAACACGCAGGATCTCGGCGGCCCGGGGCTGGTGACCGATTGGGTGACCGCCACCGTCGGCTCCAACGGCATCGGGGCACAGGTCTGGATCCAGCTGAAGGCGGTGCTGTTGACCATCGTGTGGTCGGGCGTCGTCGCGGCCGTGTCGTACAAGATCGTGGATCTGGTGATCGGACTGCGCGTGACCGAGGAAGAAGAGCGCGAAGGCCTGGACATCAGCTCGCACGGCGAGACGGCGTACAGCAAGTAGTTTTCTCGAGGGGTTTCACAGCGAGCTTGAGGCCGCCTGCGGGCGGCCTCTTTTTATGGGGCATCCGGGGGCGCCGCCTAGAATTTCGCCCGTCCGCCCCCATACCGTCCCGACATGGTCCCCCATCTGATCACCGCGCTGACCGGCCCGATCAACGAGCTCGAGCAGCGCGTCCTGGAATCCATGCCGGCCATCGAGCGCTGGTTCCGCCTCGAATGGATGGAGCACACGCCGCCGTTCTACACCTCGGTGGACATCCGCAACGCCGGCTTCAAGCTCGCGCCGGTGGACACCGACCTGTTCCCGCACGGCTTCAACCACCTCACGGCGGAAATGTTGCCGCTGGCCGTGCAGGCGGCGATGGCGGCGATCGAGAAGATCTGTCCCGAGGCCAAGAACCTGCTGCTGATTCCGGCGCAGGGCGTGCGCGACAGCTTCTACCTGTCGAACCTGCAGCGTCTGGTGCGCATCTTCCATCAGGCGGGGCTCAACGTTCGGCTCGGGTCGCTCGATCCCGACATCGAGCGGCCGCGCAAGATCAAGCTGCCCGACGGCGGCGAACTCACGCTGGAGCCGCTGCAGCGGCAACGCGGCCGCCTCGGACTCAAGGACTTCGACCCCTGCACGATCCTGCTGAACGACGGCCTGGCCGCCGGCGTGCCGAAGCCGCTCGCCGGGCTGCACGAGCAGTACCTGCTGCCGCCGCTGCATGCCGGCTGGGGGGTGCGGCGAAAGAGCCGCCACTTCCACAGCTACGAGGAGGTGGCCAAGAAGTTCGCCAAGCTGCTCGGCATGGACCCGTGGCTGATCAATCCGATGGCTGCGCATTGCGGCCGGGTCGACTTCGACAGCGCCGAGGGGCGCGAATGCGTGCGCGGCAATGCCGAAGCGGTGCTCACGAAGATCCGTCGCAAGTACAAGGAGTACGGCATCAACGAGAAGCCGTTCGTGGTGGTCAAGGCCGACAGCGGCAGCGGCGGCGCCGGCATCATGACGGTGCGCGACCCGAAGGAGCTCGATCATCTGGGTGAACGCACCCGAGCGCGCATGCGCGCGCTGCCCGACGGCCGCCTGGTGACCGAGGTCATCATCCAGGAGGGCGTGCCGACCTACGAGCGCATCAACGACGCGGTGGCCGAGCCGGTGGTGGTCATGATCGATCGGTATGTCGTCGGCGGCTACTACCGCGTGCACGCCGAACTCGGAGCCGACGAGATCCTCAGCGGGCCCGGCTCGCGCTTCGTGCCGCTTGCGTTCGCCGAGAGCCATCACCTGCCGCGCCTGGGCGAGAAGCCCGGAGTCAGCGCGCCGAATCGGTTCTACATGTACGGCGTGATCGGCCGCCTGGCGATGCTGGCGGCCAGCTACGAGCTCGAAGCCACCGACCCGAACGCCGAGACTGTCGAATAGTCGCCCACCCTGTGGGGCGGGCCGCCGGTGTCATGCGCCGCGGCGCACAATACGCGCTTCGCTTCGAAGGCCCGCACGCGAAACGGGCCCGCACCGGTGAGTCATCCCTCCTCGTCCCCCCGCGCGGTGGCCGCGCTGACGCTCGGCGCCCTCGGGGTGGTGTACGGCGACATCGGCACCAGCCCGCTGTACGCGCTGAAGGAGGTGTTCCACGGCGGGCATGTGCCGCTCACGCACGACAACGTGCTGGGCGTGCTCTCGCTGATCTTCTGGACGATCACCGTCATCGTCTCGCTGAAGTACGTGCTGCTGATTCTGCGCGCCGACAACAACGGCGAGGGCGGTCTGATCGCGATGCTTGCGCTGGCCACGACCGCCGTGGCCGACCGACCGCCGCTGCGGCGCTTGCTGATGATCGTGGGCCTGTTCGGCACCGCGATCTTCTATGGCGACGGCGTGATCACGCCGGCGATCTCGGTGTTGTCGGCGGTGGAAGGCCTGCGCGTGGCGGCGCCTGCGCTCGACGCCTGGGTCATCCCGATCACGCTGGTGGTGCTGACGGTGCTGTTCGCCGTTCAGCGTTACGGCACCGGAGGCATCGGCAAGACCTTCGGTCCGATCACCCTGCTGTGGTTCGTGAGCCTGGTGGCCCTCGGGTTGCCCCATGTCGCGGACAACCCGGCCGTGCTGGTGGCACTCGATCCGCTGCGCGCGTTGCAGTTCATCGTGGCGCAGCCCGGCATCGCGTTCATCTCGCTCGGTGCCGTGGTGCTGGTGGTCACCGGCGGCGAGGCGCTGTATGCCGATCTCGGACACTTCGGCCGACGGCCGATCCGCATTGCGTGGTACGGCCTGGTGATGCCGGCGCTGGTGATCAACTATTTCGGCCAGGGCGCGATGCTGCTCGCCGATCCGAAGACGATCGAGAACCCGTTCTACCTGATGGCGCCGACCTGGGCGCAGCTGCCGCTGGTGGCGCTGGCCACCGCGGCCACCGTGATCGCCTCGCAGGCGCTGATCACCGCCGCCTTCTCGGTCACCAAGCAGGCCATCCAGCTCGGCCTGCTGCCGCGCATGAACATCCTGCACACGTCGGTGCGCGACACCGGGCAGATCTACGTGCCGTTCATCAATTGGAGTCTGTTCATCTTCATCGTGCTGGCGGTCGCGCTGTTCCGCAGCTCGTCGAACCTGGCCACCGCCTACGGCATCGCGGTGACGCTGGACATGACGATCACCACGGTGATGACCTTCTTCGTGATCCGCTACGGCTGGAAATACCCGCTCGCGCTGTGCATCGCCGCCACCGGGTTCTTCTTCGTGGTCGACGTGGCGTTCTTCGCCTCCAACATGCTCAAGCTGGCCTCGGGCGGCTGGTTCCCGATCCTGATCGGCAGCGGCATGTTCATGCTGATGCTCACCTGGAAACAGGGCCGCCGGCTGATGGCCGAGCGGCTGCGCGACGATGCGATCGATCTGAAGGGTTTTCTCGACGCGGTGTTCGTGAGCCCGCCCACGCGCGTGGCCGGCACGGCGGTGTTCCTCGTCGCCGAGCCGGGCCTGACGCCCAACGCGATGATGCACAACCTCAAGCACAACAAGGTGCTGCACGAACACAACCTGTTCGTGCACGTGCGGCACCACGAGGTGCCCTGGGTCGGCTTCGACAAGCGGCTCGAGCTCGAGCCGCTCGGTCACGACTGCTGGCAGGTCACGCTGAACTTCGGCTTCAAGAACGATCCCGACGTGCCGGAGGCGCTGAAGCTGCTCGAGGGCCGCGGCATTCCGCTGCCCGAAATGGACACCAGCTACTTCCTCAGCCGCGACATCGTGATGCCGTCGCTCGGCAAGGGCATGTCGATCTGGCGCGAGAAACTGTTTGCCGGCATGCACCGCAACGCTGCCGCGGCGGCCGACTTTCTGAACCTGCCGAGCAACCGGATCGTCGAGCTGGGCGCGAAGGTCGAGATCTGACGCTGCGATCCGCAGCGACGACCGGTGGCTACGCGGTGGCCACGCGCAGGCACACCACGTCGCCCACGGCCAGCGGCGCCCACTCGCCGTCGTCGCCGTCGTCCAGAGGTTCCGAGGCCACCAGCGCACCATGGTCGTTGCAGCGCTGGTACAGGGTGGGCGGGCTGTCGTCGCTGCTCAGGCGGAACGCGTGGATCTCGTGGCCGTCGGCCAACGCCGCCGCAAAGCGCAGCGGCTCGCGGATGCCGCGTTCGTGCATCAGGTTCGCGGTGCGCTCGAACACCCGGCAGATGGCATCGGCCGGACTCTCGCCGGCTTCGATGCGTGCCAGCGCGAGCAGGAACATCAGCTCCGAATCGGTGGCGCCGCGCCGAGCCGCATACAGCGCGTCGGGCAACTGCGCCTCGAGCGCTCGGCGCACCTTTGCATAACCGCCGATCTGCCCGTTGTGCATGAACAGCCATCGGCCATGGCGAAACGGGTGGCAGTTCTGCCGCGAGATGCCGCCGCCGGTGGCCGCCCGCACATGCGCGAAGAACAGGCCCGATCGAACGGTGGCCGCCAGCGCGATCAGGTTGTCGTCGGACCAGGCCGGCATCACCTCGCGATACACCGCAGGCTCCTCCCGCTCGCCGTACCAGCCGATGCCGAAGCCGTCGCCCTGAGTCGCCGTGTGGGCCTGCTGCGCACGCAGCGACTGCCGGACCAGCGAGTGGCTGGGTTTGGCCACCAGCTCTTCCAGAAAGATCGGGTCGCCGCGATAGGCGATGAATCGGCACATCGGCGAGATCGCTCCTCACCCCCAGTGTCGGCCACCGGAGCCCCGAATTGAGAACGCACTCGGGCTCCTTCGATGAACAGGTTGCGGAACGATTTCTCGCTCGGCGCCGCCGTCGCCGTCTTCGGGCCTGTGCAACACTCGGTGTCCCGGCCGTTCCGAACCCCATATGAAGCTGCTGTTCGTTGCCGATCCGCTCGAATCGTTCAAGGTCTACAAGGACACGACCTTCACGATGATGCGCGAGGCTGCGCGCCGCGGTCACGAGATCTGGTCCTGCGAGGCCGGCGACCTGGTCTGGCGCCGGGGCGCGCGCGTGGTGGCTCGCGGTGCGCGCGCCATTACCCTCAGCGGCGCGGAGGGCGACTCTTGGTTCGACGAAATCATGCGCGCCGAGCTGGCGCTGGCCGATGCCGGCGCGGTGCTGATGCGCAAGGATCCGCCGTTCGACAGCGAGTATTTCTACGCCACCCACCTGCTGCAGCAGGCCGAGCGCGAGGGCGCGCGCGTGTTCAACCAGCCAGCCGCGCTGCGCGACCATCCGGAAAAGCTCGCGATCCTCGAGTTTCCGCAGTTCATCGCGCCGACGCTGGTGACACGCAATCCGGAAGCCGTGCGCGCGTTCCACGCGGAGCATGGCGACATCATCCTGAAGCCGCTCGACGGCATGGGCGGCATGGGCATCTTCCGCGTCGGCTCCGACGGGCTGAACCTGGGCTCGATCGTCGAGACCCTGAACCGCCACGGCACGACGACGGTGATGGCGCAGAAGTATCTGAGCGAGATCGCCCAGGGCGACAAGCGGGTGCTCGTCATCGGCGGCGAGCCCGTGCCCTACTGCCTGGCGCGCATCCCGCAGGGCAGCGAGATCCGAGGCAACCTCGCTGCCGGCGGCAAGGGCGTGGCGCGCGAGCTGTCCACACGCGACCGCGAGATCGCCTCGGCGCTCGGTCGCGCGCTGGCGCCGCGCGGTCTGCTGCTGCTGGGCCTGGACATCATCGGCGAGAGCCTCACCGAGATCAATGTCACCAGCCCGACCTGCTTCCGCGAGATCGCCGACCAGACCGGCTGCAACGTCGCGGCGCTGTTCATCGACGCGCTCGAACGCGCTGTGGCCGCCGCGTGACGGCCACAGCGTGATCGCGCCAGCTCGGACGGTCTGATCGCGTGGCGCTGCTTCAGCTGGCCGGGGCGCACCTGGCCTATGGCCACCTGCCGCTTCTGGCGGAGGCCGACTTCTCGCTCGAAGCCGGCGAACGCGTCGCGCTGATCGGTCGCAACGGTTCGGGCAAGAGCTCGCTGTTGCGCCTGTTGGCCGGCCTGGAGCCGCCCGACGCCGGCGTCCTGCATGTGCAGCAAGGCCTGCGTCGTGCAGTCGTGGCCCAGGAGCCGCGGTTCGACGACGAGGCCACGGTGTTCGATGCGGTGGCCCAGGGCCTGGCCGGGTTGCGCGCGCTGCGCGAGCGCATCGAGCGGCACGACCCGGCCGACGACCACGACGCGCTGCATGCGCAGCTGGACGCGCAGGGCGGCTGGACCTGGGAGCAGCGTGTGGACGAGACGCTCGAGCGTCTGGCCTTGCCGCGCGAGGCGGCGGTGGCGACGCTCTCGGGCGGCACCGCCAAGCGCGTGGCGCTGGCCCGCGCGCTGGTCGAGCGGCCCGACGTGCTGCTGCTCGACGAGCCGACCAACCATCTCGACCTCGATGCGATCGAATGGCTGCAGGCGCTGCTCGCCGGCTGGCCGGGCGCGCTGGTCGTCGTGTCGCACGATCGCGCCTTCATCGACGCGGTGGCCACGCGCATCGTCGAGCTCGACCGGGGCCGGCTTCGCTCGTATCCCGGGCGGTTCGACGCCTACGAAGCAGCCAAGCAGCGCGAGCTCGAGGCCGAGGCGCTGGCCAGCGCGCGCGCCGACAAACTGCTCGCCGCCGAGGAGCAGTGGATCCGGCAGGGCGTGGAGGCGCGGCGCACCCGCAGTGTCGGCCGCGTCGCCCGGCTCGAACGGTTGCGTGCCGAACGCGCGGCGCGCCGCGAGCGCGAGGGCCGCGTGCGCCTGGCGGTGCAGGCCGGCGACGCCTCGGGGCGGCTGGTGGCCGAGCTCGACCAGGTGTCGATCGCCCTCGGCGGTCGTGTGCTGGTGAAGAACCTGTCGGCACTGTTCATGCGGGGCGATCGGGTCGGCCTGATCGGGCCCAACGGCGCAGGCAAGACGACGCTGCTCAAGCTCATCCTGGGCGAACTCGCGCCCGATGCGGGCCGCGTGCGCCGGGGCACGAACCTGCGCATCGCCTACTTCGACCAGATGCGAAGCGCACTCGATCCGCAGGCCACGCTGGCCGACACCATCAGCCCCGGCAGCGAGTGGATCGAGATCGGCCGCTCGCGGCGGCATGTGATGAGCTACCTCGGCGACTTCCTGTTCTCGCCGCAGCGGGCCAACGCGCGGGTATCCAGCCTGTCCGGCGGCGAACGCAACCGCCTGCTGCTGGCGCGGCTGTTCGCGCTGCCGGCCAACGTGCTGGTGCTCGACGAGCCGACCAACGACCTCGACATCGAGACCCTGGAATTGCTCGAGGCACTGCTGCAGGGCTACGACGGCACGGTGTTTCTCGTCAGTCACGACCGGCGCTTTCTCGACGCCGTGGTCACCAGCACGCTGGCCTTCGAAGGTGATGCGCTCAACCCCGGCCTGTGGCGTGAAACGCCCGGCGGCTACGAGGATTGGCGGTCGCAGCGCGACCGCGCGCGATCGCTCGCCGCGCCATCGGCTGCGCCGCGTGCATCCGCCCCGCCGGCGGCACGCGGTCCCGAGGCATCGACCGCCCCCGCCGCATCGCCGGCGTCGGCGGTGAAGTCGCGCACCAAGCTCAGCTACAAGGAGCAGCGCGAGCTGGAATCGCTGCCCGCGCTCATCACGGCGCTCGAGGCCGAGCAGAAGGCCATCGGCGAGCGCCTGGCCTCGAGCACGCTCTACACCGAGGAGCCGCAGCGAGTGGGCGAGCTGCAGGACCGCTACGCGCAGATCGACGACGAGCTGCTGCAGGCCCTCGAACGCTGGGAAGCGCTGGACGCAAGGGGATCTGCGTGACGCGAACCATCCCGCCGCGTGCGCTCGCGCTGCTGGCGATCCTGACGCTGGTGTGGGGTACGAACTGGCCTCTCTTTCCACTGGCGGTGCGCGAGGTGTCGGTGTGGACGTTCCGCGCGGTGTCGGTGTTTGCCGCGGGTGCGGTGCTGCTTGTCGTGGCGCGCCTGCGCGGCCAGTCGATCGTGATCCCGCGCCGGCATTGGCCGACGATAGTCACCGCCACTTTCTTCTACCTCGTGATCTGGAACATCGCGAGCACCTACTCGGCACTGATGATCCCCTCGGGCCAGTCGGCGGTGCTCGGTTTCACGATGCCGCTGTGGTCGGCGCTGATCTCCTGGGCCGTGCTCGGCGAGCGCCTCGCCGGACGCATCGTGCTGGCCGTCGCGCTCGGCGGCGCCAGCGTGGCGCTGTTGATGTCGCGCAGCTTCGGCGCCTATGCGCAGGCGCCGCTCGGTCTCGTGCTCGGCCTGGGCGCCGGTCTGGGCTGGGCCATCGGCACACTGATCCTGAAGCGCGGTGCCGTCGACGTGCCGGCCACCGTGCTCACCGGCTGGCAGCTGCTGATCACCGCGGTGCCCACCACCCTCGGTGCGCTGGTGTTCGGCGACCACCGGTGGTTCATGCCCTCGGGGACCTCGATCGCGGTGATCGCCTACATCGCCCTGGTGCCGATGTGCATCGGCAACCTGTGCTGGTTTGCCATCGTCGGCCTGCTGCCGGCCAATGTGGCGGGCGTGTCGTCGATCCTGGTGCCGGTGGTGGCGATGATCTCGGGCGCGCTCATCCACGGCGAACCGCTGGGGCCGGTGCAGTGGCTGGCGATGCTGTGCTGCGTCGGCGCGTTGTCGCTGGTGCTGCTGAAGCCGAGACCGCCTGCCGCCCGGGTGGACAGCTGACCGGCCAGACGGCTAGAACCGGCTGCGCCGCCAGCCGTCGGAGGCCGCCGACGGATGCGTGCGGCTGACGATCAGGCCGCCCTGCAGATACAGCGCGTTGAGCAGCCGCATCGCGCGCTCCCGGTCGAGCGCCGGCCATTCCGACATCTCGCGCAGGTTGCAGGTGCGCCGGCGCAGCCGATCGACCGCCACGCCGAGCACGCTGGGCATGTCGAGCCCGCGCAGATTGACGCCGGGGGCCACGCGGTAGGCCGCATGGCCGGCGATCTCCGGCAGCAGCACGGCGCGTGCGCCGCGCAGCGCCATCTCCCACATCAGCGGCGCCAGCGGCGAGTAATGCTCCAGCTCGCCGACCAGCGCATGCTCTCGGTGGCCGGGCGTGCGCAGCAGCGCCGGCTCCACCTGCAGCACCTGCAGTTCGCTCAGCCGGCTGGCCAGGAACTGCGGCATCGGCACCGCGCAATGCACCAGCCGTTCGGCCGGAAACACCGTGAGCGGCACCACGCGGTCGGACCATTGCAGGTTCAGCGTCAACGCCCGCGCGTGGCGCAGGCAGGCCGCCAGCACGTCGAGCACCTCGCTCTGGCTGCCATTGCGCTCGAATCGCTCCAGGTCCTGCAGCAGCGACGGGCTGAGCGACGACAGCCTGGTGCCGTTGGGGTCGACACTGCCCACACGCACCAGGTCGTCGAGGTAGCGCTGAAAGGCGCTGACTCGCATCAGGTCGGGCTCGCCGAAGGGCAGGGTGGAGGGAAACATCGGGAATTGAATCCGGATGTTACAGCCCGTCACGCGACGGCCCGCCCGACCCCTGCGAATCGGGGGTCCGGGCCAAGGCGTCGCGTGCGCGTTCGAAGGCGCGCCAGAAGCGCGCATCCTGCGCGCTGGCGAAGTTCACGCGCATCAGGTGGCAGGTCTGCGGCCGCACGAAGAAGAGTCGGCCCGGCGCAACGAGCCAACCTTCGGCGGCGAGCGCTTCGGCCAGCGCCTCGGTGTCGACACCGGTGTCGACCCACCCGAACAGTCCCTGGGGCTCGGCGACGAAGCGGCAATGTGCATCCTGCGCGAGCCGCACGACCCGCGCGCGGCTCGCTGCCAGCCGCGCACTCACCCGTTCCGCATGCCGACGCAGCAGCCCCTGGTCGAGGCACCAGGCCACCGCGCGCTCGAGGATGGCCGGCGTGGTCAGCGAGCTGAGCAGCTTGGTGTCCACCAGCCGGTCGACCATAGCCGCAGGCGCTGCCAGCGCGCCGACCCGCCAGTTCGGCGCCAGGATCTTCGAGAAGCCGGTGACGTAGACCGTGCGGCGCAGGCCGTCGAGCGCAGCCAACCGCGGCATGTGGGCCGGCGCGAGCCAGGCATAGGTGTCGTCTTCGACGACGACGAGGTCGGCGCTCTCGGCCAGTTGCAGCACCTGGTGTGCGGCGGCCAGCGACAGCGAGGCTCCGGTCGGGTTGTGCAGCACCGACACCGTCACGTACAGGCGCGGCCGGTGCTCCGCCGCCAGTGCACGCATGGCGTCGAGATCGGGCCCGAGCGGGCCGCGTGGCACCGGCAGCAAGCGCATGCCCAGCTTCGTGAGTCGCGCATGTTCGACCACCCAGCCGGGCTCGTCGACCAGCACCGCGTCGCCCGGGCTGAGCAGCGTGCGCGCCACGATGTCCAGCGCATGCGTCGCGCCGACCGCGGTCACGATCTGCTCGGCACCACAGGCGATGCCGAGTTCGTGCGTGAGGCGTCGCGAGAGCGCCGCACGCAGCGACGGATCGCCGGCCGGTTCGCCGTAGCGCAGCGCATCGTCCACGTCGCTGATCGCACGGCGCAGCGCGCGCTGCAGCAGCGGCGCATCGAGCCAGGTCTCCGGCAGCGTGCCATGGCCGGGGCCGGGCAGCGACGATCGGTGGCGGAACATGCCGCGGATCAATGCCGCCGCATCCAGCGGCGCCGGCAGCGCAAGCGGCATCTCGGCACGCGGCGCGGCCGCCGTCGCCGTGCCGAGGCCGCGCACGAAGAAGCCGCGCTGGCGGCGTGCCTCCACCAGCCCCTGCGCCTGCAGGCGGTCGTAGGCCGCGACCACCGTGCTCGGGCTCACGCCGTGGGCGCGCGCACATTCGCGCACCGACGGCAGCCGGGCGCCGGGCTGCAGCGTGCGCTGGCCGATGCGCAGCGCATAGTGCCGCGCCAACCGATCGCCGAGCGTGCCGTCGTCGCCCGGGCCCGGGCCGCTGCGATCGCGGGCGGCTGCACTGTGTGGCATGGCTGTGTGGTCGCTTGGATCAATACAGATCGATGATCTGTGCCGCAAAGTGTACTGCAGCTGTATTGGTCGTCCGCCCTAGACTCGAACGATGGCCAGCTCCACCACCGCTGTTCGACCGACCGGCCAGGCCAGCCATGGCGGCATCCTCGCGCCGGGCGCGCATCGGCGCGGCATGGGCTTCGGCCTGCTCGGGGTGGCGATCTTTGCGTTGACGATCCCGATGACGCGGCTGGCCAGCGGGCCGGCCGCCGAACCGCAGCTGAGCGCGGTGTTCGTCGCGATCGGGCGGGCGGCGCTGGCCGGCGTGCTGGCGGCGGCCTACCTCGCCTGGCAACGCGCAGCCTGGCCCAGCGCGACCCAATGGCGCCAGCTCGCGCTGACGGCCTTGGGCATCGTGTTCGGCTTTCCCCTCTTCATGGGCCTCGCCGTGCTGCACGTCGACGCCGTGCACGCGTCGGTGGTGACCGGCATCCTGCCGCTGGTGACGGCGGTGATCGGCGCACTGATGCTGCAGCAGCCGCAACGCCCGGCGTTCTGGGCCAGCGCCGGCCTCGGCGCCGCGCTGGTCGTCGCCTTCGCCGCCTGGCGCGGTGGCGCCGCATTGCAGTTCGCCGATGGCCTGCTGCTGCTGGCGCTGTTGCTCGGCGCCTTCGGTTATGTCTGCGGCGCCCGCCTGTCGCAGACGATGCCGCCCGAGCAGGTGGTGTCGTGGGTGCTGGTGCTCACGCTGCCGGTGACCTTGCCGGTGACGCTGTGGGCCTGGCCCGAGCAGCCGGTGCGCCCGGCCTCGTGGGTCGGCTTCGGCTATGTGGCGCTGTTTTCGATGTGGCTCGGCTTCTTCGCCTGGTACCGCGGTCTGGCACTCGGTGGTACGGTGCGCGTCAGTCAGGTGCAGCTGCTGCAGCCGTTCCTGTCGGCACTGGCCGCGGTGCCGATCCTCGGCGAATCGCTCGACGCGGCAACCCTCGGATTCTTGCTGGCGGTGATGGCGGTGGTCTTCGCGTCGCGCAAGCTGGCGCGGACCACCCCACCGCCGAACGTTGGAGACCCACGATGACGATCTGGACCCAGGCGCGCCGGGCGGCACGCATGAATCCGTCGGTGATCCGCGAGATCCTCAAGCTCACCGAGAAGCCCGGCGTGCTGTCGATGGCCGGCGGCCTGCCGGCGCCCGAGAGCTTTCCGGTCGAGGCGATCCGCCTCGCCTGCGACCAGGTCCTGCGCGACACGCCGCGCGAGGCGCTTCAGTACGCCGCCAGCGAAGGGTTCGCGCCGCTGCGCGAATGGGTCGCTCAGCATCTCTCGCGCCAGGGCATGACCGTCGGCGCGGCCCAGGTGCTGATCACCACCGGATCGCAGCAGGGGCTGGATCTCGCGGGCAAGGTGCTTGCCGATGCCGGCGTGCCGGTGGCGGTGGAGTCGCCCACCTACCTCGGCGCACTGATGGCGTTCAACCCTTTCGAGCCGAACTTCGTATCGCTCGCCGGCGATGACGACGGCCCGTTCCCCGAGGCCTTCGGCCGGCTGCCGCACGATGCGCCGGGCACACGATTCGCCTACCTGCTGCCGAACTTCCAGAACCCCACCGGGCGCGTGATGCCGCGACATCGGCGCGAGGCGATCGTGGCTGCGGCACAGGCCGCGCGCGTGCCGATCGTCGAGGACAACCCGTATGGCGATCTCTGGTACGACAGCCCGCCCCCGCCCGCACTGACGTCGTTGTGGCCCGAGGGATGTCTGTACCTCGGCTCGTTCTCGAAGGTCCTGGCACCGGGTTTCCGCCTCGGCTACATGGTGGCGCCGCAGGCGCTGTTTCCGAAGCTGCTGCAGGCCAAGCAGGCGAGCGACCTGCACACGCCCGGCTTCAACCAGCGTGTGGTCCATGCCGTCGTGCACGACGGATTCCTCGACGCGCACGTGGCGGGCATCCGTGCGCGCTACAAGACACAGCGCGACGCGATGGCGCAGGCCCTGCAGCGCCACATGCCGCCGGGCACTGCGTGGCATGCGCCCGCGGGCGGCATGTTCTTCTGGCTGCGCCTGCCCGAAGGGCTCGACGCGATGGCGCTGTTGCCGCGCGCCGTCGAGGCCGGCGTCGCCTACGTGCCCGGCGCGCCCTTCTACGCGCTCCATCGCGATCCGCGCACGCTGCGCCTGAGCTTCGTGACGCTGACCCCCGAGGACATCGCGGACGGCGTGGCCGTGCTCGGCCGCGTGCTGCACGAGGCGCTCGAGTCGCAGGCGCAGGTGGCGCCATGAGCGGTGGCTTCACGCTCGCGTCGTTGCGCGACGCGGCGGCACAGGTGCACGCGCAGATGCCGCCCACGCCGCAGTACGACTGGCCGCTGCTGCAGGGCCTGGCCGGGGCCCGGCTTTGGGTCAAGCACGAGAACCACACGCCCGCCGGTGCCTTCAAGGTGCGCGGCGGCATCGTCTATGTCGAGCGGCTGCTCGCTCGCGGGCAGCGGCCCCTCGGGCTGGTGAGCGCCACGCGCGGCAACCACGGCCAATCGATCGCGCGAGCCGCGCGTGCGCATGGCGTGCCGGTGACGATCTTCGTGCCGCACGGCAACAGCCGCGAGAAGAATGCGGCGATGCGGGCCTTCGGCGCCGAACTCGTCGAGACGGGCCACGACTTCCAGGCCGCCCGCGAAGCGGCGCAGCGCTTCGCCGCCGATCGCGGCTGGCACATGGTGCCGTCGTTCCATGACGACCTGGTGGCCGGCGTCGCCAGCTATGCACTCGAGCTGTTCGATGCATTGCCCGGTCTCGACGTCGTCTTCGTGCCGATTGGCCTGGGCTCCGGCGCCTGCGGTCTGATCGCGGCGCGCGACGCACTCGGCCTGAAGACCGAGATCGTCGGCGTCGTCAGCGCCGGAGCGCCGACCTATGCGTTGTCGCTCGCTGCCGGCCGTCCGGTGCCACACGAGGTGAGCACGCAGATCGGCGACGGCATGGCCTGCCGCGTGCCCGAGCCGGCCGCGCTGGCGATGCTGGGCAAGGGCCTGGCGCGGGTGGTCACGGTGAGCGACGATGAATTGATGCATTCGATGTGCACGCTCTACGAGGCGACGCATCAGGTGGCCGAAGGGGCCGGTGCCGCGGCGCTGGCCGCGGCCCGGAAGGAGCCGGAACGCGCACGCCTGTCGGGGCGCCAGGTGGCCGTGGTGCTGACCGGCGGCAACGTCGACCGCGAGGTCTACGCCCGTGTGCTCGTTGAGGATTGAGATGCGACGTTCCTTCTCCCAACTCGACGTCTTCACCCGCGAGCCGTTGCGTGGCAATCCGCTGGCCGTCGTGCACGACGGCAGCGGGCTCTCGGATGTGCAGATGGCCGCCTTCGCGCGCTGGACGAATCTGTCGGAGACGACCTTTTTGTTGCCGCCGAGCGAGCCCGGAGCGGACTACCGCGTTCGCATCTTCACGCCGGCACAGGAGCTGCCGTTCGCAGGGCACCCCACGCTCGGCAGCTGCCAGGCCTGGCTGGCCGGCGGCGGCCGTCCGCAGCGTGACGCCGAGGTGGTGCAGCAATGCGGCGTGGGTCTGGTGCGCATCCGCCGCGACGGCTCGCGCCTGGCTTTCGCGGCGCCGCCGTTGCGTCGCAGTGGCGTGGCCGACACCGCCACGCGTGCGCAACTCGCGCGTTGCCTGCGCATTCCCGAGTCGATGCTGCGCGCCGTGCAGTGGGTCGACAACGGCCCCGGCTGGGTCGGCGCGATGTTGCCCGATGCCGATGCCGTGCTCGCGTTGAGGCCCGACTTCGCCGCGATGGGCGAGCTGAAGGTCGGCGTCGTCGGCGCGTATCCGACAGGCGGCGAATGCGCATTCGAGGTGCGCGCCTTCGTGCCGGCACTGTCGGTGCCCGAGGATCCGGTCACCGGCAGCCTGAACGCCGGCCTGGCGCTCTGGCTCATCGAGGCCGGACTCGCGCCGTCGAGTTATGTGGCCAGCCAGGGCACGGCGCTCGGCCGCGCCGGCCGCGTGCACGTGCAGCGCCTTGCCGGCGATATCTGGGTCGGCGGCGACGTCTGCACCGTCGTGGCCGGTACAGTTGATCTGTGACCGCGCATATCGACCACCTCGTCATCGCCGCCCACACACTGGAGCAGGGGACCGCCTGGTGCGAGGCCACGCTCGGCGTCGCACCCGGCGCCGGCGGCCGGCATGCCTTGATGGGCACGCACAACCGGCTGCTGAACCTCAGCGGACCGGCGTTCGAACGCTGTTATCTGGAGATCATTGCGATCGACCCGTCGGCCCAGGCACCCGGGCGCACGCGCTGGTTCGGCCTCGACGACCCAGCGCTGCAAGCGGCTGTCCGGACCGGGCCGCGTTTCATTCACGCCGTGGCGCGCACCACGAACATCGAGATGCTGCGCTGGGGGCTGATCAACTGCCGCGTCGATCCCGGCACGCTGCTGGCAGCGCACCGCGATACCCCCGCCGGGCGCCTGGCCTGGCGTATCACCGTGCGCGACGACGGCCGGCTGCTCGACGACGGCGCATTGCCGACCTTGATCGAGTGGCAAGGACCGCATCCCTGCGACGCCATGCCGGCCTCACCGGTGCAGCTGCGCGCGCTGTCGCTGCGCGGTCTGCCGTCACGCCTTCGCCAGCTGTTGCGGCTGGCCGGCGGCGTGAAGACCGATCGGCCCGACGGCCCGGCACTGACGGCGACACTGGCCTCGCCGCGCGGCGAGGTCGTGTTGGCGTCGTGGCACTGACGAGAAGGCGAGCGAAGGCGAGCCCATGACCGAAGAGCTCTTCCGCGAAGACGCACGCCTCGCTTCGTGCGAGGCCCGTGTCGTCGCCGTCGACGATCGCGGCATCCGGCTCGACCGCACGGTGTTCTATCCGCACGGTGGCGGCCAGGCCGGCGATGCCGGCGTGCTGCGCCTGGCCGATGGCCGCGAGCTGGCGATCGTCGACACCAGGAAGGGCGCGGAACCGGGACAGATCGTGCATGTGCCGGCGGCCGGCATCGATCTGGGTGCTCTGACGCCGGGCGTGGCGGTAACCGCGCAGATCGACTGGGCGCGGCGGCATCGGCACATGCGCTTTCACACCGCCACGCACCTGCTGTGCGCGTTGATCCCGCATCCGGTGGACGGCTGCTCGATCACGGCCGACTATGCGCGACTCGACTTCCACATGACCGAACCGCTCGACAGGGACGAGATCAGTCGCGGCCTGGCGCGGCTGGTGGCCGCCTCGCACCCGGTGCGCCACCGCTGGATCAGCGAGGCGGAGCTCGACGCCAACCCGGGCCTCGTGCGCAGCATGAGCGTACAGCCCCCGCGCGGCCTCGGTCGCGTGCGCGTCATCGAGATCGACAACGTCGACCTGCAGCCCTGCGGCGGCACGCATGTGGCCAACACCGCCGAGATCGGCGCGGTGGTGGTCACGAAGATCGAGAAGAAGTCGGCGAAGACGCGAAGGGTCGTCCTCGGTTTCGCCGAGGCTGCCTAACGCGCCTCCCTTGGGGGGAGGCGGCCGCCAGTCCGCTCCGGGGGCTTACTCTTTGTCCCCTTCGAAGCCGATGTTCAGCGTGATCTCGTCGCCGACGGCCGGGATCGCGGTCTTCATGCCGAAGTCGCTGCGCTTGATCTTGCCGACGGCGTTGCCGCCGCAGCGATCCTTCTTGGTGAAAGGGTGCTGGCCGCACTTGAAGCGCTCGAAGCTCAAGGTGATCGGCCTGGTCACGCCCAGCATCGTGAAGTTGCCTTCGACCGATGCCGGCAGCTCGCCGCTGAAGTTCACCTTGGTCGACTTGAACGTCAAGTTTGGGAACTCGGCCGCGTTGAAGAAGTCCGCCGCACGCAGGTGATCGTCGCGCGACTGCGGCCGGCTGCCCTTGACGCTGTCGCCGGTGGTGAGCGACGCGACGGCGATCGTCAACTCGACGGCACCGGTCTTGGCCGCGCGGTCGAACGAGAACTTGCCAGTCATCTTGTCGAAACGGCCGTGCATCTGCGACAGGCCGAAGTGCTCGACCCAGAAGTTGGGGTACGAGTGCAGGCTGTCGAGCGGATAGTTCTCGACGGCGGCTTGCGAAGCCAGGGGCAGCGCGAGGGCCAGGGCGGCCAGTGTGGACTTCATCGGAAGTTTCTCCTTGTGGGTGGGTGAGATCAGCTGACGACGGAAGAGCCGGCACGCGAGGCGACCCACGCGACCAGCACGAACGGGACGGCCCCCAGCGCGCAACGCACGCTGGCGGCGACGAGGCGGCCGCGCGGGCCATCGCCTTCGCCGATGCGCAAGGCGGCCGCCAGCGGCACCAGCCACAGCAACGGCAGCGCGAACCAGGGCAGCTGCGCGAGCATCGCCGTGGCGGCGGCAAACAGGTTCAGGCCGAGCCCGATCGGCAAGGCGCCGACGAAACCGGGCCGGTTCTCGCGGGCACGCACGAACTGCAGCAACAGCAGCGCGCCCGCTCCGGCGGCCGTCGCGATGCCGCTGACCAGGTAGCCCACCGACGCCGACAGCAATGCAGCCACGCCCACGGCCAACCCCATGCCCACGCCGGCGGCGCCGGCCTGCGCGCCGGCGTCGCGCAGACGAATCGTCAACGCCACGCCGATGCCCACCGTGAGCACGAGTAAGGCCGCGGCACCGACCCCGGCGATCCCTTCGCGCTGGGCGAGCACGCTGGCGAAGACCCAGGGCGCGGCCAGACCGGCCAGCAGGCCGACGAGCCATGGCAGGGCGCGCGGCGCGCGCCTGCCCAGACGGTCGAGCACCAGGCCGACCAAAGGCGCCAGCAGCACCAGCAGCACGACCTTGCGGCCAGCCGCCAGCGGCGTGAAGCCGATGCCGGTGGACAGCGCCACGGCGGTCGCGTAGGCCGCCGTCACCGCGAACCAGGCCAGCGGCGTGCGCCAGAGCACGGCGCCCAGGCCGAGCGCTACGGCGAGCGGCGCGACGCCGGCCTGGATCATCGGGTTTTGCAGCAGATCTTGCATCGGGGAAGGAGCGCCATCGGCCGGCGGGCGACAGGCCCGCAGGCGGCGCGCGCATCATGGCCGCTGCCGGCGACCAGGCGTTTCGATCGTGCTGACGGGTCCGTTCAAAGGACTTGAGCGTCCGGACCGAAGACGGACGGGGCCGCAACGAGCGGCCCCGATTGCCGGCTGTGCAACGCCTTCCGGCGTCGCACGCGCGGGCTCAGTTTGCGCTGTACTTCTCGGCGCGGTAGTCGTCGTGGCAGGCCTTGCAGGCCTTGCCGAGGTCGCCGACGGCCGCCTTGACACTGTCGAGGTTGCCGCTCTTGGCGGCCGCTTCGAACTTCACGGCTTCGGCCTGCATCTTCTCGGCGAGGTCCTTCACCTTGGCCGAGTCTTTCCAGATCTCGGGCTTGGCTCGGGTGGGCATGCCCTTGTCGGTGCCTTCGCCGAAGGCGACCCAGGGCAACTTGGACATCGTGACCACGATCGCGGCGTTGTCGGCGGCGGCCTTGGCGTCGAACGGCACGCGGCCCTGTGCCATGGCGCCCACGCGGCCCAGGTGATTGGCCATCACCGTGAATGCACTCTGGCGATACTTGATGGCGTCTTCGGGCTTCTGGAACTGCGCGGCCGCCGGCAGGCTGACCAGCGATGCAAGGACAGTGGCCGAGGCCACGATCAGACGTTTCATGCGATTCCTCCGGGGACGGGTTGGACGGATGACAGCCGCCGGGGTGCGCTTGCACCCCTCGTTGGGCGTCGGGCAGTGTACGGAGGTCGGGCCCGGGCTATTCCGGCCCTCGGGCTTTCACCGACGGCGACGCAGGGTCGCTGCCGGCCCGTCGCGGGCAGTTCCGCTATCGTCGGGGTCTCGCCGCCGGCATGTGGATATCGCCGATGACTGCTGTCGCTCCTGTCGAAGACCCCACCGTGCACCGTGTGCGGGTGTGGGACCTGCCGACGCGCCTGTTCCACTGGCTGCTGGCCGCCTGCGTGATCGCGCAGGTCGTCACCGGCAAGATCGGCGGCGCGGCGATGAGCTGGCATTTCCGCATCGGCTACTGCGTGTTCGCGCTGATCGGCTTTCGCCTGGTGTGGGGTCTGATCGGCGGGCGCTGGTCGCGCTTCTCGAGCTTCCTGTACGCGCCGGCGACGGTGCTGCGATATCTGCGCGGCGAGCACCGGCCCGCAGACCATTTCCACGTCGGGCACAACCCGTTGGGCATGGGCTCGATCCTTGCGATGCTGCTGATCCTGATCGTGCAGATCGCCACCGGGCTGGTGGCCGACGACGAGATCGCCAACCTCGGGCCGCTGAACAAGTTCGTCTCCAGCGCCACCGCCCTGAGTGCCACCGCCTGGCACAAGGGGCCGGGTCAGGCCCTGCTGATCCTGCTCGTCGTGCTGCACATCGGCGCCATCGTCTACTACCGCGTGCGTCGCCGGCAGAACCTCGTGCAACCGATGATCAGCGGCGACAAGCAGCTCCCCTCCGGCGTGCCGGCGAGCGAAGACACGCGCCTCACCCGGGTGCGCGCGCTCGCGCTGATCGCCATCTGGGCCGGCATCGTGGCCTCGGTGGTCAAGCTGGGGGGTTAGTGGGCTCGCGAAGACGCGCCGCGGCGGCGCCACGCATCGAACTGCGCAGCCCGGCCACACCGGCCGAACTCGACGCCACGCGCGACATCTTCCGCGAGTACGCGGGCTCGCTCGGCGTCGACCTGTGCTTCCAGAACTTCGAAGCCGAACTCGCCGCGCTGCCGGGCGAATACGCGGCGCCGCGCGGCATGCTGCTGCTCGCCCTCGTGGACGGCAAGGTCGCCGGCTGCGGTGCGCTGCGGCCCCTGCTCGACGTGGACTACGCCAACGCCTGCGAGATGAAACGGCTGTATGTGCGCAGCGCCTATCGAGCCTACGGCCTCGGCCGCCAGCTGGCGCAGGCATTGATCGACGGCGCCGTGCGCGCGGGTTATTCGTCGATGCTGCTCGATACGCTCGACGAGATGGAGGCGGCACGCGGCCTGTACACCTCGCTCGGCTTCGAGGAGATCCCGCCGTACTACTTCAACCCGATTCCGGGTGCGCACTATCTGAAGGTGAAGCTGGATTGATGGTGTCGCGCGCCGGGCGGGCCCGGCCCTGCTAGGCTTGCCGCACGCTGCCCGCCCTGGCCCAGGAGTCCCCGATGAATCCGTTCCGCTCGCTGCTCAAGTCCTCCGGTGCGCAGCCGTCGCTGGGCACCTGGATTCTCTCGGCCAGCCCGATCGTGGCCGAAGCGATGGGCCACGCCGGTTTCGAGTGGGGCGTGATCGACATGGAACACACGCCGCTGGACATGATGGGCGTGGTGCACCTGCTGCAAGCGGTGGGCAACACGCGCATGGTGCCGCTGGTGCGCGTCCCGTGGAACGACGCGGTCACCGTCAAGCGCGTGCTCGATGCCGGGGCCCATACGCTGCTCGTGCCCTTCGTGCAGAACGCCGACGAAGCGCGTTGTGCCGTCGCGGCCACGCGCTATCCGCCGGCCGGCATCCGCAGCGTGGTCACGATGAGCCGGGCCTCGCGTTTCGGCACCGCACCGAACTACCTGAAGAATGCCGATCAGCAGATGGGCGTGGTGGTGCAACTCGAGACCGAGGCCGCCGTGCGCGCGATCGAAAGCATCGGCGCGGTCGACGGCGTCGATGCGGTGTTCATCAGTCCGTCCGATCTGGCCGGCAGCATGGGCCATGCGGGGCAGCTGCTGCATCCGGCGGTGGTCGCGCTCGTCACGCAGGCTGTCGAGCGCTGCCACACGATCGGCAAGCCGATCGGCACGCTCGGGCATTCGCCGGACCAGGTCGTGCACTATCGGGCCATGGGCTTCAACTACCTCGCCGTCAGCTCCGACCTCGGCCTGCTGATGCGCGGCGCCGGCGGAGCGCTGCAGGCGCTGCGCACGTCAGAAGGCGAGCACCATGTGCACACCTTGACCAGCGGCACGCGGCTGACGGCCGGCGAATGAGCACGCTTGCCTGCTTCCATGCGCTCACGCCGGAACGCGCTCAGCGGGAGGCTTCCTCATGAGTGGCGTGTCGGCTCAAGCTGCCAGTGAACTCCGCGCCGGGGCGTTGCGCCTGTCGCTGCGCCCCGATCTCGGCGGTGCCATCGCCGGCCTGTGGTTCGACGAGCTGCCGGTGCTGCGCAGCACCGAACCCGATGGCTTGGCATCGGCGCGTGCGGCCGCCTGTTACCCGCTGGTGCCATATTCCAACCGCCTGGGCTATCGGCGGTTCGCCTGGAAGGGCCGCAGCTACGAGGTGGCCGCCAACGTGGACAACGAGCCGCATGCGCTGCATGGCGTCGGCTGGCAGCGGCGCTGGAGTGTCAAACAGCGCGGCGACACCGCCCTCACCCTCGAGTTCACGCAGGGCGGCGACAACCATTGGCCCTTCGCCTTCCACGTCGAGCAGTGCTTCGAGCTCACGCCACAGGCGCTGAAGGTCACGCTGACGGCGACCAACATCGACGCCCGCACCGCGCCGATGGGGCTGGGCTGGCATCCGTACTTCCCGAAGCGCGCGCGCAGCCGCATCCACCTGGAGGTGGCGGCCCGCTGGGAGACCGACGCCGCCAAGCTGCCTGTGCGCAGCGTGGCCCAGCCGGGCATCGATGCCGATGTGGCCGTGCTGGATTTCGACCACTGCTTCGACGGTTGGCGCGGCGAGGCCCGCCTGCGCGACGAACGACTGTCGCTGCGCCTGGCTTCGTCGCTGGAGCGTGCCGTGGTCTACACGCCGCGTGACAAGCCGTACTTCTGCGTCGAGCCGGTCAGCCATGTGAACAACGCGATCCACATGGCCGAGCCGGCGCGGCACGGGCTGGTCGCGCTCGCGCCCGGCGAGTCGCTCGGCGCGTGGATGCGCATCGCCGTGGCTCGTCCGTGATGCGCAGACGCTCGATGCACGCACCGGAGGCCTCGCCGCTGCCGACGGTCGACTCGTGACCGCGAGACGATTCGACCCCTTGCCCGGTTCGCCGTCGCTGCTGGGCGAATCGCCGTTCTGGCATCCGCAGGAATCGGCGCTGTATTGGTGCGACATCCCCGGACGTCGACTCGAACGCTGGGACGCCCGCAGCGGCGAACGCCACGGCTGGCCGCTGCCCAGCGAGCCCGGCTGCTGCGCGCCGGTGCTCGGTGGCGGGCTGTTGCTGGCGCAGCGCGACGGCCTGTGGCGCTTTGATCCGGCCAGCGGCACGCGCGCGCTGCTGTGCAAGGCGCCGTACGACACGCAGAAGCAACGATTCAACGATGGCAAGGCCGATCCGCTCGGCCGCTTCTGGGCCAGCACGATCCACGAGCCGCGGGATGTGCCGGCCGCGCAGCTCTATCGATTTGCCCGACGCGAACTGGTGGCCATGGCCGGCGGCGCCACCACCGGCAACGGCCTGGCGTTCAGCCCGAATGCGCGCACGCTGTACTGGGCCGATACGCCGGCCCATGTGATCGTCGCCTTCGACTTCGATCTGGTGCACGGCGAGATCTCGGGCCGCCGTGTCTTCGCGCGATTCGCGCCACGCGATCCCCAGCAGCCGATCGAGGCCTATGGCGGCCGACCCGACGGTGCGGCGGTCGACGTCGAGGGCTGCCTGTGGGTCGCGATGTACGAAGGCCAACGCCTCGTGCGCCTGAGCCCGGCCGGAGAGTTGCTCGAGGAGCTGCCGCTGCCGGTGCGCTGCCCGACGATGCCCTGCTTCGGCGGCGATGACCTGCGCACGCTGTATGTCACCACCGCCTGCCACGGCCGGCCGGCGGCCGAGCGGGCGCTGCAGCCCGAGGCCGGCTGCGTGCTGCAGACGCGCGTGGCGGTGCACGGCCTGCCGGTGAATTTTGCGCAGCTGTGACCCGGGCGCCGCCCTATGCGGCCGGGTGCGTCAACGTGCCGCTGTTCGCGGCATGATGGGACGGCGCACCGGCAGTCGCCGCGTTTCGCCGAGCGCGAGCGTGAAGAACGCGGCGTCGGCCACGCCCTGGGCCTTGCGCGCGTCTGCGAGCAGGCGTGGCGGTTCGTCCAGCGATTCGTCGGTCAGCGAAAACGTGCCCCAGTGGATGCCGAGCGAGGCCTTGGCGCCGAGGTCGCGGTGGATGCGCACCGCTTCGTCGGGGTTCACGTGCTGGGTCTTCATGAACCAGCGCGGCTCATAGGCGCCGATCGGCAGCAGCGCGATGTCGAAGCCGCCGCCGTCGGCGGGTGACTGGCGATCGGCGAAACGATCGCGGATGTCGGCGAAGTCTTTCGAATAGCCGGTGTCGCCGGCGAAGAACAAATGCAGTTGCGGCGAGAAGAGCGCATAGCCGCCCCACAGCGTGCGCATGCGATCGGTGAGGCCGCGGCCCGACCAGTGCTGCACCGGCGTCAGCACGACTTCGACGGAGCCGAGCCGGTGCGATTGCCACCAATCGAGCTCCACGGCCCGCGTGATGCCGCGATCGGCGAGCCAGGCCTTCAGGCCGAGCGGCACCACGAACAGCGGCGATCCGCCCGGCTGCGCGGCCAGGGCGCGCACGCTGGCGTCGTCGAGATGGTCGTAGTGGTTGTGCGAGACCAGCACCAGGTCGATGTGGGGCAGCTCCGGCAGCAGCACGCCGGGCTTGTGCTTGCGCATCGGACCCACGAAGCGCAGCGGCGAGGCGCGATCGGAGAACATCGGGTCGGTCAGCACGTTGATGCCGGCAAACTGCGCCAGCACCGTGGCATGCCCGACCCAGGTGACCATCGGCTGCATCTGCGCGCGGACCTTGCCGTTGCCCTGGATGAGCCCGAGATCGGGCACCAGCAGCGGCGTCGGCGTCGCCGGCGCCCGCGGCAGGCCGTCGCGCCAGGCGCTGAACTGCCAGCGCGCGAGCGCGAACAGGCCCTTGGGCTCGAAGTCGACATAGTTGTTCTGGAAGCCGCCGTCGCGATGGTGCGGCGGCTGACCGGCCCCGCGCGAGGCGGGCTCCGAGGCGCAGGCCGCCAGGGCCAACGCGGCCACGCCCAGGAACAGCAAGCGTTGCAGCGGGCGTGTCAGCGACGGGGTCTTCATTCAGGGCGGCACTGTAGCGGCAAGCCGCCCGTGCGCGCCGACTGCGGGTCGAATGTGTCCGCTCGTTTCGGCGCGAGGGTCGCTTTACGTATAATCCCGCGGTTTGCCGACGCCGGCGCCGAACCGAACCGCCCAGCGATGACCGAGCCGAAACCCCGGTCACGCCCTTGGCGCCGATGGGACGACGACGACGCGGCGAGCGCGGACTTCAAGCGCCTCACGCCCGCAGAGGCGGCGGCACTGAAGGCAAACAACCCGTCGGTGTCACCTTGGCGGGTGATCGCGGCGCAAGCTGCGGTCGGCGGGGGGGTCGCGCTGCTGGCGGGGCTCGTCGGTGGCGGACGTGAGCATGCGTGGTCGGCGCTGTATGGCGCCGTCACGGCGGTGGTGCCGGGGGCCTTGCTGGCGCGCGGCATGACCAGTCGGCTCTCGAGCCTGACACCGGCGGTCTCGGCCGTCAGCGTCATGTTATGGGAGACGGTGAAGATCGCGGCCTCGGTGGTGCTGCTCGTGGCGGCGCCCAGGGTCGTGACGTCGCTGAGCTGGCCGGCATTGCTGGCGGGCTTGGCGGCCTGTCTGTCGGTGTACTGGTTCGCGCTGTTGTGGCGTGGCCGCAAGAGTTGAGCGAAGAAGAGCAGGACAACAGATGGCAGCCGAATCGCACGCCGCACCCAGCGCCGGTGAATACATCGTCCACCACCTGACGCACCTGCAGAACGCGAAGCCGAAGTCGCTGGTCGACTTCTCGGTCGTCAACTGGGATTCGGTGTTCTTCTCGGTCGCGCTCGGCGTGCTGGGCTGCTGGGTGATGTGGTCGGTGGCACGCAAGATCACCTCCGGGGTCCCGGGTCGGCTGCAGGCCGCGGTGGAGTTCCTCGTCGAGATGGTCGAAGACCAAGCCAAGGGCATTGTGCACAACGCGCAGAGCCGCAAGCTGGTGGCGCCGATGGCCCTCACGGTCTTCATGTGGATCTTCCTGCTCAACGCGATGGACCTGCTGCCGGTCGATCTGCTGCCGAAGATCTGGCAATGGATCTACGGCGCTGCCGGCGGCGACCCGCACCACGCGTACCTGCGGGTCGTGCCCACAGCCGACATCTCGGTGACGATGGGCCTGTCGGTGGCGGTGCTGGTGGCCTGCCTGATCTACAACGTCAAGATCAAGGGCCTCGGCGGCTGGTCGCACGAGCTGATCGCCGCGCCGTTCGGCTCGCCCAAGCTGTCTGCCAATCCGCTGTCGTGGATCGCGTTCCTGTTGATGTGCGTCGCCAATTTCGCGATGCAGCTGCTCGAGTTCGTGTCGAAGACGGTGTCGCACGGCATGCGTCTGTACGGCAACATGTACGCGGGCGAACTGATCTTCCTGCTGATCGCGCTGCTGGGCGGCGCCTTCACGCTGTCGGCAACGGGGCTGATCCTGGCCGCGCTGCACATCTTCGCCGGCACCGTCTGGGCGATCTTCCACATCCTGATCATCACCTTGCAGGCCTACGTCTTCATGATGCTGACGCTGGTCTACATCGGGCAGGCGCACGACGCGCATTGACGCGGGCGCTGCCTCTCGTTGTCCCTTCGTTTCCTGTAGCCAACCTTTCCACTGTCAAGGACTCTAGAAAATGGAAATCATCGGTCTCGTAGCGATTGGCGTCGGTCTGATCATCGGCCTGGGTGCGGCCGGTGCCTGCATCGGCGTGGGCATCATGGCCAGCAAGTACCTCGAGTCGGCCGCCCGCCAGCCCGAACTGATGGGCGAGCTGCAGACCAAGGTGTTTCTGCTGCTCGGCCTGATCGACGCGTCGTTCATCATCGGCGTCGGTATCGCGCTGTGGTTCACCACCGCGAATCCGTTCCTGGCGCAGCTCGCCAACCTGCCCAAGTAAGCCGTGGCGCTGCGGCATCCGCAGCGCAGCTGTCGTCGGCTCCGGCCCGCTGCCGGCTGCCGTCGCGTCCACCGTTCGAGGCTTGAGCCGTGAGCATCACCGCCACCCTGATCATTCAGATGATCGTGTTCCTGATCCTGATCTGGTTCACGATGAAATTCGTCTGGCCGCCGATCGTCGCCGCGCTCGACGAGCGCGCCAAGAAGGTTGCCGACGGCCTGTCGGCCGCCGACAAGGCCAAGGCCGAGCTGGCCAATGCCAACAAGCGCGTCGAGCAGCAGCTCGCCGCCGCCCGCGACGATGCCTCCAAGCGCCTGGCCGACGCCGAGCGCCTGGCGCAGCAGATGGTCGAGGAGGCCAAGGGCAAGGCCAGCGAAGAAGGCGCCAAGATCATCGCCCAGGCCCGGGCCGAGGCCGAGCAGGAGTCCGTGAAGGCGCGCGAGGCGCTGCGCAACCAGGTCGCCGCGCTGGCCGTCAAGGGTGCTGAAGCGATCCTGCGCAAGGAGGTCAACGCCTCCGTGCACGCCGACCTGCTGGGTCGCCTGAAGTCGGAACTCTGATCATGGCCGAACTTGCCACCATCGCGCGCCCGTACGCCGAGGCCTTGTACAAGGCCGTCGGCCCGGCTGATGCCCCAGGCCTGCTGGCGCAGATGCAGGCGCTGGCCGCGGTGGCGGGCAATGCCGACATGCTGCGTTTTGCCGACAACCCGAAGGTCACGGCCGAACAGGTCGTGAGCGTCGTCACCGGCGTGGTCAAGACGGCGCTCGATGCCAAGGTGGGCAACCTGCTGCGCACGGTGGTCGACAACGGCCGCCTGCCGGCGCTGCCGGAAATCGCCGCGCAGTTCAACGCGCTGGTCAAGGCGCGTTCGGGTACCAGCGACGCGGTGATCGAGAGCGCCTTCCCGATCGAAGGCGCCGCACTCACGGATCTCGTGGCGACGCTGGAAAAGCGCTTCGGCCGCAAGCTCGTCGCCCGCGTGGCGGTGGAGCCCTCGCTGATCGGCGGCGTGCGCGTGGTGGTGGGCGACGAAGTGCTCGACACCTCGGTCAAGGCGCGGCTCGAGAAGATGAAACTGGCGCTGACGGCCTGAGCACGAACGACGCCCCCACGCAGGAACACACAACCCTTCCCCCGCTGGCCTTCAACCTGGAGCGCCATCGGTCCTGGAGCGAACGATGCAACTGAATCCCGCTGAAATCTCCGAACTGATCAAGAGCCGCATCGAAGGCCTTGGCGTCTCAGCCGACATCAAGAACCAGGGCACGGTGGTGACCGTGACCGACGGCATCTGCCGCATCCACGGTCTGTCCGACGCGATGCAGGGCGAGATGCTCGAGTTCCCGCCCACGCCGGGCGGCCAGCCGACCTTCGGCCTGGCGCTGAACCTCGAGCGCGACTCGGTGGGCGCGGTGATCCTGGGCGAGTACGAGCACATCTCCGAAGGCGACACCGTCAAGTGCACGGGCCGCATTCTGGAGGTGCCGGTCGGCCCCGAACTGATCGGCCGCGTCGTCAACGCGCTGGGCCAGCCGATCGACGGCAAGGGCCCGATCAACGCGAAGATGACCGACGTGATCGAGAAGGTCGCGCCGGGCGTGATCGCCCGCCAGAGCGTGGGCCAGCCGGTGCAGACCGGCCTGAAGTGCATCGACACCATGGTGCCGATCGGCCGTGGCCAGCGCGAGCTGATCATCGGCGACCGCCAGACCGGCAAGAGCGCGGTCGCGATCGACACGATCATCAACCAGAAGGGCCAGGACATGATCTGCGTGTACGTCGCGATCGGTCAGAAGGCCAGCTCGATCAAGAACGTCGTGCGCTCGCTGGAGCAGGCGGGCGCGATGGACTACACCATCGTGGTGGCCGCCTCGGCCTCCGAATCGGCGGCCATGCAGTACGTGTCGGCCTACTCCGGCTGCACGATGGGCGAGTACTTCCGCGACCGCGGCCAGGACGCGCTGATCATCTACGACGACCTGTCCAAGCAGGCCGTTGCCTACCGCCAGGTGTCGCTGCTGCTGCGCCGCCCGCCGGGCCGCGAAGCGTTCCCCGGCGACGTGTTCTATCTGCACTCGCGTCTGCTCGAGCGCGCCGCGCGCGTGAACGCCGACTACGTCGAGAAGTTCACCAAGGGCGCCGTCAAGGGCAAGACCGGCTCGCTGACCGCACTGCCGGTCATCGAAACGCAGGCCGGCGACGTGTCGGCGTTCGTGCCGACCAACGTGATCTCGATCACCGACGGCCAGATCTTCCTCGAGACCAACCTGTTCAACGCCGGCATCCGGCCCGCGATCAACGCCGGCATCTCGGTGTCGCGCGTCGGCTCGGCCGCGCAGACCAAGCTGATCAAGGGCCTGTCGGGCGGCATCCGGACCGACCTGGCGCAATACCGCGAGCTGGCCGCCTTTGCGCAGTTCGCCTCCGACCTCGACGCCGCCACCAAGAAGCAGCTCGACCGTGGCGCGCGCGTGACCGAGATGCTCAAGCAGCCGCAATACGCGCCGCTGCCGATCAGCCTGATGGCTGCCTCGGTGTTCGCGGTGAACAAGGGCTACCTCGACGGCATCGACACCAAGAAGGCGCTGGCGTTCGAACACGGCCTGCACCAGCACCTGAAGAGCAGCCACGCCGCGCTGCTGGCCAAGCTCGAGAAGGACAAGGCCATCGACAAGCCGGCCGAGGAAGAGCTCGACAAGGCGATCGCCGCGTTCGCGAAGAGTTTCTCCTGATCGCACGGCACTGACGACACCCCACTGAAGGACGCCCGTCATGGCAGTCGGCAAAGAGATACGCGGCAAGATCAAGTCGGTGGAGAACACCAAGAAGATCACCAAGGCGATGGAGATGGTCGCGGCCTCGAAGATGCGCAAGGCGCAGGAGCGCATGCGCGCGGCGCGCCCCTATGCGGAGAAGATCCGCAACATCACTGCCAACCTGGCGAAGGCGAACCCGGAGTACCGCTCGCCCTACATGCGCAAGGTCGACGGCAGCGCCAAGGCCGTGGGCTTCATCGTCGTGACCACCGACAAGGGCCTTTGCGGCGGCCTCAACACCAACATCCTGCGCGCGGTGACGGCAAAGATGCGCGAGGCGCAGGCCGCGGGCCAGCAGATCTCGGCGGTGGCCATCGGCAACAAGGGCCTCGGCTTCCTCAACCGCATCGGCGCCAACGTGGTCAGCCAGGTCACGCAGCTCGGCGATGCGCCGCAGATCGACAAGCTGATCGGTCCGGTGAAGACGATGCTCGACCTGTTCATCGCCGGCAAGCTCGACGCCGTGTACCTGTGCTTCACCGACTTCATCAACACGATGAAGCAGGAGCCCACCGTCGAGCAGCTGCTGCCGCTGGCCGCCGAGCGCCTGGCGGTGAGCGACGAGGCCAAGAAGCAGTACGGCTGGGACTACATCTACGAGCCCGATGCGCCGGCCGTGATCGACGAGCTGATGACGCGCTACGTCGAGGGCCTGGTCTACCAGGCGGTGGCCGAGAACATGGCCTCCGAGCAATCGGCGCGCATGGTGGCCATGAAGTCGGCGACCGACAACGCCGGCAATCTGATCAACGAGCTGAAGCTGATCTACAACAAGACGCGGCAGGCGGCGATCACCAAAGAGCTCTCTGAAATCGTGGGCGGCGCGGCGGCCATCTCGGGCTGACGCGACGCACCGGCAACGCACAAGCATCCAAGGACCCAAGACATGTCACAAGGCAAGATCGTTCAGTGCATCGGCGCGGTGGTCGACGTGGAATTCCCGCGCGACAAGATGCCCAAGGTCTACGACGCGCTCAAGCTCGAGGGCACGGCCCTGACGCTCGAGGTGCAGCAGCAGCTCGGCGACGGCATCGTGCGCACGATCGCGCTCGGCTCGTCCGACGGCCTGCGCCGCGGCGTGACGGTGAAGAACACCGGCGCAGCGATCACGGTGCCGGTGGGCAAGGCCACGCTGGGCCGCATCATGGACGTGCTGGGCAACCCGATCGACGAGCGCGGCCCGGTGGACATGAAGCAGACCGCCTCCATCCACCGCAAGGCGCCGACCTATGACGAGCTGAGCCCCTCGACCGAGCTGCTCGAAACCGGCATCAAGGTGATCGACCTGATCTGCCCGTTCGCCAAGGGCGGCAAGGTGGGCCTGTTCGGCGGCGCCGGCGTCGGCAAGACCGTGAACATGATGGAACTGATCAACAACATCGCCAAGGCGCACTCGGGCCTGTCGGTGTTTGCCGGCGTGGGCGAGCGCACCCGCGAAGGCAACGACTTCTATCACGAGATGATGGACTCCAACGTCGTGGTGAAGGACAACCTCGGCGAGTCGAAGGTGTCGATGGTCTACGGCCAGATGAACGAGCCGCCGGGCAACCGCCTGCGCGTGGCGCTCACGGGCCTGACGATCGCCGAATCGTTCCGCGACGAAGGCAAAGACGTGCTGTTCTTCGTCGACAACATCTACCGCTACACGCTGGCCGGCACCGAGGTATCGGCGCTGCTGGGCCGCATGCCGTCGGCGGTGGGCTACCAGCCGACGCTGGCCGAGGAGATGGGCCGCCTGCAGGAGCGCATCACCTCCACCAAGGTCGGCTCGATCACCTCGATCCAGGCGGTGTACGTGCCCGCCGACGACCTGACCGACCCGTCGCCCGCCACCACCTTCGCCCACCTCGACGCCACCGTGGTGCTGAGCCGCGACATCGCATCGCTCGGCATCTATCCGGCGGTCGACCCGCTGGATTCCAACAGCCGCCAGGTCGACCCCAACGTCGTCGGTGAAGAGCACTACACCACCACCCGTGCCGTGCAGGCCACGCTGCAGCGCTACAAGGAACTGCGCGACATCATCGCGATCCTGGGCATGGACGAGCTGTCGCCTGAAGACAAGCTGGCCGTGGCCCGCGCCCGCAAGATCCAGCGTTTCCTGAGCCAGCCGTTCCACGTGGCCGAGGTGTTCACCGGCACCGCGGGCAAGTACGTGCCGCTGAAGGAAACCATCCGCGGCTTCAAGATGATCGTCGGCGGCGAATGCGATGCGCTGCCCGAGCAGGCCTTCTACATGGTCGGCACCATCGACGAGGCGTTCGAAAAAGCCAAGAAGCTCCAGTAATCGGCCGGAGCAAACAGCAACATGGCCACCATTCACGTCGACGTCGTTTCCGCCGAAGAGAGCATCTTCTCCGGCGAGGCCAAGTTCGTCGCGCTGCCTGGCGAGATGGGCGAGCTCGGCATCTATCCGCGCCACACGCCGCTGATCACCCGCATCAAGCCGGGCGCGGTGCGCATCGAGCGGGCCGACAACGGCGAGGAGGAGTTCGTCTTCGTCGCCGGCGGCATCCTCGAGGTGCAGCCCAATTGCGTGACGGTGCTGGCCGACACCGCGATCCGCGGTCACGACCTCGACGAAGCCAAGGCCAACGAGGCCAAGAAACGCGCCGAAGAGGCGATGCGCAACGCCAAGAGCGATATCGACCTCGCTGCCGCGCAGAGTGAGTTCGCGACCATGGCCGCACAGCTGGCGGCGATCCAGAAGCTGCGCAGGAAGTAGCGCCCGTGGCAGGCTGCTCTGCAGCCGGGCGCAAGGTTCTCCCCGGACTCGCGCCTCAATGGTCGCGCCGGCTCAACCCTGGCGCCAGGCATTCGCTGTCCAGGTCCACCGATTGACACGTTGGACCGCCAGCGGCAGACTGCGCAGCGCGCGAGGGGGTGGGAGGAACAGCGGTGATGAGGCTGCTGGCCATATGGGCCGCCGCATGGTTCGCTTTGATCGGCGCGACCGACGCCAGCGCGCAGACGCCGCGCAACTACTTTGCAGAGCTTGCCTACGTCGAACCAAATGCAACCGGCATACGAGGTGCGAGTCCTGAGGCCGTATGCGCAAGTCTGGCCAACGCTTGGGGATGGAATGTCAACGGCTACAACATGCAGGTCGAGCAGGACCTCCCCGGACGTTGGCGCTGTCAGCGTTACTACAACGGCGTCAAGGAACCCAGCTGGTACACGTGGATCCTTGGCGTGTGCCAAGTCAATCCGGCGCCACTCCGAACGGGATCGAACTGGGCGCATCCGTACTGGGATGAAGCGGTTGGCGACTGCTACTGCTCCGCACCTAGGCTCTTCGACGCCACGATCGAGTGGTGTGACTCTGTACCTCCGGCGCCGCCGATCCATCGCGACGATACCTGCACCGAAGGCAATCCGGTCCAGCCGGGAACGGGAACCAAGACCCACAAGGAAGCGGACTACCTCGGCGGCGGCGCACACCCGCTGGAAATCTCGCGCTTCTATCGTTCGGACAGTGTTGCGGCCAGCTCCATAGCCGATCTCGAGGTTGGCTGGATGCACAGCTTCCAGGCGCGCCTCATCTTCAACCCATACGGAAACGGCAATCCGGTCGTCGTGGTCCGACCGGATGCAACGATCAGGCGCTTCACGACAACCTCGACAGCCACGCCAAGGACTTGGCAAGGCGATGTCGGAACGCTGGACGCGCTCGTTGAGGTGCGCGACGTGTCGGGCGTTCTCACCGGCTGGCAGTACCGAACCACCGACAATTCCATCGAAGACTATGACCTGACCGGCCGGCTGCAGACCATCAAGGCCCGCAACGGCTGGACTCACGCGCTGACATACAGCACCGCCACGACGCCTGCTGCAGTCGCGCCGCAGCCTGGCCTGCTGATCGGCGTTCGGAATCATTTCGGGCGCGAATTGAAGTTCGTCTACGACAGCCAATCACGACTTGTCGAACTGCTCCCGCCGGGCGCCGTCGCGGGCAGCGTGGCCGGGAGCGCCACGAGTCCGATCCGCTATGTCCACGACGAGCCCACCAGTCTGGGCAGTGGTGTTCCCGCGCGCGGACAGCTGACCAGCGTCATCTGGCAGGACGGCCATGCGCGCCGCTATCACTACGAGGATGCGCGCTTCCCTGCTGCGCTGACCGGCATCACCGACGAACTCGGCGTGCGTTATGCGACCTACGCGTACGACTCCTATCGGCGAGTGCAAAGCGAGCAACACGCCGGTGGCGTCGACCGGCTCGACTTTGCCTACAGCGCCAACCAGACCACGGTCACTGACTACAGCACCGGCACGCCCAGCTCACGCACCTACACGTTCACCAATCAGGGCGGCGTTCTGCGCCCCACGGCAGTCAGCGCGCCGTGCACGCTGTGCGGCAACACCGCCCTGGCAACGACCTACGACGCAAGCGGGAAGAAGACCAAAGAGATCGCCCACGACGACACGGTCACGTTCTACGCCTACGACGCCAAAGGTCGTGAGACAGAACGCGCGACGTTCCCGAGCAGCTACCAGAGCGCGACAACAAGGCCCGCTCTCGGCGCGGCATCCCAAGTTGTCAGCACCAAGTGGCATGCGACCTTCAACCTGACCACGGGCATTGCCGAACCAGGCAAGGTCTGGGCGCATACCTACAACGCCAAGGGCATGCTCACTGGGCAGAGTTGGACCGCCACCACCGATACCACCGGCGCGGCGAAGTTCAACGCGACGAGGGTTGGCAGCACGTTCGCCACTGGGTGGGGATACAACGCCAACAGCCTGGCGACCAGCATCGTCACCAAGGAAACCCCTGCCGGCGGCAGTGGCGTCGAAACCGGCCGCTGGACCTACGCCTACGACGCGCTGGGCGACCGAACGCGGGAGGTGAACCGGTTTAGCGGCATGACCCACCGAGCCTTCGACTTCACGGCCGACGGCCATGTCCTCGAAGGCATCGACGAGCAGAACGTGCGTTATCGCTACGTCAGGGACGCCCGCGGCCAAGTGCGCGAGCACCACTACGGCGTGCCTACAGCTCGGCAGGCGGCCGTGACCGGAGGCCTGACCAACCTGTCAGAAGGCTACGTAGCCAAACACATCTACGACGGTGCGGGCCGGCTCACCTCGACGACGCGCACCAATTCCGCACCGGTGTCGATCGCCTACTCGGCAGTGGGTGTGGTGACCGGCGTCTCGGTGGGCGCACCTAATGCGCCCAACCTGGCGGCCGCTGTCGCGCTGTCTGCCCTGCCCGCGATCGGCGGCAGTGGCTTGTTTCTGTGCAACCGCGGCACGACAATCCTGCCGGTTCAGCTGGGAAACCACGCGTATCTGTGGGACGTGGTGAGCCAGCGTTGCTGTGGACGGGCACAGAATCAAGATCCACTTCTAAGCTGCAGCGAACCGGGCCCGCCCACGCATGCGTGCACCTTTGTCGAAGGGTCGGTGGGCAAGGAGAAGGGGATCATGTCGTGTTGCCAGCAGGACGCCAATGCCGGGGATTGGAGACCATGGAGGAACGACTGCCATAACAGCGCGGAGCGTTGCGTAGTGCGCGCTGGGCTCAAGTACCCCGGCGCTCCGGGAGGGCGTGCCGGCCAATGCTCATCATGTTGGCTGACGCCAGGCGCCGACTTGCCGCCACTGCCGACCGTGCCGTAGTGCAGTACATGATCCACGCTCTTCGCGCCTTGTGGCTGGCCTGGGCGCTAAAGCTCGCAGTCCCGGCATTCCTCTGGGCGCGCGAGCCCAGATGGCCCAGAGATTACTTCGACACTCAGTTGATTACTGACCAGTTGGTTATGGCAGGTCTCGCATTGCTTCCGATCGCATTCTCGTTGGGCAAGCGACGACCGCTGCTATGGGTTCTGATCGGAATTTCCGGCCTGTGGGCCCTGTACTTCTTCCTGTCCTTGGCGGCCGGCGACGAAGGGGTGTGGTACCTGGCACGGCTGCCGCCGGCGATCGGACTGGTGGTAAGCGTGCTGACCGTTCGATGGGCTCGCGGTCAGCTGCAAAAGTCGCGGTGATTGTCTGAAGCACTTGCACACCGTCACGCAATTTGGCGCAGGGCAGTTGGGGCGGACATGTGGCTGATCGACATTCCGAAACTGAGGCAACTCGGCCTGACCAGGTGTTGCTGCGTTGGCTCATCTGACCTAAGCCTCTATCAGGCATTGCAGATCTTCGGCCTTAGGCAGGACGACGACTCGCTGCATGAGATCTCCGCGGAGCAAGGTCAGACAATCCTCTCGCGGCTACTTGGTACCAGCCTCGTCGATAGCATTGAGGCCATGCCTACTGAACAGGTGCGACTGCTAACAAAGGAGTTCATCGACGCGTACCGGGAGCACGGTTGCAGGTTCTTTACCAATCTTAGTCTGGCAGGGGAGCGGTGGTCTGCCAAGAAGTCATTCACCGACTCTCTGTTCGATGGCGGAGTGATTGCGTTCGGACCTATCGTGTCCGGGTGTGTTTGGGTGGAGGAGGACGATTAGTCCGCCAAGTAGCAATTGCTGTCTGACGCCCGATGGCGCCACGACTGGAACAGCGCGCTGACCATTCTGTGGGCTCACGTGCTTTCGGGCGCCGCATGGACGTCGGCTTGGCCGCCGCGCAAAGCGAGTTCGCGACCATGGCCGCACAGCTGGCGGCGATCCAGAAGCTGCGCAAGAAGTAGCGCGTTCGCGACCGCTGCCTGCGGTTTTCACCGCGGCGCTTGCCAGATGCCGTTTCCCGAGGGCATGCTGCGTGCACACACGCAGCATGCGGGAGCATCCATGGGCGGCAAGAAGTCAGGCAAGGGCAAGAACGCCAAGGACAGGCAAAGCAAGCGCCAGGCAGCCGACAAGCTCGGCTATCGCGAGCAGCTCGAGGCCTTGCAGACCGAGCTGAATGCGATGGCACGCTGGCTGCAGCACACCGGCAAGCGCGTGATGGTGCTCGTCGAGGGTCGCGACACGGCCGGCAAGGGTGGCGTGATCGCGGCGATCGCCGACACGCTGAACCCGCGCCAGTGCCGCGTGGTGGCGCTGCCCAAGCCCAGCGAGCGTGAGCGCACGCAGTGGTACTTCCAGCGCTACGTGGCACATCTGCCGGCAGCCGGCGAGATCGTGCTGTTCGATCGCAGCTGGTACAACCGGGCCGGTGTCGAGCCGGTGATGGGCTTCTGCACGCCGGAGCAGACGCGCGACTTCCTGAAGCAGGCGCCGGTGTTCGAGAAGATGCTCGTCGACGACGGCATGCTGCTGCTCAAGTATTGGCTCACGGTGGACCAGCAATACCAGGAGGAGCGTTTTGCCGAACGCGCGGCCGATCCGCTGAAGGGCTGGAAGCTCTCGCCGATCGACCTCAAGGCGCGAGAGAAGTATGCCGACTACGGCCGTGCACGCGATGCGATGCTGAAGGCCACGCACACGCCGCACGCGCCATGGACGCTGGTGGACTTCAACGACCAGAAGCGCGGCCGGCTGGCGCTGATCCGCCACCTGCTGGACCAGCTGCCCGACGTGAACGTACCGGCCGAGAAGATCGTGTTCCCGCCACTGCCGGGCAAGCCGCTGCGCGAGCGCTTCACCGTCGGGTTGAAGCCGATCAACTGAGGCCGGCCGAGAATCGATGGCATAGAAAGGCTTGACGACAAACGGCCTTGTCGTCGATGGTTGAACGATCGCTGACGCTGATGCCTGCGAAGTCTGCCGCGCCGCTCAGCGCATATGCGGCTGATCCGGCAGCTCGTTCGGATTCGCGGCGTCATCTCCGAGCGGGAAATGCCGCTGCAGCAGTTCGTCGACCGCGCGCACGGCGGACAGCAGACCCTGCTCGTAGCGCCGCGCGCGGAACTCCGCGCGCATGCTGTCGACGATGGTGCGCCACTGTTCGGCGCTCACATGCCGGTTCAAACCGCGGTCGGCCACGATCTCGATCGCATGCTCGGCCAGCAACAGGTAGATCAGCACGCCGTTGTTGGCTTCGGTATCCCAGACGCGCAACTTGCCGAACATCGTGACCGCGCGGTCGCGCGCCGTGAGGCCGCGCCACAGGTACGACAGCGGCAGCCCCGCTTCGACGCAGATGCGGATCTCGCCCGAGTGCCGGCGCTCGCTCGTGGCCACGCTCTGGTGCAGCCGCTCCACCGCGTCGGCATTGAGCGCACGCTGCGTATCGGTCTCGTCGAGCCAGCGGTGCTTGAGGATGCGTGCAAACCGATTCATGCGCTCACCCGGTGTTCACCAGTCACCCGACGCGCCGCCGCCGCCGAAGTCGCCGCCGCCACCCGACGAGAAACCGCCGCCGCCATCGCCACCGCCCCAGCCGCTGCCGCCGCCACCCCAGATGATCGGCGGGCTGCCGCCGTGGCCACCGAAGCCGCCGCGGCGTCGGCCCGCGGCGCCGAAGCCCATCACGCCGACCAGGAACAGCGCCACGAATGCGGCCAAACCCGCGAGCAGCAGGCTGGTCGTCAGCAGCCAGGCCACGCCGCCGGTGGCGCCGCCGGTGAGCATCGAGCCGAGCTTGCGGCCGAAGATGCCGGTGAGCACGGCGCCGATGATCGGCACGGCAACGAAGAAGAACAGCGCCAGTTCCTCCCAGCCGAAGTCAGTGCCCAGCGCCGATTCGCCGCGGCGCTCGCCGGGCGCCGGCAGACCCTCGGGCTTGATGCGCGAGGCCAGACGATCGATCGCGGCGTTGAGCCCGCCGGCATAGTCGTTGCGCTTGAAGGCCGGGCTGATCGTCTCGGTGATGATCTGCCGCGCCGCGAGATCGGGGATCGCGCCTTCGAGCGCCTTGGCCACTTCGATGCGGATGCGCCGGTCGTTCTTGGCGACGACGATCAGCACGCCGTCGCCGACGTCGCGGCGCCCGATCTTCCATTGGTCGGCCACGCGCTGTGCATAGGCGGCAATGTCCTCGGGCTGCGTGGTCGCGACGACCAGCACCACGATCTGCGAGCCGATCTCGCGCTCCACGTTGGCCAGGTGCTGCTCCATCGCCTGGCGCTGGGCGTCATCGAGCGTGGCCGTCTGGTCGATCACGCGAGCGCCGAGCGGCGGCACCGGCAGCACGTCCTGCGCGTGCACCGGCGCAGCCCCGATCGCGAGACATAGCGCGAGCCACAGCGCGAGCAGACTCGCGAACCGTTGGCGTTGGATCATCGTCGAGAGCGAGAAAGGCCCTGGCCCGGGCCTCAGGTCACTTCGATGCGGCTGCCGCCGGGGCCGCGGGCTTCTCGAAGCTCACCGTCGGCGGCGTGCTGATCTGCGCCTCGTTGGCCACGGTGAAGGTCGGCTTGACCGAATAGCTGAACAGCATCGCCGTCAGGTTGGTCGGAAACTGCCGCGCCAGCACGTTGTAGTCGGCCACCGCCTTGATGTAGCGGTTGCGCGCCACCGTGATGCGGTTCTCGGTGCCTTCGAGCTGCACCCGCAGATCCTGGAAGCCCTGGTTGGCTTTCAGGTTCGGGTAGTTCTCGCTCACCGCGATCAACCGCGACAACGCCGACGACAGCTCGCCCTGCACCTGCTGGAAGCGGTTGAACGCCTCGGGGTTGTTCAGCGTCTCCGGGCTCACCTGCATGCTGGTGGCCTTGGCCCGCGCCTCCACCACCTTGGTCAGCGTTTCCTGCTCGAAATTCGCCTCGCCCTTGACGGTGTTGACGATATTCGGAATCAGGTCGGCACGCCGCTGGTACTGGTTCAGCACCTCCGACCAGCTGGCCTTGACCTGCTCGTCGAGGCGCTGAAAGTCGTTGTAGCCGCAACCGCCCAGGCCCAGCAGGGCGCCTGCCGCCAGCAGCCAGCCCACCCACCGCGCACGCAATGACATGGCGAATCCTCCGTGGTTGTCGTCGCGAGGCGCGCATGCTACCTGCGACGGCCGCCACTTGGGGCTGGCCGCGTCAACTTCAAGGCGCGGAGCCCTCAAGGCAGCCACGAGTCGAGCTGGGTCAGCGCCAGCTCGCGCTGGGCCGCGCCCATCGGGCGCATGCCCAGCAGGATCTGCCGCATGCGTTCGCGATCGATGCGGCGTTCGACGGCCAGCACGCCGAGCTGTGCATCGGGGTTGCGCAGCAGCGACACCAGCCACGCCGAGGCCACCGGGCCCAGCTTGGTCGCCGGCTTGCCGAGGTAGACCTGTGCCGCGCGCGAGGCGCCGCACACGCCGTCACCCCAGGGCGCGAGCGCGAGGTACAGCTGCAGGATGCGCGCCTTGCCCAATGTGCGTTCCATCTCCACTGCGTACAGCAGCTCGCGCAGCTTGCGCGCCGCGCTGCGGTCGTCGCCGGTGAAGGCGAACTTGGCGAGCTGCTGCGTCAGCGTGCTGCCGCCGCGCCAGTCGGCAGGCTCGGGGGCGTCCTCCTCGACGTCGTGCGTGCGGGCCGCATGGTCTTCGTTGTGCCGCAGCGCCGACAGCATTTCGGCAAGGTCGTAACCTGGGTGCTCGAAGAAGCGCGCATCCTCTGCCGCCACCAGCGCACGCGCCAGCCAGGGCGCGAGCGCATCGCTTTCGGCCGCACTGGTGCGGCAGGCGGCCGGCAGCTGTGCGTCGAGAAGACGTTCGGTGTGCAGACCCGCCACCTCCAGTCCTTCGATCGCCGGTGTCAGTTGCCACGACCCGTCGGGCCAGCGCAGCTGCAGTACGCCACCCAACGTGCCGCTCACCTGAACCTGGCCGGCTTCGGGCAGCTCGCGGCCGAACACGGCGACCACTCGCGCCGCCGGTGTCGGTGGCAATCGCAGCAACAGCTCGGCGCCATGCCGCGTGATCCTGCCCTGCGCATGCAGCAGCAGCTCGTGCGCGCCTTCGCCGATCCGCAGCTCGCCGCCGAAGCGGTCGGCCCCGGCAGCGCGAATCGTCGCGCCCACGCGGGCCAGCTGCAGCGGCGCGGGCCCGATCGCATGCCAGCGCACGACGCACGGCGCGCACACCGCGGCGAGTCCCTCGCGCTCACGGTGCAGCTGCCAGCGGCCGAGCGGCGTCGACAGGGTGCGCCCGTCCAGCAACGCCAGGCCCAGCGGGTGGCTCGCAAAACGCAGCAGCACCGGCAGGCTGACGGCGCGCTGCCAGGGGCCGATCGCCACCTCGGTCTGCCAGTCCTCGTCGGCCGGGCGCAGCATCTGCAGGGCGATCACCACCAGCAGGGCCATCAGCGCAGCACCCAGGCCCGCGGCCACTGCCATCAGCCACAGCGTGCGGTGCAGCGCGCGCTTCACAATGCCTCCACGCGCGTGATCGCACGCCACGGTCCGGTGGATTGCCCGAGCGCCGCCGCCCAGAACCAGGCCGAGGTGTCGGTGAACGACCGGGCATGGGCGTCGACGATGCGTTCGCACACCCGCACGCGCTCGCCGCGATGTTCGGCGACGAAGCAGCGCCACAGCCGCGACTGCGCATCGTGCTCGAGCCGAGCGCCCTCGACGCGGTAGCCGAGGCCGCGAAAACAGTCGGTGGCCGGATGCAAGGTGCGCGTGGGCCGATTCACGTCGCGGAGCACCCAGGTCGCCTCGGTGGACTCGAAGCGGCCGATGCGTCCGGGAAAGCGTGTCGCGAAACGCTGTTCCACTCGGCCGAGCGCAAGCGGACGCAGTGGCGCTCCATCGATCGTCTGCGGCCATTCGGTCGGGGCGCTGGAGGCCGGCACCGCCGTCATCGCGCGACCGGCCAGGGGCAACGCGCCGGCTGCGATCAGGCCAAGCGCGAGCACACGCGGCCACTGTTCGGCCCATGCGTTGGCCCAGGCCTCGCGCGAGCGCAGCCACCAGACCGTCTTCATCGGAACTCCTTCGTTCGCTGCTGCATCAGCACGGCCGCACCGATCGCCACGAGCGCGAGCGTTGCCAGGCCGATGCCTTCATGCAGCGCCGGTGCCAGGCCGGCAGATCGTGATTCGAGTGCGACGAGCACGCTGTTGCGCAGCACGTTGGCCGCGAGAACCGCCAGTCCCACCAGCGGCAGACGGCGCAGGAAGGCACCGTCGGGCAGTCCGTGCGTCGACGCCAACGTGCAAGCGGTGAAGTAGCCCCACCAGGCCATCTGCACGCCCGAACACGGCGCATCGACGATCACGAGCCGATCACCCACCAACATCGATGCGCCGCTGCGCCACGCATCGATGCCCACGACCTGCAGAACCCAGGCACTGGCCTCGGCCGTGACCACGCGCAGCGGAAAACCCACGTAGAACTGCAGCGTGGCCACCAGCGGCAGCGCCAGCAGCAGCAGGCCGACCAACGGCGTCAACGCGCGGGCCTGCGGCCACCAGGCCGCCAGTGCCGCCGCGATCGCCAGCGACGCCAGCAATCCGGCGAACAGGGCCGGCACACCGAGCACCCAGGCCGCGTTGGCGAGCAGCGTGCAGCCGATCGCCACGGCCATCCAGGGCAGGCGGGGCACCAGCCGGAGCTGTGCGGATCGCCAGGCCACGAGGCCGACGGCGCTCGCCAATGCCAGCAGCCCCAGCGGGTCGTCGGAGCCATCCAGCGCGCGTTCGATCAGGTACGCGCCGTGCGGCCACAGCGCGAGCGCCTGCAGCACCAGCCAATCGCGCGCGCGCAGCCGTACCGGTGCGCACGCGGTGACCACGGCGCTCGTCATGGCGCGGCCTTCGCGAGCGCACGACGGCGCATCACCGCGATGCCGAGCGCGCCTGCCGACATCAGCGCGAGCGAGAGCATCCAGCCGGGCTCGGGTGTGGTCGGCACCACCGCGCCCACCGTGGCCACGCCGGGTGCCGCCTCGGCGCCGACCGCGAGCGCGCTCACGCCCTGCGGCAACGGCAGCGGCTGGTTCACCGGCACCGCGGACTCGGTCGTGCGCACCACCTGGTCCACCGCGACGAAGCTCGTGTAATGCGTGAGCAGGCCGTAGTGCAACCCGAGCGCGGTGATCGCCGCGCGCTGCGACTGGCCGCCGACGAGCGCCTCCTCGTCGCCCAGCTGCGCGATGCGCTGGCGCGCCCACAGGTGACGCAGCGCGTCGGCCTCGGCCGACGGCTCAGCAGCCTCGACCACGTCCACATGCTCGCCGCCGGCCGCGCGCCCCTGCAGCACCAGCTTCGCGCCCTGCGGCTCGCCGCGCCACTTGCCCCACAGCAGCACCGGCCGCCCGACCATCACGTCGGGCAGCGACGCCGGCTCCACGTCGTAGACATCCAGCCCGGTGAACTGCGCGCGCACAGACGTCAGCACCGGCGCATCGATCATGTGGCGCAGCCGTTCGGCCTGCTGTGCGGCCTGCTGCGGCCGGGTGACGACGAAGGCCTCGCCCTGGCCGGCGCGCGCCAGGCCTTCGATCAAATGGCGGTTCACCGCGCTGCCGATGCCGAATGCGAACACATTGGCCTGCGACAGGTTGCGCCGCACCAGCTGGAACACCTCGCTTTCCACCGCGACGTAGCCGTCGGTGATCACGATCACCGTGCGCGACACGTCGGCCGGCTTGGGCAGCGCGGCCACGCGGCGCAGCGCAGGCACGATCTCGGTGGAGCCACCGCCGCCGGCCTTGTCGATCGTCTTCAGCGCGCGCTCGATGTTGGCGCGTGTGGCCGGCACCGATTGTTCGGAAAGCATGCGGTTGCTGCCGGCGAACAGCATCACGTTGAAGGTGTCGCTCGGCCGCAGGCCCTCGATCAGCTCGCGCAGCAGCACCTTGGCGGTGGCCAGCGGGTAGCCGTGCATCGAGCCCGAGATGTCGACCACGAAGATGTAGTCGCGCGGGTTGATCTGCAGTGTCTGCACGGCCTGCGGCGGCTCCACCAGCGCAAGAAAGAAGTTCTCGCCACCAGGCTCGGCCGCGCGGTGCAGCATCAGCCCGGTGGCCGTGCGTTCGCCGGCGAGGCGGTACTCGACGATCACGTCGCGGTTGGCGCGTTCGTCGTCGTCCACCAGCGCCATCTGCACCGCGCGACTGCCCAGGCCCTGCGTCTCGAGCTTGTGCGTCGGCGAATTCAGGTCGGCCACCGGCAACGGCGATTCGAGCTTGAGCGTGAGGTCGAAGCTCGCGCGTGAAGGTTCGCCGGGTTTGAGGTGTGCGGTGGCCGAGAGTGCGCCGTTGTCCGGTGCGGCGCCAGGCGAGCGATATCGTGGGCCCACAACCGTCGGGAACACGAAGCGATACAGCCCCAGATCCGGCGCGATCAGCTCGGTGTACTTCAGCTCCACGCGCACGTCGTCGCCGGGCAGGATGTTCGCCACGTTCATCGAGAACACGTTGGGCCGCTCCTGCTCCAGCAGCGCGGTGGTCTTGCCCTCGCGCCTGGCGGTGTCGAACTCCAGCCGCGCGCGCTGCTTCTCGCGAATCTGCGCGCTGACCAGGCGCTCGCCGATGCGCACCGTCATCGCGTGCACCGCGGCGCGGGTGGAGCCGGGGAAGATGTACTTCGCCTCGATCGCGCGCTGACCTTCGTTGCGATAGGTCTGCGTGACCGTCACGTCGGCGATCACGCCGGCAATGCGCACGTCGACTGCCGTGCCCTTGAGCGGAAACGCATCGAGCGACGGGTCGTCGCTCTTCACGTGGAAATACGGGCTCTCGGACGCGCGCGCGTCGGCATCGTCGGCATGGGCGGCCGGGGGCCAGGCGATCAGCAGCAACGTCGCGACGATCGCGATCGCCACCGCGAGCGCCACGCGCGCGATGGGCGACGCGTGGCGGTGGATGGGCAGGCGCATGGTGGTGTCCCTCACGGTCGGTCCTTCGCGGCCCTGCTGCCGTGCAACCGCTGCACGCTCCCGGGTCGTGCACGCACTGTGCTGGGCCACTGCGAAGCGCGTTCGAACGGCTTGCGGCGGGTGTGAGGAAATGGTGAAGCGCGTGTGAAGTCGCGGCGGGGCCCGCTGCAACCGGTGGCGAGCCGGTCGACGAGACCTACAAACCCGTCCGCAAATCGCTCAACGGCAGCGCCAAGGTCGCCAGCGCCCCGCCGCCATCGCCGTTGCGCAGCATCGCGCTGCCCTCGTGCAGCGCGGCGATCTGCTTCACGAACGCGAGGCCGAGCCCCGTGCTGCGGCGCTGGTTGTGCGGCCGCGCCAGCGAATAGAACTTCTCGAACACCTTGTCGTCGGCAAACGCCGGGATGCCGGGCCCCTGGTCCTGCACCGTCACCAGCGCCATCGGGCCATGGCGGTCGAGCGCGAGCGCTATCGTGCCGCCGGGCGGCGAGAAGTCCACCGCGTTGTCGAGCAGGTTGCCCACCGCGCGGCGCAGCAGCAGCGGATCGCCGTCGACCTCGAGATCGGGCCCGTCTCGCAACATCACGCGCAGGCTGCGCGCCGCTCCGGCGGCTTCGGCGCTCGCCGCCAGCTCCTGCAGCAGCGGCCGCAGCGGCACCCGCTGCACATGCGCGAGCCGCTGCTGCTGCTCCAGCGCGGTGAGCTCCATCATGCGGTCGACCAGCTCCTGGATGCGCTCGGTTTCGCGGCCGATGTTGGCGAGGAAGCGCTGGCGGTCGGCTTCGGGCATGCCGGACTCGCGCAACAGCTCGGCTGCGCCACGGATCGCCGACAGCGGGCTCTTCAGTTCGTGCGTCAGCGTCTGCACGTAGTCGGCCACGTATTGCCGGCCGCCGAGAGCCTCGCGCATCTCGCCGAAGGCGGCACGCAGCGTGTCGATCGCGTGGCGGCCGAGGCGGCGCAGGCTGAGGCGCGGCTGCCGCCGCGCGTAGCGCAGCATCTCGGTCACCAGCCCCAGCGGCCGCACCAGCCACAGGCTGACGATAACCATCAGCACCAGCACCGCGCCGACCGACGTGGCACCCACCATCATCGTCTTGCGCCGCGCGGCCTCGATGAACTGGCCAAAGCTTCGCACCGGCTTGGCCAGCTCGACCGCACCGACGACGCGGCCGTCCAGCCGCAGCGGCACTGCCACCACCATCACCGAGGTGTTCACATCGTGCTCGATGTCGGGGCTGGTGCGGGCGCCGTATTTGCCGGCCAGCGCGAGCTTCACGTCGCGCCATTGAGAGAAATCCTTGCCCTCGTGCCGGCCGAGCGAGTCGAACAGCACGATGCCGTCGGCGTCGACGACGGTCGCGCGCAGTTCGATGCTCTCCTTGATCACGCCGAAGATGTCGGCATGGAAGCGCCGCGCATACAGGTCCCGGAACAGCGGCTCGAGCCAGCGCGGATCGAGTGCCTGGCCCGTTGCCGGCGCCACGGGTGCGTTCGTCGGCGCCGGGGCCGGCAGCGTCGCGATGGCATGGGCATCGGGGTTCGACGCGGCGGCCTCGGCCTTGGGCGCAGAAGCCTCTGCCGGCGTGGCCGATGCCGAGGCCGCCGGCGATGCGAGCGGCGCAACCGGCACGACCGGTGCAGCGGCACTGGGCGCAGGGGCACCAGGATCCCGCACAGCGAGAGCCCGCTGCTCGATCGCCGCGGCGAGCAGGTGCGCCGTCTCCACCAGCGACTCCTCGGCCGACTCGCGATAACGTGGGTCGATGTCGGCCAGCAGCCGATACATCAGCACACCCACGCCGATCAGGTAGACCAGCAGCACGCCGACGAAGATGCGTGTACGTGCCGTCACGGCCCTGCGGGCGCCATCAGCGCGTTGGCAGCGATGGCGGCAGGTCCTCGGCCAGCGCGTAGCCGACGCCGCGGTGCGTGCGAATCGGCTCCAGCGTCGGCGCTACCGCCTTGAGCTTGGCGCGCACGGTCTTCACATGCGCGTCCACCGTGCGGTCGAGGCTCTCGGTGGCGTCGTCCCACACCAGGCCCAGCAGCGCGTCGCGCGTGAACACATGGCCGGGCCGTCGCACCAGCGTGCGCAGCAACCCGTATTCGTAGCGCGACAGGTCGATCGCGTGGCCGTAGTAGCGGATCTGGCGGCGATCGTCGTCGACCTCGAACACGCGCGGCGCTGCAGCCGGCGCCGCCACTGGCGTCATGCCTGAGCCGCCCGTCGCCGGCTTCGCGGCGCGGCGCAGCACGCTGCGCACACGTGCGACGAGTTCGCGCGGCGAGAACGGCTTGGCCATGTAGTCGTCGGCGCCGAGTTCGAGGCCGACCACACGGTCGATCTCGTCGCCGCGCGCGGTAAGGAACACCACCGGCATGTCGGCGCGCTCGCGCAGACGCTTGAACAGCTCGAAGCCGTTGATGTCGGGCAGGCCCACGTCGAGGATCACCAGCGCCGGCAATGCCTTGTCCAGTGCGGCGAGCGCGGCCTCGCCGGTGGCGCACCAGGCCGGATCGAAGCCCTCGGTGCGCAACGCGTATTGCAGCGTGTCGGCGATGCCGGGCTCGTCTTCGACGATCAGGATCAGCGGTCGGGTGGCCATTCGCGCCGCGATCATAGGTGGCCAGCGCGGCCGCGGCGTCGACGCGTGCCGTCCATAATGCTTGCATGACTTTCCCGTTGCGCAACGACACGTTCCTGCGCGCCTGCCTGCGCCAGCGCACCGACTACACGCCGCTGTGGTTGATGCGCCAGGCCGGACGCTACCTGCCCGAATACCGGGCCACACGCGCGCGCGCCGGCAGCTTCATGGGGCTGGCCACCAACCCGGACTTCGCCACCGAGGTCACGCTGCAGCCGCTCGATCGCTACGCGCTCGACGCCGCCATCCTGTTCTCCGACATCCTGACCGTGCCCGACGCGATGGGCCTGGGCCTGAGCTTCGAGGCCGGCGAGGGCCCGCGCTTCGCGCATGCATTGCGCGACGAGGCCGCAGTGGCGGCGCTGCAGATACCCGACATGAACAAGCTGCGCTACGTGTTCGACGCCGTGACGTCGATTCGCCGCGCGCTGGCCGGGCGGGTGCCGCTGATCGGCTTTTCGGGCAGCCCGTGGACGCTCGCGTGCTACATGGTCGAGGGGTCGGGCACCGACGAGTACCGCCACATCAAGACGATGATGTATGCGCGGCCCGATCTGCTGCATCGTGTGCTCGACATCAACGCACAGGCGGTGGCGACGTACCTGAACGCGCAGATCGACGCCGGCGCGCAGGCGGTGATGGTGTTCGACTCCTGGGGCGGCGTGCTGGCGCACGATCGCTTCGGCCCGTTCAGCCTCGACTACACGCGGCGCGTGGTCGCGGCGCTGAAGCGCGAGGCCGAAGGGCGGCGCGTGCCCTGCATCGTGTTCACCAAGGGCGGTGGCCCGTGGCTCGAGGCCATTGCCGGCATCGGGGCCGACGTCGTCGGACTCGACTGGACCTGCTCGCTCGCCGACGCACGCCGACGCACCGACGATCGTGTGGCCTTGCAGGGCAACCTCGACCCTGCGGTGCTGTTCTCGCCGCCGGAGGCCGTGGCGATGCAAGCGCGAGCCGTGCTCGACGACTTCGGCAGCGCCAAGCGCGCCGACGGGCGCTTGGGCGGCCATGTGTTCAACCTCGGGCACGGCATCAGCCAGCACACGCCGCCGGAGCATGTGCAGGCCCTGGTCGAAGCCGTCCACGCGCATTCGCGGCGGTCGGGTGCGTGAGCCCTTGCAGCCTGCGGACTGCGCGGCGTAAGTAAGCACTCAAATCTCGACTTATCCCCACCATCCGTGATATAGGGGGATGGCTCCGGATGGCGCGCGGACGTTGCGTGAAAAACGACGGATTGCCGTGGCAAGTCCCTGATTTAGAACAAGAAACCCATGTAACGCTGAAATGGCCACTGGTGCCGCGGGTCTCGTGAAATCAGGCGTTTAGCGCATCCGTCGGCAGCTTCCCCACAAAGTTGTCCACAGGTTGGGCCGACCTGTCATTTTTCTTTCACAATCAGTCACTTACCGGCGATCGTTGATATGAAGCATCGAAATCGCCCGCAAGTGGCTTTATCGCATCGGGTATGACCGCCGAGCGGGTACCGGTGGTTGTCGAGACGCCGCAACATGCGGGGCTGGGCGATGCGCTGGACTACCTGAGCGAGCGGTCACTGGCGCCCGGCACGCTGGTACGCGTGCCGTTGGGCAAACGCGAGGTCTCTGGCATCGTCTGGTCCGGCGCGCCTGCGGTCGACCCGGGCGTGACGCTGAGGCCGGTTGCGCAGGTCCTCGAGGCCATGCCGCCACTGCCGCCGTTATGGCTCGGCCTCGTCGCCTTCGCCGCCGGTTACTACCAGCGCGGTCTCGGCGAGCTCGCGCTCGCGGTGCTGCCACCCGAGCTGCGCAAGCTCGACGCGTCGCAGCTGGCGCAGCGGGTGCGCAAGCTGCACAAGCGCCTGGCTGCATCGCCCGCGCCGGCCGATGCATCCTCGATGCCCGTACTCAATGCGGAACAGGCGGCTGCGCTGCAGGCGATCGTCGGCATGCCGGCCGACGCATCACCGATGCTGCTGCACGGTGTGACCGGCAGCGGCAAGACCGAGGTCTACCTGCGAGCCACCGCCGAGGCGCTGGCTCGCGGTCGGCAGTCGCTGCTGCTCGTGCCCGAGATCAACCTGACGCCGCAGCTGCTCGCGCGCGTGAGCGCGCGCTTTCCCGATCGTCGCGTCGTGGCGATGCACAGTGCGCTCACGCCCGCGCAGCGGCTGCAAACCTGGCTGGCCGCGCACCTGGGCTTCGCCGACATCGTGCTGGGCACCCGGTTGGCAGTGTTCGCCTCGCTGCCGCGGCTGGGACTCGTCGTCGTCGACGAGGAACACGACGCGTCCTACAAGCAGCAGGACGGCGCGCGCTATTCGGCGCGCGACATCGCAATCTATCGGGCGCGCCTGGAGCAGGTGCCGGTGCTGCTCGGCTCGGCCACGCCGTCGCTCGAGACCTGGCAGCATGTGCTCGCCGGGCGGTACCGCCGGCTGGCGCTCGAGCAGCGCATCGGCGGCGCCGCGTTGCCGCGTGTGCGCGTGTTCGACATGAGCCGCCTGCCGCGCACGAAGACGCCCGCGGTGATGGCGCCGCCGTTGCTGGAGGCCCTGCGCGAGCGGCTCGCGCGCGGCGAGCAGAGCCTGGTCTTCCTGAACCGTCGCGGCTACGCACCCGTGCTGCATTGCGCCGACTGCGGCTGGAAGAGCGACTGCGCGCACTGCAGTGCGTGGCGCGTGTTCCACAAGCACGACCGCACGCTGCGCTGCCACCATTGCGGTTTCACCGAACGTGTGCCGCGTGCCTGCCCGGTCTGCGGAAATCTCGACATATCGCCGGTCGGTCGCGGCACCGAGCGGCTCGAGGAACAGCTCGCCGAGCTGCTGCCCGGCGCACGCATCGCGCGCTTCGATGCCGATGCCACACGCGGCAAGGGGCGGCTCGAGCAGTCGCTCGCCGCCGTGCACGCCGGTGAGGTGGACATCCTCGTCGGCACGCAGATGGTCACCAAGGGCCACGACTTCCGCCGCATCACGCTGGTGGCGGCAGTCAACCCGGATGCCGCACTCTTCAGCAGCGATTTCCGCGCGCCGGAGCGCCAGTTCGCCTTGCTGATGCAGGCCGCCGGCCGTGCCGGACGCGACGCCGCCACCGGCGGCACCAGCGAGATGTGGGTGCAGACGTGGCATCCGCAGCACGCACTCTTCGCCGCGCTGCGTGCGCACGACTACGCGCGCTTTGCGCAGGCCCAGCTCGACGAGCGTCGCAGTGCCGGCCTGCCGCCGTTCTCGCATCTGGCGCTGTTGCGTGCCGAGGCGCGCGACGTGGCGGTGGCGCAGGCCTTTCTGCGCCGGGCGGCCGAGGTGGCTGCCGCGATGGACGAAAGCAAAGGCGTCACGGTCTATCCACCGGTCCCACCGCCGGTGCAGCGCGTGGCCGGCGTCGAGCGTTTGCAGATGCTGGTGGAATCGGCCTCGCGTGCGCGGCTGCAGCGTTTTCTGCCGGCCTGGTTGCCGCGGCTGCACGAGCTGCGTGCATCAACGAAGGGCCTCGCCCGGTGGGCCGTCGACGTCGATCCGCAGGCGATCTGACGTCGATTCGGTCGAGCAGCCGCAGGCGACCTCGAGCGTGACGGGGTCGGGTCGTCGCGTCAGCCACGGAACCTGTGCCCGCCCACAGCGACGAAGCAGGAGCAGCGGGGTCGAGTGCGGTCAGCTGCGGCCTCGCCGCGGGGTGGGCTCGGCGAAATCGCGCCGCGCCCAGGCCGAACAACGCACCCATGCCGCGTCGCAACGGACAAGGAGCGCACCGTGAACGATTGGTGGACCCGAATCGAGAACCTGGACTGGGCGCGCTGGAGCGCCCCGACGCTCGCCGGAGCGCGCATCGTGCTGATCATCGTCGCGGCCTGGGTGCTGATCGCGCTGCTGCAGCGCCTGGTTCGCGCGGCCCGTGTGCGCATCGCCGCGCGCTTGCCTGGGCCCGATGTCGCGCGGCGCGCCGAGACACTGGGTCGCGTGATCCGCTACCTGGTTGCGCTTGTCGTCAGTGCCCTTGCCACGATGATGGTGCTGGCCGAGGTCGGGATCTCGCTGGCGCCGATCCTCGGGGCCGCGGGCGTGGTCGGGCTGGCGATCGGCTTCGGTGCGCAGTCGCTGGTCAAGGACTATTTCACCGGATTCTTCCTGCTGTTCGAAGACCAGCTCCGAACGGGTGACGTGGTCAACGTTGCCGGCATCGGCGGCCTGGTCGAGGACATCACGTTGCGCCATGTGCGCTTGCGAGACTACGACGGCAACGTGCACTTCGTGCCGAACGGGCTGATCACCACGGTGACCAACATGAGCCGGCAGTTCGCCCAATCGGTGATCGACATCGGGGTCGCTTATCGCGAAGACCTCGACGAGGTTTTCGCGGTGATGCGTCAGGTGGCCACCGGATTGCGCGGCGACGCCTCGTTCGCCGCGCGCATCCTCGGCGATCTCGATATCGCCGGCGTCGAGCGTTGGGACGACAGCGCGATTGCGCTGCGCTGTCGTTTCAAGGTGGCGCCGCTGGCGCAGTGGGACGTGCGCCGCGAATACCTCCGACGGCTGAAGAAGGCGTTCGATGAACGGGGCATCGAGATCCCCTATCCGCACCTGACCATCTACGCCGGCGCCGACAAGCAGGGTCGGGCCGCGGCATTGCCGGTGCAAGTCGGCCGCGCAAAGGCCGTCGGACCCGGCGGTGCTTCCGCCAGCAGCTGACGACCGGGTGTGCGCACCCGGGCCATGCGCCGGTCGCGCCAGTCACTGCCGCGCACCGAACACCCAGGCCAGCCCCGTGAAGCTCACGAACGCGAGCACGGTGCTCGTCATGATGATGCGTGCGATGCGTCCGTTATCGGCGCCGAAGCGTTCGGCGAGGATGGCCACGTTGGCCGCGCTCGGCAACGCCGCGGTGAGCACCACCGCGGTGATCTGCGTAGCATTGAGCGGCGCGCCCAGCTGACCGGCGGCCAGCGCGACCAGGAACACCAGCAGCGGGTGCAGCAGCAGCTTCATCAGGGCCTGCGGCACGAAGCGCTTCGGCTCGGTGCGGTGATGCGCGTGCTGCCCGGCGCGCCACAGCACTGCGCCGATCGTGAACAGCGCCACCGGGCTCGCGGCGTCGGCCAGCATGCGGATCACCGCGTCCACCGGCCCGCTCGGCCGCCAGCCCAACACGCTGCAGGCGCCGCCGAGCGCGATCGCCCAGGGCATCGGGTTCGACAGCGCGCCGCGCAGCGAGCGCAACGCAGCCTCGCGCGCACCGCCGGCGCTGCCACCCGCACCCGCACCCGCACCCGATTGGGCCAGCGCAATGCACAGCGAGCTGGTGACGAACATGTCGATCAGGATCGTCGCGATCATCGGCCCCACGATCGTCGGGCCGAACAGCGCCGCCAGCAGCGGCACGCCCATGAAACCGGTGTTCGGAAACGCGGTCACCAGCGCGCCGAACGAGGCGTCCTTGAGACCCACCACCTCGTCGAGCGAGACCGCGATGGTGAAGAACACCATCAGCAGCGCACACAGCAGATAGACCGCCAGCACGGTCGGGTTCAAGGCCTCGGCGATCGGCGTGTTCAGCCCGAAGCGGAACAGCATGCACGGCAGCGCGAAGTACAACACGAAGGCGTTGAGGCCCGGAATCGCCGACTCCGGCAACACGTGCCGCCAGCCGGCCACATAGCCCGCGAGCACCAGCGCGAAGAACGGAACCGTGACGGCGAGGATGGACTGCATGCGAGACCGCCAGTATCTCAGCGGCCGTCGCAGGCTCGCGGCGAGATCAGGCCAAGCGCGGCCCCGGTTTGCCGGCCTCGACGACGAAGTGCGCCGCCACCTCCACCGGGCTTCGCGCGTCTTCGGGCTGTGCCACCACCATCAACCGTGCCTGCAGCGCGCGAGCGTCGAGATCGAAGGCCACGTAGCCGCGCTGGTCGCCGCGGCCGAGGTGCAGATGCGGATTGAAGGGCAGCGCCGCCGCGATGCGCTCCTGCGCCAGGCCCTTGCTGCTGATCGAGGTGCCGCAGAACTCGCTGGCCACCACCGGGGACCGCTCGTCGTCGTAGTCGGCCTTCAGGTCGGCCACGTAGTTCGCGTGCACGTCGCCGCCGAGCGCCACCACGCCCGGCACGCGGCGATCGCGCACCCCCTGCAGCAACCGGTTGCGCGAGGGCGCGTAACCATCCCAGCCATCGGTCCAGTAGCGCGCGTCGTCGCCGGCGCCCCAGCTGAAGCGCGCCATCAGCGTCTGCTGCGCGAGCAGATTCCACGGGCGATCCAGGCTCCAGCCGTCGGCGAGCCAGCGCTCCTGTTCCATCCCGAGCAGGCTGCGCCGGGGATCGAGCAGATCGGGGCAATCTTTCAGGCGCACGGTGTTGGAGCCGCCGCGGCCCGGACGCGGGCAGGCTTGTGGATCTCGGTACTGGCGATCGTCGAGTGCGTGGATGCGCGCCAGCCGCCCCCAGTCGAGCCGATCGACGATGCGCATGTCGGGGCCCTTCGGGCGCGCCGCCTTCGGGAACGGCATGTGCTCCCAATAGGCTTGATACGCCGCTGCCCGCTGCGCGGCGAAGTCGCCCTGCAGCGCCTGACCTTGGAGGCCGGCATAGTCGTTGTCGACCTCGTGGTCGTCCCAGACCGCCAGCCACGGAAACGCCGCATGCGCGGCCTGCAGGGCCGGGTCGCTCTTGTACTGCGCGTAGCGCGCGCGGTACTGCTCCAGCGTGCGCACCGGCCCGCCGACATGTGCGCGCAGCGCGCCCGGCGGCGACGCGTACTCGTAGATGTAGTCGCCGAGAAACAGCACCAGGTCGAGATCCTCTCCGGCCATGTGTCGCCACGCCGCGTATTGCCCATGGTCGTAGCGCTGGCAACTCGCAATCGCAAAGCGCAACGACACTGCTGCGTCGGGCGCCGGTGCGGTTTGCGTGCGGCCGGTTGCGCTGCGTTGCCCCAGGGCCTCGAAGCGATACCAGTAGCGGTGGGCGGGTTCGAGCCCGGCCGGCTCCGCATGCACGCTGTGCGCGTCGGCCGCGACGGCGACCTCGTTGCCGCGCGCGGCGATGTCGGTGAAACGCTCGTCGCGCGCCAGCTCCCAGCGCACGTCGACCCGTTCGGGCAGGGTGGGACCCGTCAGCCGTGTCCACAGCACCATGCCCGTGGCGCGTGGCCGGCCCGACGCAATGCCGAGATCGAAGCGCGACACGTCGGCGCCGCGCGAGATCGCGGTGCAGCCAGGCAGGGCGATGGCCGAGGCTGCCAGCGCCAATACGGAGCGCCGCGACGGGTCCGCGGGCGGCCTGCAATGGCCTGGCGTATGGCCCAGGCGAACGAAGGGGCGTGTGCGATGCATCGCGCAGTGTTACCACATCTTCATGACCGACCGCTTGGCTATCATCGCGCGCCCGCCATGACCGACACGCTCAACCCCGCGCAGCGCCAGGCCGTCGACACGCTCGCGGGCCCGTGCCTCGTGCTCGCCGGCGCAGGCTCGGGCAAGACCCGCGTGATCGTGCACAAGATCGCGCGGCTGCTCGGCTCGGGCCTCGCGCCCGAACGCATCGCGGCGATCACCTTCACCAACAAGGCCGCGGCCGAGATGCGCGAGCGCGCCAAGTCGCTGGTCGGGCCGCGTGTGGCGCGGCCGCTGTCGATCAGCACCTTCCACTCGCTGGGCGTGCGCCTGTTGCGCGAACACGGCGAACGCGTCGGACTCAAACCCCGCTTCTCGATCCTCGATGCCGACGACGTGCTCGGCGTGCTGCGCGATGCCGGCGGCACCAGCGACGCGGCACTCGCGCGGCGCTGGCAATGGGCGATCAGCAGCTGGAAGAACGCAGGCCTGAGCGCCGACGGCGCCGAGGCCGCGGCATCGAACGACGACGAACAGGTGGCCGCCCGCGTGATGCGCCGCTACCAGGATCGTCTCGCGGCCTACCAGGCCGCCGACTTCGACGACCTGATCGGCCTGCCGCTGGAACTGTTGCGCCGCGATGGCGAGGTGCGCGCGCATTGGCAGGAGCGCCTGGCGCATGTGCTGGTCGACGAAGTGCAGGACACCAACGCCGTGCAGTACGAGCTGCTCAAGCTGCTGGTGGGCGACCGGCCGAACTTCACCGCGGTGGGCGACGACGACCAGAGCATCTACGGCTGGCGCGGCGCGACGATCGAGAACCTCAAACGCCTGCCGCAGGACTATCCGTCGCTCAAGGTCATCAAGCTGGAGCAGAACTACCGCTCCACCGGCGCCATCCTGCGCGCCGCGAATGCGGTGATCGCCGCGAACCCGAAGCTGTTTCCCAAGGCGCTGTGGAGCGAGCATGGCGAGGGCGATCCCATCAAGCGCATCGACGCCGACAACGAGGCGCACGAAGCCGAGCGCGTCGTGGCCTGGATCCAGGCTCGGCGCCAGGCCGGCGGTGACGCAAAGTGGCGCGACTTCGCGGTGCTGTACCGCGCGAACCATCAGGCCAGGGCCTTCGAGCAGGCGCTGCGCAAGGCGCAGATGCCGTACAAGGTCTCGGGCGGACAGAGCTTCTTCGACCGCGCCGAGATCAAGGACTTGTGCGCCTGGCTGCGGCTGCTGGTGAACAACGACGACGACCCCGCATTCCTGCGCGCGATCACCAACCCCAAACGCGGCATCGGCCACCAGAGCCTGGCGAGCCTGGGCGAGTTCGCCTCGAAGTGGAGGCATTCGCTGTTCGAATCGCTGTTCGCCGACAGCCTGGCGACGGCACTCAACAAGAAGGCGCTCGCCGGCCTGCACGAATTCGGTCGCTATGTGAACGACCTCGAATACCGCGCGCGGCAGGCAAGCGGCCACGAGGCCGCGCGCGAATGGCTGATGGGCTGGCTGAAGGACATCGGCTACGAGCAGCACCTGCACGACGGCGACGACGATGCCAAGCTCGCCGCCGCGCGCTGGGCCAACGTGCTCGAGTTCGTCGACTGGATCGCGCGCCGCTGCGGCGGTGTGACGGCCAACGACGGCAGCGGCGACGAGAGCCCGGCCTGCAGCGTGCTCGAGGTGGCGCAGACGATCAGCATCATCCTGTCGATCGCCGAGCGCAGCGACGATGCCGACGTGGTGACGCTGTCGACGCTGCACGCCGCCAAGGGCCTGGAGTGGCCGCATGTGTTCCTCGCTGGCGTCAACGAGGGCTTGCTGCCCTTTGCCACCGACGAGCAGCCGGTCACGCCGCAGCGCCTGGAAGAGGAGCGCCGATTGATGTACGTGGGCATCACGCGCGCACAGCGCACGCTCGCGGTGAGCGCGCTCAAGCGCCGCAAGCGCGGCCGCGAGATGGCGCCGGCGATGCCCAGCCGGTTCATCGCGGAGATGAAGCTCGACGAGGCGAAGACCCAGGTCGACCCGCGCGAGCGACTGAAGCAGCTGCGCGCCGAGCTGGCGGCCAAGGTGGCGCAATCGGCTGACACGCCGCCCTCGGCCGAAGCGGAGCGCTCGGCCGATACGGCGCGCACGGCCGAAGCGGAGCGCTCGGCCGATAAGACGCGCTCGGCCGAAGCAGCGCCGACATGACCGCTCGCGGGCTCGATCTCGCCATCGTCGCGAGTGCGGTGCTGGCGATTGCCGGCGCCCCCTTCGCGCTCGCGGCACCGGCGCTGGTGTTCGTGTTCAAGCCGCTGACGACCGTTCTGATTCTCGTGCGCGCCTGGCCGCGCGGGCACGACGTGCCGCGCGTGCGCCGGCTCGTGCTCCTTGGGCTGGTGCTCTCGCTGGCCGGCGATATCGCGCTCTTGTGGCCGAAGGAGGGCTTTCTGCCGGGGCTGGTGGCCTTCTTGCTGGCGCACCTGTGCTACATCGGCGCCTTCACGCGCGGTGTGCGTTTCGCGGCAAGGCCCCTGGCGCTGGTGTTCTACGCGGTGGTGGCGGCCGCTGTGCTGTCGCAGCTGTGGCCGCATGTGCCCGCGGCGCTGCGCCTGCCGGTGCTGGCCTACGTGGTGGCGCTCGCGGCAATGGCCTCTCAGGCCGCGGCGGTGTGGCTCGCGGCACGCGGGGGCAACGCTGAGTCCCGCGCGCGCGTGCTCGCGATCGGCGGCGCGCTGTTCCTCTGCTCCGACGCGCTGCTGGCGATCAACAAGTTCGCTTCGCCGCTGCCGGCGGCCAGCCTGTGGATCCTGGCCACCTACTGGTCGGCGCAGTGGTGCATTGCCTACTGGCTGCCGCCGCGCAAGGCCTCGACGTCGTAGCAGGTGATCTCGTAGGGGTTGCCGTCGGGGTCGTCGAAATACAGCGACCACGACTCGCCATGATCCTCGAACGACGCCTCGACCTGCTGCGCGGCCAGGTGATGTCGCCACGGCCGCCACTGCGCCGCGTCGACCGCCATGGCGAGCATGGCGCGGTTGGGTTGCCGCGGCCGCTCGAACAGCGCCAGGTGCAGCGTGCCCGCGGTGTTGCTCATCACCAGCGGACCGCCCCCTGATGCCCAATGCGCGAACGCGGCCACCGGCCTCATGCCGAGCACCCGCTCGTACCAGGCCACGGCTGCGTTCCGGTCGCCGACGTAGACATGCAGGTGGTCGAAGCCCCGCAACGGTGGCGTGGCGGGCGGCGTCATGCGGCGACCTCCGCGACGTTGACCGCGCGCGTCGCGGCCCGGCGACAAACGTCGCCTCGGAGCGCCTGCTCGAGCTCGCGCGCGGCGTGCACGAGCTTGATCACATGCTCGTCGTCACTGGCGATCGCATGCCGCACGACCTCGCTCCAGGGGCGCGCGGTCGGTGTCGTGCCGGGACATGCGTCGGTGGCCTTCAGCGCGGCAGCGGCCGCGACGCTGAAGTGCCGCAGTGCCGCCGCGCGATCGTCGATCCAGGGCATCAGCACCTGCAGGGCATGGCTGGCGGTCACCATGTGCAGCACGGTGAAGTTGCCGCTGGCGGCATACAGCGCCACTGCGCCGGCCGCCAGGTCCTGCCAGGTGGCGTCGTCGATGCGCAGCCGCGGCGCAAGCTCAGCAAAGCCCGGCTCGACTGACCAGCGTCGCATGCGCCGCACGATCATCCGGCCGTCGATGGCGCCGGTCGGGCGCAACGCCTGCAGGGCGGCCAGCCACTCGGCATGCGGCAGGTCCGCGGCGCCCGACGGTGACGATCCCATCGCCTCGTGCTGATGGGCCCAATAGGCCAGGCCCATCGCCAGTTCGCCGTCATGTTCCGCCTGCACGGCATGGGCCACGCGGATCAGGCCGTGGAAGGCCGCTGCGGCCACGCCGGGCATCAGCTCGACCAGCGCACCGCGCAACATGCTGTCGCGACCGTCGCGTGAGATCGCGGCGTCGAACGCCGCGTGTCGAGCCTCGAAACCGTCGTCCGGCACCTCGCTTCGACGCTGCAGGCGCCGGACATGCCCGGCGGCGAAGGCGCGCAGGCGGTCGCTGCTCGCGCCCAGTGCCTGCAGCGCGTGCAGCGCCATCGGCAGGTGATTGGCCAGTCCGCCACCATATTCGGGATGCCGGGCAAGGCCCTGGTCGAGCAGGCGGCGCAGCGTGGAAGACGTGTCGTTCATGGGGTCTGTCGGTGCTTCGGTCGATGGGCGCCACGATGCAAGTTAAAGTGAACTTGAAGTCAAGCCCCTCGAAAGCCACGGATCTCATCATGGACGACCCCCGCGAAGGCCGGCTCGGCATCGGCGAGCTGGCCCGCCGCTCTGGCGTGGCCGCCAGCGCGCTGCGTTTCTACGAGGCGCAGGGCCTGATCGCGGGCTCGCGCTCGAGCGGCGGGCAGCGGGTGTACCCGCGCCATGTGCTGCGCCGTGTGGCCTTCATCCGCGCTGCGCAGGCGGTCGGGTTGAGCCTGGAGGCGGTGCGCGCCTCGCTGTCCGGTCTGCCCGAGCGACGCACGCCCACGAAGGCGGATTGGGAGCGCCTGGCGCGCGCCTGGCAACCCCTGCTCGATGCCCGCATCGCCGAGCTGCAGACGCTCAAGCGCAAGCTGGCCTCGTGCATCGGCTGCGGCTGTCTGTCGCTGAAGGCCTGTGCGCTGTACAACCCGCAGGACCGGGCCGGCCGCGAGGGCCCCGGTGCGCGCTACATTCCCTTGAACAGGCCGTTGTAGCTGCGGCTGACCTCGAGCTTCTCGCCGTGGCCGCGCACGCTCACGATCTGGCGTCCGCGAAAGTCGCGTGCCACGCCGGCGATGTGGTTCACGTTGACCAGCGTGGAGCGGTGGATCTGCCAGAACACCTGCGGGTCGAGCTCGTCGACCAGCTCCTTGATCGGCTTGCGGATCAGCGCCTCGACCTGTGCCGTCTGCACGCGCGTGTACTTCTCGTCGCTGATGAAGAACAGCACGTCGGCCACCGCGATCATCTGGATGTTCGTGCCGACCGTGGCCTGGATCCACTGCAGGTAGGCCGGCCGGCCGCCGGGCGCGAGCTGGGCCGAGAGCTTGTGCAGCAGTTGCTGCAGCGGTTGAGCCGCCGGCGCATCGGCCGTGCCGCGCGCGGCCAGGCGTTTCTTCAGGCGCTCCACGGTCACGGCGAGCCGATCGCGCTCGGCGGGCTTGAGCACGTAGTCGGCCGCACCCTGCTCGAAGGCCTCGACGGCGTATTGGTCGTAGGCCGTCACGAACACGATCTCCGGCAGCAGCGCATCGTCGGGCAGCTCGAGCTGCGCGATCTGGCGCGCCGCCTCCACGCCGGTGAGCCCCGGCATGCGGATGTCGAGGAAGACGATGTCTGGCCCATGCTCGCGCACCGCCTCCACCGCCTCGAGGCCGTTCCTGGCCTCGGCCACGATCTGCAACTCGGGCCACACTTCGGCCAGGCGTGCACGCATCTGTTCGCGCATCAGGCGCTCGTCGTCGGCGAGCACCGCGCGTGGTGCTGTCTCGGTGGTGCTGCTCATGCCGCGATTGTGCGAGCCGGCCGCAGCGCCCGCCACAGCAGCCAGCCGATCAGCGCCAGCGGCGCAACGAGCATCGCAACGACGAGGGCCACCACCAGCAACGGCAGTCCGAGGCCGACCAGCAGCGCCAGCGCCACCGCGGCCACGGTGGCCAGCAGCGCCACCGGCACCACGAGGGTCAAGGCCAGCAACGCGAGCGCCAGGCCGCCGACGAGGGCCATCCACCGACCCCAAGAAAGTTCGGCCAGCGACTGCGGCAGGGCGATCGGCTCGCCGTTCAGGATCACCTGCACCGGTGATGTGTCCAGGCCGTGCAGGATCGCGGCCGCAGCGACCAGCATCGCCAGCAGGCCGAGCAGCAGCGCCCCGGCGGTGATGCGCCAGACGATGCGTCGGCGCGAGGTCGAAAGCGGAATCGGAACCGGCGCATTCATGCAGATGTCTCCTCGACAGTGCGGTACGGCACGGTCACGGTCACGCGTGTGCCGCCTCCGGGGTTCTCGCTCACCGCGAGCGCACCCTTGCCGCCATAGAGCAGCTGCAGCCGCTCGCGAATATTGGTGAGGCCGACGCCGGTGCCGGCAGTGGCGGCCTTGCCGAAGCCCACGCCGGTGTCGGCCACCGTGACCGCGAGCTTGCCGTGCACGATCTCGGCGCTGACGCTCAGGCGCCCGCCTTCGGGCTTGGGCTCCAGGCCGTGCTTGATGGCGTTTTCCACCAGCGTCTGGATCATCATCGCCGGGAACTCGGCCGAGAGCAGCCCGTCGGGCACGGCGATCTCGGTGGCGAGACGGTCTTCCATGCGCACCTTCAGGATCTCCAGGTAGGGCCGGATCACGTCGAGCTCGTGCTTCAGGTCGCGCGCGCCCACATCACCGTTGCCGCGCATGGCCGGCATCGACGCCCGCAGCAGCGCGATCAGGTTCTTCTGCATCTGGCTGGCGCGCCGCGGGTCGGTCTCGATCAGGTGGTCGATCGACGCCAGCGTGTTGAACAGGAAGTGCGGCTCCACCTGCGCCTGCATCGCCGCCATGCGCGCCTCGGCCACCTGGCGTTTCAGCGACTCGGCCTCGGCGGTTTCGACTGCCTGCGCGGCCTTGGCCTCGGCCTGGATGCGACCCTTGTAGGTGGCCTTGATCGCGATCGACGCGATGATCCAGAAGAACGCCACATCGGGCAGGAAGTCGCCGAAGCGCGTGGTGCGCACACGCACCTTCGGCCCGCCGGCCTCCTCACGCGCGGCTTCGGCTTCCTGCCGCGCCTCTTCGATCGCCTCGGTGATCTCGCGCCGGGCCTCCTCGACCGCCTCGCGCACGGTGTCGCTCGTGCTGCCCGGCGGCAGGTTGATCTCGACCAGCGGCTTGTCGGGTTCTGTCGCGCTGGCCGCCGGGGCTGCCGGCACGGCCGGCGCCGACGTACCGGCCGTCGGGTCGGCACCCGCCTTGCGCGGGGTGATGCGCACGCCGCGCTCGTCGATCGTGATCGACACGCCTTCCTTGTTGCGGCCTTCCTTGTTGCTCTCGATCCGGATCTTGGCTTCGCGCGGGGCCTTCGGCGGCTTCGGCGGCGCCGGGGGCTCCGGCACGTTGGCGTTCGGCGGCTCGCTGTGGATCGTCAGCACCTCGGTCGTCTTCCACGAGAACGGTGGAATCTTCTCCAGCACCGATGCAAAGATCAGCAGCAGGATCGACAGGAATCCGAATTGCCACCATGTGATGCTCACCAGCCAGCCGGCATAGGCATGAAAGGCGCGCAGGCTGGCGGCGGAAAAGCGCTGCCAGCGGCTGGACGCGGTGGGCAAGGTGGCGGGCATCGGGCGTCGTGCAGGCTTGGGCGATCGGAGCGCAATGGTCGCATCCCGCGCCCGACCGGCGACAACCAGGCGACGCACTGCAAATCCGGCAGGTCCAGCTGCCAGGGCGAGCGATGGGCCGGCGCGCGCGCAGCCGCCCGCGGCCGTCCGCCCGCTGCCAACAGGCCGGGCCCGAGGGGGCCGCGATTGGCGGGTGAGGTGGTGCTCACTGCAGGATCTGCAGGCCGAAGCCGAGCAGCGCCACGCTGACCGTCACGCACAGCACCAGCGCCAGCAGCGTCATGCCGCGGCGCTCGTTGTCCGCCACCTGCCGCACGGGGTCGTCGGCGGGGCGGATGGGGAACGTGGGCCTGGCATGTGTCTGCCAGCGTGTCTGCACCCGGGCCATCGCCGGGCGCGCCTGGCTGGCGGCGGCCAGCGGGCCCATCACGAGTGGCTTGGGTGCGGGTGCCCGGTCGGGCGGCGAGATGCGGGGCCAGGGTCGCAGCGGGCGCGGCGGGTCGGCCCGCAGTCCGTACAGCTGGTGGTGAAAGGTGGCCATTTCAGGGTTCCTCCGGATTCGAGGCGCGATTCGCGCGTCGGATCGCCAAGACAAGTTGGATGCGCGACCGGGCTCGTGACCGAGCTCAGGCGCGCAGTGCGCTCACGTAGACGGAAAACGGGGTCGCGTTCGACGCATGCCCGCGATCGGGCAGCCGCGGCACGCGGCAGCGCAGGGCGGCAGCGTCACGCAGTTCGTCGAGCGCGCGCTGCATCGCGTCGGGGTTGCCACCGATCAGCGCGCGTTCGGCGCGGACCAGCACGTCCTCGATCAGCGCAGCGCCGAAGGCGCCGGCCGAGCCGAGTCGGCCCAGCTCGCCGCTCAGGCGCTTGCAGTGTTCCCGCTCGACGGCGATGAATTCAGGCAGGGTGGCCATGGTGCGTTCCTTCCGGGTTTCCGATCCGGCCCCCTGCCGGATCGCTTGGAAGTCATTGCACCAATCAAGCCCTCCCAAAGCGACGCACGTCTACGACGATTCGGCGGGCCACAAGCGACGATCGGTAGACGATCCCTCCCTCGGAAGGGGGTTCGGGCGCCGCCATCGGCGCCCGTTGGCCCGACACTCAGACGCCAGATCCGCCCGTCTTCCCCTGGCCAGCCTTGCGTGGCCCCGGCGAGCGGGGCCGCTTGGGCGGTTCTTTCGGTCTTGGCCTCGGCCCGCCGCCACCCTTGTCATCGCCGATGAAGACCGGGAAGACCGGTGCCCGGGCCGGCAGGTAGCGCTTGAAGTCGATCTTTCGGTGGTATTCGATAACGAAGTCGACCCAGGTGCCCTGCTTCAAGAAGGGGATGTCTTCGGCCAGTGCGCTGGGATGCCCCGGATCACGCCTGGAATCGATGTAGTACGGCGAGCGCCAGTCCCAGATGCCTTGCAGGTCCGGGTCGGGACACAGGATATTGATCGCCAACGGTGGCTTGCGAAAGTTCCAGATCGTGCCCGGCTTCTTGTAGGGCTCGTCGACGCTGCCATAGACCCGCACGCCGGAAAGGGCCGTCTCCAGATCTGTCGCCGCCTGGACTACCGCGGCCGCCAGTCCCGTCTGCGCCTTCAGGCGTTCGGCGAGGTGGCGGAGGTCGGTCAGCTGATCGGGCACTTCGAGCACGAAGTCCGGCACGGTGTCATATTGCTGGGCCTCGCGGATCGCCGTGCGGATGGCGCCCACCACCACGTCGCGCCGGCCGGCGGCGATCGCGCCGACCAGGTCGTTCACGAGCGCCGTGGCCAGTGCGTTGATCAGACCGGCCAGCGCAGGCATGTCGGCCAGACGGATGCGCCCCCCGATCGTCGGGTGCTTGCCCTGGGCATCGAGGATGTCGCGGTTGGTCTCGGCAAACCAGACGGCCAGCTGCTCGCGACTCGTGGTACCCGCTGCTCGCAGATTGGCGAAGACGCGTTCGTAGGCCTGGCCTGCGGTGAAGAAGTTGTAGTTGGCGTAGGCGGTCGCGAAGTCCGCATGCCGCGCCACGGTGTGCAGCAGCTCGACCGACAGGTTGAAGCAGTTGTTGAAGTGAATCACCGCGGGTCTGCGGGCTCCCTTCGCTTGCGCAAGCGCCAGCGCCTTCGCCAACCCGAGTGTCGACATCGGCAGACGCGTGGCGGGCAACTCGGGCGACACCATGCTCAGCTCCGGCGACACCATCGACAGCGGCGGAGGATTCGGCGAGACGGTGGTGCCGTCATTGGCCTTCGTCCACGAGAAGCCGCCTGAGTCGGTGATGTTCTCGATCGTCAGTTTGGTGCCGTCGATCTCCGGCAGATAGCCGGCACCATGTCCCTCGAGGGCGAGCACGATGTCGCTGCAAGGAAATCGCCGCTGCACGTGAACCAGGAATCCGGCCAGCGAGTGCGGATGACTCATGTCCTGCTTCCAGGTCGACACCGGACGCACCGGTCCCGGCGACTTCGCCGGGATCTCGATGTACCAGCTGTCGTCATCGACCAGGTCCACCAGCGCGCAGACGTGCACATGTTGTGCTGCCACGCGCTGCAGCGAGCGCACGATCGCCTGCTGTTCGATGGGCGCCTGGGGATCGGTTTCCCGGCGAGGCCAGGTGCTCAGCACCTTGTCGGATCCGAACGGCGCGAAGACCGCCAGCACGACGCTATCTGTCGCCGGGCCAGAACATTCGCCTTCCGTCGGCAGCAGGGTTGGCAGCTTGGCCATCGCGTCGTCTCCTGTTGTGGTTGTCACAGATCCGCCAGCGCGATCATGCGTCGCTACACTGGCTGACCGATTGCTCCTCGCCCCCCAAGGACTAGGGGTGATTGCATGTCACCCAGCCGATCATCGCACCCGGCCGACCCGCGCGCGCGGCTCGCGGCGGCCATTGAGGCGGCCATCACCGCACAGCGCAGCCGCACGCTGGGCGAGCTGATCCGGCGCTACCCCGGGCTGTCGCGCCGGCTTCTGCGGCGATACCTGCGGTGGACGGCAGGAGCCGCGCGGGCGCGTCCTGCCGACCCCGACGCGTTGATCGAGGCTGGCGAGGCGGTGTTGCACTGGGCTGTCAGCCAGCTTCGCCCAGACCGCGCACCGAGCCTGTCCGACATTGGGCGCGACGCCTGGCTGGACTTGCCGGCGTGGAGGCCCATGCTGGCTGTCGCGTGCCAGGCGGGGCTCGTGCAGGCACCCGACTTCCGTGACCGCTATCGCCGCAGTCCTGGCGAATCCGCGGTGGACAACCTCTGCGGTCTGTGGGGCGTGGGGTCCAGCACCTTTTACCGGCATCTGGAGCGCGGCAAGCAGCGATTGGTGGAGATCCTCGCCGACTGGCCCCCGACGGTGCCGCGCCGGCTGGCGCTGCGACGGATCGCGCAGGATCTGCAATTGGCGCGAAGCGCCGTTCCTGACGAACCGTCGCGAGCGGACTGGCATCGGCGGCAGTCGAACGAACAACGTCTGGCTGGTGACGCCCTTGCTGCACTATGGCACGCGCTGCAGGCCGATGACCTCACACTGTTCCTGACGGTGCTCCACGGGCACGCGCTGGAACTGGCAGGCGACGCCGAAACCGACGCCCTGGTGGAGCGATTTTCCGCCCGAGCACTGAGTCCGCGGCAGCGCATCGGCCTGCTGCTGGCTCGGGCCACGGTGTATCGCCACCGTCAGGCCCCTGATCGTGAAATGCTGATGCTGAACGAGGCGCAGCGGCTCGCCCAGCAGCACGACGACGCCCTGCAGTTGGGCATCGTGCACGGCGCGCTGGGCAAGTACCACGAATCGCGCGACGGCGACCGGGCATTTGCCTGCTACGAAACCAGTGTCAGCTTCTTTCGCCGCGCAGGCGCGGATCGAGACGATGGCGAGGCCACCGATGACACGGCGTTGTCTGCCTACGTGACCACCCTGGTGCGCCTGGCCTGGCAGTATGTGCTGCGCAACGACCCGCGCGCGCGCGCGGTGCTCGACGCCGCCGAGACCCAGGTGCGAGAACGCAAGGTCGGCGCCGATGTGACCGGCATGCTCGAACAGACCTGGGGCGAGTACTGGCGCCGCGCGGGCGAACTGGATCGGGCCATCGCGGCGAAGCACCGTGCCCTCCTGATCTTCGAACGCATCGGAGACCGACGCTCCGTGCTGGTCACGCATCTGAATCTGATCTCGCTGTATTGGGAGGCGAAGGACTATGCCCGCGCGATCGAAGCCGCAGAGCCCATCCAGCGTGCCGCTGCGGCCGGTCCGGTGGAACCCGCGATCCTGGCCAGCACCCACATCAACCTCGGCGTGGCTTACTTCTGGAACGGCGACGCCGATCGCGCGGTCGCCGAATACGAGCGTGCGCTCGATGTTGCGCTTCGCGCCGATTTGCGCCTGCAGGCCAACCGCGCGCACTTCAACCTGGCCGAGCTGTTCTACAAGCGCTTTGCCGCCGGCGGCGAGCGTGCTCACGAACAGCGCGGCGATGCGCACATTGCGGCCATGCTGGGCGCCTCGCGCTCAGAGATCACCCCAGCGATGGTCGACGCCGCGCGCAAACTCAAGGGTGAAGTGCTCGGAACCGGCGAGAGCTCAGGGGGCGAAAACCGATTCGTGCCCATGGAGGCGGCCGTTCACGCCGACGCGATGACGGAAATCGTCGGCCATCGTTCATTGCTCGTGCTCCCCGTACCGCCAGAGGAGCATGCGCGCGCCCGCCTGGCGATCGTCGCCGCCTACCAGGCGATCTCGCAGGCCGAGTTGCAGGCCGCAGTCGCGCACCTGGAAGCACACGGACTGATGGAGCGCTTCGGGGCCGAGCTTGTGCGCTTGCGCACCGGCGCCGGTCACGAGGACAACGGCCGTGAGCGCGCATTGTCGAGAGCGTGGATAGATCGCGCAACGGATCTGCTGCCCGAGGAAAGGCGAAACGCCGTGCTCGCGCGGCTCCTGCGCGACGGCGCCATCAACAAGAGCGGCTACGCCGAGCTCTGCAACGTGAGCCCGGCCACCGCCTCCAAGCAACTCGCCGCGCTGGCCGAGCGCGGGCTGCTGCAGCAGACCGGCAAGGGTCCGAGCACACGCTACCGGTTGCCGGGCTGAACGCGAACAGAACGCGAACTGAACGCGGCGCGCGCCGCTATTGCGCGCGGATTCATTCTGCTTTGCGCTGCGGTTGCGGATGCGCAAGCACGACGCGGGCGGTCGCTCCACGCGGGTCGTGCAGCACGGGTTACCACCAAAGGCGAAACGCCCGTGCATTGCTATCGTCAGCTCACACCCGTGGCACGGGCGATTAGCCCGTGGGCAGGCGTTGGGTTTCATTCACAGATCAACCCGCAGGAGACAAGCGATGACCGTCAAGACCCCTTCTGTCGACCAGCCGGCAACGCCGCCCGCACGTCGTCGTTTCCTCGGCCAGGCGGCCTCCGGCGTGGTCGGCGCCGCGGCGATGGCCGCGCCGATGGTCTCGGTCGCGCAGTCGCCGATCGTGCTGAAGATGCAGGGTGCCTGGGGCGCGAAGGACATCTTCAACGACATGGCGATGGAGTACGTCAATCGCGTCAACGAAATGTCCGGCGGCCGGCTGCGCATCGATTACCTGGTTGCCGGTGCGGTGGTCAAGCCCTTCGAGGTGATGGACGCCACCAGCAAGGGTGTGCTCGACGCCTCGCACGGCGTGCCGGTGTACTGGTACGGCAAGAGCAAGGTCGCGTCGCTGTTCGGCTCGGGCCCGATCAACGGCTGCGATGCACCGCAGACGCTGGCCTGGATCTACCGCGGCGGTGGCCTGGCGCTTTACAACGAGCTGCTGCAGAAGATCAACCTCGACGTCGTCGGCTTCTTCGTGATGCCGATGCCGACGCAGCCACTGGGCTGGTTCAAGAAGCCGATCACGCAGGCCGCCGAACTCAAGGGCCTGAAGTACCGCACCGTCGGCCTGGCGGCCGACCTGTTCCAGGAGATGGGCGCCAAGGTCACTCAGCTGCCGGGTGGCGAGATCATCCCCGCGCTCGAGAAGGGCGTGATCGATGCCTTCGAGTTCAACAACCCCACCTCCGACATGCGTTTCGGCGCACAGGACGTGATCAAGAACTACATGATGGGCAGCTATCACCAGGCGATGGAGTTCTTCGAGATCGCGATCAACAAGAAGAAGTGGGCGACGATCCCGAAGGACCTGCAGGCGATCCTGCAGTACGCGGCCGAGGCCGCCAGCTCGGCCAACTGGTGGACCGCGATGGACAACTACTCACGCGACCTGCAAGAGCTGATCAGCAAGCACAAGGTCAACGTGATCCGCACGCCGAAGGCGGTGTTCGTCGAGCAGCTGAAGGCCTGGGATGTGCTGACCAAGAAGCTGTCGGACGAGGATCCGTTCTTCAAGAAGGTGGTCGAGTCGCAGCTGGCCTGGGCCAAGCGCGTGGCCTACTACATGTTCGTCAACGAGGCCGACTATCACATGGGCTACGAGCACGTGCACAAGGTGAAGCTGCCCGCCTGATCGCGCACGCGTGACGGCGCAGCAACCGGGGCGGCCTGCGGACCGCCCCGTTTTTCTTCCGACCCAGATCAAACGCCAACAGGCCCGGACACACCGCCGTGAATTCACTCATCTACGCCATCGACCAGCTGAGCAAGACCGTTGGTCATGCCTTTGCCTGGTGCATCATCGTGCTGACGCTCGGCACCTGCTTCGAGGTGACGATGCGCTATGTGTTCAACGACCCCACCAGCTGGGCCTTCGACCTGAGCTACCTGATGTACGGCGCCGTGTTCTACATGGCCGGCGCCTACACGCTGTCGCGCGCCGGCCATGTGCGGGCCGACATGTTCTACCGCAAGTGGCAGCCGCGCACGCAGGCGGTGGTCGAGCTGGTGCTGTACCTGCTGTTCTTCTTTCCAGGCATCCTGGCGCTGGTGGTGGCCGGCAGCGCCTACGGCCTCGAATCGATGCGTCTGCGCGAGGTCAGCGTCAACAGCCCGGCCGGCGTGCCGATCTGGCCGCTGAAGATGATGATCTGCGTCGGCGGCGGCCTGATCGCGCTGCAGGGCCTGGCCGAGGTGCTGCGCTGCGTGGTCTGTCTGCACGAAGGCAACTGGCCGCCGCGCCTGCACGACGTGGAGGAGCTCGAGACCCAGATCCTGCAGCAGCACGCCGGCAAGACCGAGGAGCCCGTGGCTCAAGGAGCAGCTCGATGAGCGATCCCGCAGTCGCCCTGGTGATGCTGGGCATCCTGGTCTTCACGATCTGCATCGGTTTTCCGGTGGCCTTCACGCTGATGGCCCTGGGCGTGGGCTTCGGCTATTACGCCTACTTCCAGGGCCACCAGGCCTTCTTCGACAACCGCGTCTTCTACCTGCTGACGCAGAACACCTTCACCGTGCTCAACAACGACGCGCTGGTGTCGATACCACTGTTCCTGCTGATGGGCTATCTGGTCGAACGCGCCAACATCCTCGACAACCTGTTCAAGAGCCTGCAGCTCGCGCTGCGCTTCATTCCCGGTGCGCTGGCGGTGGCCACGCTGGCCACCTGCGCGCTCTTCGCCACCGCCACCGGCATCGTCGGCGCGGTGGTCACGCTGATGGGGCTGCTGGCGATGCCGCAGATGATGAAGGCCGGCTACGACTCGCGCCTGGCCTCGGGCGTCATCTGCGCCGGCGGCTGCCTCGGCATCCTGATTCCGCCGTCGATCATGCTGATCGTCTACGGCGCGATGGCGGGCCTCTCGGTGGTGAAGCTCTATGCCGCCGCGTTCGTGCCCGGCTTCTTCCTGGCCGGCATGTACATCGTCTACGTGATCGTGCTGGCGATCCTGAAGCCCGAGCGTGCGCCGCCGTTGCCCAAGAGCGAAGGCAACGTGCCGTTCGGCCAGGTGGTGGTGCTGCTGCTCAAGTCGTTCTTCCCGCTGGCCCTGCTGATCCTGGCGGTGCTCGGCGCCATCATGTTCGGCATCGCCACGCCCACCGAGGCGGCGGCCGTCGGTGCGGCGGGTGCCGCGGTGCTGGCGGCGGCCTACCGCTCGCTCACCTGGCAGGGCCTGCGCGAATCGGTGTTCCTCACCGCACGCACCTCGGCCATGGTGTGCTGGCTGTTCGTGGGCTCGGCCACCTTCGCATCGATCTTCGCCTACCTCGGCGGCAACCAGATCATCAAGGAGTTCGTGCTCGGGATGAACCTGAACCCGATCACCTTCCTGCTGCTGTCGCAGCTGATCATCTTCCTGCTCGGCTGGCCGCTGGAGTGGACCGAGATCATCATCATCTTCGTGCCGATCTTCCTGCCGATGCTGGAGCACTTCGGCATCGACCCTATCCTGTTCGGCGTGCTGATCGCGCTCAATCTGCAAACGGCCTTCCTTTCGCCGCCGATGGCGATGAGCGCCTACTACCTCAAGGGCGTGAGTCCGCCCTCGGTGCTGCTGACGCAGATCTTCAGCGGCTGCATGCCGTTCGTCTACGTGGTGCTGGTGACGATGGTGGTCGTCTACGTCTTCCCCGGCATCGCGCTGTGGCTGCCGAACACGATCTACGGCCGTTGATCGACCGATGGACCTGTCGCATCCCGAACGCCTGAGCGCGGCCGACGCGGCGCGCGCCATCGCCGGCGGCGCGCTCAGCGCCGAACAGATGGTGCAGGCCTGTCTCGAGCGCATCCGCGAGGTCGAGCCGCAGGTGCAGGCCTGGCAACACCTCGACGAGGCCCATGCGCTGGCACAGGCCCGCGCCCGCGATGCCGACCGTGCCGAGGGCCGGCCGCTCGGGCCCCTGCATGGCGTGCCGGTGGGCATCAAGGACATCGTCGACACCGCCGACATGCCCACCGAAGACGGCACCGTGCTGCATGCCGGCCGCACGCCGGCGCGTGATGCCGCCGTGGTGGCACAGCTGCGCGCCGCCGGCGCGGTGATCCTCGGCAAGACCGTGACCACCGAGCTCGCCACCTACGCGCCGGGCAAGACGCGCAACCCGCACGACCCGTCGCGCTCGCCCGGCGGCTCGTCGTCGGGCTCGGCCGCCGCCGTGGCCGCGGGCATGGTGCCGCTGGCCATCGGCACACAGTCCAATGCGTCGGTGATCCGGCCGGCAGCGTATTGCGGCGTGTTCGGCTTCAAGCCGAGCTACGGGCTGATCTCGCGTCACGGCATCCTCAAGTGCGCGCCGTCGCTCGATACCGTGGGTGTGTTCGCACGGTCGATCGCCGACGTGGCGCTCATCGTCGAGCAGCTCACCGGCCACGACGAAAACGACCCGAGCACCCGGCCGCGTGCGCGTATCCCGTTCGAGCGCACCGCGGCCGAATCGCCGCCGCTGCCGCCCAAGCTGGCGTTCGTGAAGACGCCGGTGTGGGATCGCACCGAGCCGGCCACGCGCGAGGCATTCGCCGAGCTCGCGAGTGCCCTGGGCGCCGCCTGCGAGGAGGTGCCGCTGCCGGCCACGCTCGCCGAGGCCTGGGACTGGCACCGCACGATCATGGAAGCCGAGATGGCGCTGCACCTGGAGCGCGAGTACGAGCTCGGGCGCGACAAGCTCTCGGCGTCGCTGCAGCAGCAGCTCGCACGCGGCCGCGAGATCACCGCGCTTGCCTATCAGCGCGCGCTGGCCAAGGTGCCGCGCCTGCTCGAGGGCTTCGACGAGCTGTTCGACCGCTACGACGCGCTGATCGCACCGGCCACCGCCGGCACCGCCCCGCCACTGGCCAGCACCGGTGACCCGGCCTTCGGCACGCTGTGGACGCTGGCCGGCACGCCGGCGCTGTCGATGCCGCTGATGCATGGCGACGACGGCCTGCCGCTCGGGCTGCAGCTCGTGGGCCGGCGCGACGACGACGCGCGGCTGCTGCGCACGGCAAGCTGGCTGCAGCAGCAGTTGGCCGACTGACCGAACCGATCAAACGAACAGACTGCCCGGAGAACACCCCATGCCGCTCAAGATCGTCGCCGCCATCGTTGCCGTCGGCCTGATGGTGGCCTACCTGCTGCCGCTCGTGCTCAAGCTGAAGGAAGTCTCGCTCGGTGTCGTGGTGGCGATCGCGATGACGATGATGCTGGTCGACCTGCGGCAGTCGCTGCGCAAGGACGACTGACACGACCTTTCAGGTCTGCAGCGCCACCCAGGCCTGCTCGAGCGCGGCTTGCTCCGTCGGCGGCAGCAGCCGGCGTCGCCGCGCGAAGTCCAGCGTCACCAGTGCGGCGTCCACGGTCATCTCGTCGATCGTTTGCGGGCCGAGCGCGTCGGCGATCGGCAGGCACATCAGCTCGCCCACCTCGCCGTCCTGGTTCTGCGGCACCAGGCCCTGAGGCAACGCGAGGTCGTACACCTCGATCCACTCGCGTTGCAGGCCTTCGGGAATGTCGCGCAGCAGCCGCACCGTGCTGCCGCGCTGCAGGCCTGTCATCTGTTCGGGCGTGAGGCCGGCTTCTTCCCAGCCCTCACGCACCACCGTGTCGTGCGGGCTCTGGCCATGCGGCACGCCACCACCGATCAGGTTGTCGAGGCAGCCGGGGTCGGTGGGCTTGGTCAGCGCGCGGCGCGCAACCCACAACGCGGCCGGCTGCCCCTGCGCATCGGCCACGTAGCCGTTGCAGTGCGCTCCCCAGGTGAGCGTGCCCCAGAAGCGAGTGGCGGCGCGCTCGATCGTCACCCCGAGCGAGCGGCCACTGGTGTCGAACAGCATGAATGGCTCGTCGCGCCAGGCCACGATCATCCCGTCGTCGCGAAGCACCGCGTTCATCGCCGCAAAGGCATCGCTCCACGCGGTGCGCGACGCCACCAGCTGCACGCGATGTTCGCTCACCTGCAGCCAATGCGGCCAGCGATGCAGCGCACGCAGGTGCGCACGTGCCACGGCACCGAGCACCAGCGGTGCACCGTCGGCATCGACGGTCACGAACGGCACGCGGGCATCGGCCTCGAACGAGCGCGCCTGCTGCAGCGCGGGCCACTGCGTCATGGCACCAGCCGCCCGCCGAAGGCCTGGCGCCCGCCCAGCGCGGGCGCGTAAGTCAGGTGTACAAGTTCGGGCGTCACCGGCACCAGCGGCGCAACGGCCTCGGTGAGCGCGCGCGCGTGCGCCGCCCGCTGCTCGGGCGAAGGCAGTGCCGCGAGGCCGAGCGTGACGAACACCGGGCCGATCGCGGCCAATGAGGCCGCGTCGCCGGCCTCGGCCGCTGGGGCCGCGTCGTCGACGCCGGCCGGCGAAGCGACTTCGTTCTCGGCATAGCAC
>JAEUPI010000006.1 GCA_016790175.1 Burkholderiaceae bacterium | reverse complement strand
GGCCACCAGCCAGGTGAGCGCCACGCTCATCGGCCACAGCAGCAGCAGCGGCGCGAGCATCCAGTCGAGGATCTCGCCGAACAGCGATCGCTGCTCCTTTTGCTCGGGCATGGTCAATCAACGAGAGTGTGTCGCCCGCTGCGCGGGCCGAGCGCCGGGCCGCCCCAAGCCGGTCCCTCCGAGGTGCGCGACGCGGCTGGCACGTCTGCCGACCCGGCCCGGGACGGCGGGCCGGGTTGCGCGGCCTTCGTTCCCCTCGACCCGCGAGCGGGATGGCGATGCCGAAGGCATCCTGGGGAGGTCATGTCACGCGGCGATCTTCTCCAGGCAGTAGCCCAGGCCGCGCACGGTGGCGATCCGCACCGGCCCCTGCTCGATCTTCTTGCGCAGGCGATGGATGTAGACCTCGATCGCGTTGTTGCTGACCTCCTCGCCCCACTCGCACAGCCGCTCCACCAGCTGATCCTTGCTCACGAGACGCCCTGCACGTTGCAGCAACACCTCCAGCAAGGACAGCTCGCGGGCGGAGAGCTCGACCATCTGGTCGTTGATGTAGGCCACGCGGCCGGTGGCGTCGAAGGTCAGCGGGCCGTGCTTGATCACGTTCGACGCAGTGCCCAGGCCGCGACGCGTGAGCGCACGCACGCGGGCCTCGAGTTCCTGCAGCGAGAACGGCTTGGCCATGTAGTCGTCCGCGCCGAGATCCAGGCCCTTCACGCGCTGTTCCACGCTGTCGCCGGCGGTGAGGATCAGCACCGGCATCGTGGCGCCGCGGCCGCGCAGCTTCTTCAGCACCTCGAAGCCGTGCATCTTGGGCAGCCCCAGATCGAGGATCACGAGGTCGAACTCGTGCGAGGCGAGAGCCGCGTCGGCTTCGCTGCCGCTGCTGACCTGGTCGACCGCATAGCCCGAGGCGCGCAGTGCGCGCAGCAGTCCGTCGGCGAGCACCTGGTCATCTTCGGCAATCAGAATGCGCATCAGGAGTCTCCGGACCGGGCCCGTGACGATCGGTGAGCCGCTGCCCGCGACGCCAAAGTCCTGATTCATTCTAGGGAGCCGCTCCTTGGCGGGTGGCCATGGAAGCCCCTAGTTTGTACTGTACAAACATCCAGCCCGTCTGCCATAATCATCGCCAACCCAGGAGGCGACACATGGATGCACCCGTGAAGGCACTGAACACCGAGAAAGCCAAGGCCTTGCAGGCCGCATTGGCGCAGATCGAAAAGCAATTCGGCAAGGGCTCGATCATGCGGCTGGGTGACGGCGAGATTGCCGAGCCGATCGAGGTCGTCTCCACCGGCTCGCTGGGGCTCGACATTGCGCTGGGCGTCGGTGGCCTGCCGCGCGGCCGGGTGATCGAGATCTACGGGCCGGAGTCGTCGGGCAAGACCACGCTGACATTGCAGGTCGTGGCCCAGATGCAGAAGCTGGGCGGTACCTGTGCCTTCATCGACGCGGAACACGCGTTGGATACCTCTTATGCGCAGAAGCTTGGCGTCAATCTGCAAGAGCTTCTGATCAGCCAGCCCGATACCGGCGAGCAGGCGCTCGAGATCGTCGACTCGCTGGTGCGCTCGGGGTCGGTCGATCTGGTGATCATCGACTCGGTGGCCGCGCTCACGCCCAAGGCAGAGCTCGAAGGTGAAATGGGTGACTCCCTGCCGGGGCTGCAGGCGCGGCTGATGAGCCAGGCGCTGCGCAAACTCACCGCCACGGTGAAGAAGACCAACACCATGGTCATCTTCATCAACCAGATCCGCATGAAGATCGGCGTCATGTTCGGCAATCCCGAGACCACGACCGGCGGCAACGCGCTGAAGTTCTACTCTTCCGTGCGGCTCGACATCCGCCGCACCGGCAGCATCAAGCGCGGCGAGGAGGTCATCGGCAGCGAAACCAAGGTCAAGGTCGTCAAGAACAAGGTGGCGCCACCGTTCAAGCATGCCGAGTTCGACATCCTTTATGGCGAGGGCATCAGCCGCGAAGGCGAGATCGTCGACATGGGCGTCGTTGCGCAGGTGCTGGAGAAGTCCGGCTCCTGGTATGCCTACAACGGTGAGAAGATCGGCCAGGGCAAGGACAACGCCCGCGAATTCCTGCGCGAGAACCCCGACGTCGCGCACGAGATCGAGAACAAGATTCGCGAATCGCTGGGTGTGCCGCTGCTGGCCGCTGCAGCTGGCGAAGAGTGATCGACCCCGGCCTTCGCTTCGATCGGAGCAAGGCATGGTCGGACCGTCGCGCCCGAGACTGTCGCTGACCGCGCGTGCGCTGCAGGCACTGGCACAGCGCGAGCACAGCCGGCACGAACTGCGCGCCAAGCTGCTGCGCTGGGCCGGCGACGAGATCGAGGCCGAGGCGGAGGTCGAAGCCGTGCTCGCCAAGCTGGCGCAAAAGGGGCAGCTGAGCGAGGCACGCTTCGTCGAATCGCGCGTCCGCACGCGCGTCGAGCGCTACGGCAATCGGCGCATCGAGCACGAGCTGCGCCAGCATGGACTGGCGCCTGATGCCGGCATGCGCGCGCAATTGCTGGCAACCGAGCTGGTCCGGGCACGCGAGGTCTGGCGCAAGAAGTTCGGCGTACCTGGCGCCACGGCGGCCGAGCGCGCCAGGCAGGCGCGATTCCTCACGGCAAGGGGCTTTTCCGGCGATGTCGTGCGCAAGGTCGTGCTGCATGGCGCCGGCCTTGACGCGGCCTGACCTCAGGCTTACCGGCAACCTCACTCCTGCGGCATTGCCGACTTCAATGAGGCTGCGTGCTACATTGCGCGCGCCTCGGCGGCAAGTCATGGTCCGCCCCGCGACCGAACAGCGGTGCGCAGGGTGTGCGTCGCGCCATCGGGGCCCCAGTTGTCCACCTCGCCGACGGGCCGACGATGAAGATCCACGAGTATCAAGGCAAGGAGTTGCTGCGCAACTTCGGCGTTCCGGTGCCGCGCGGCTACCCGGCATTCACGGTGCAGGAGGCGCTCGACGCAGCGCAGCGCCTGGGCGGAAAGGTCTGGGTCGTGAAGGCCCAGATCCACGCCGGCGGCCGCGGCAAGGGTGGCGGCGTCAAGCTGGCGCGCACGCTCGACGAGCTCAAGACCCTGGCCGGCCAGATCCTCGGCATGCAGCTGGTGACGCATCAGACCGGGCCCGGCGGTCAAAGAGTTCGGCGCCTGCTGATCGAGGAAGGCGCTGATATCCAGAAGGAGTACTACGCCGCGGTGCTCACGGATCGCGCAACGCAGAGCGTCGTGCTGATGGGGTCCTCCGAAGGCGGCATGGACATCGAGAAGGTCGCCCACGACACGCCGGAGAAGATCATCAAGATCTTTGTCGACCCGTTGCAGGGGCTCGGCGACGCACAGGCGCTGCAGATGGCGCAGGGCATCGGCATACCCGCGGCAAGCCAGGCGCAGGCGGTCGAGGTGTTCAAGAGTCTTTACCGTTGCTACATGGAGTCCGACGCCTCGCTCGCCGAGATCAACCCGCTCATCCTCGAGGGCAACGGCAAGGTCAAGGCCCTGGACGCCAAATTCAACTTCGACAGCAACGCGCTGTTCAGGCATCCCGACATCGTGGCCATGCGCGATCTCGACGAGGAAGACCCGGCGGAGGTCGAAGCCAGCAAGTTCGACCTCAGCTACATCAGCCTCGACGGCAACATCGGCTGTCTGGTCAATGGCGCCGGGCTCGCGATGGCGACGATGGATACCATCAAGCTCTTCGGCGGCGAGCCGGCCAACTTTCTCGATGTCGGCGGCGGGGCCACGGCCGAAAAGGTGACCGAGGCGTTCAAGATCATGCTGCGCAACAAGAACGTGCGCGGCATCCTGGTCAACATCTTCGGCGGCATCATGCGTTGCGACACCATCGCCGAAGGGGTGATCGCCGCCTGCAAGGCCGTGAACCTGTCCGTGCCGCTGGTCGTGCGCATGAAGGGCACGAACGAAGACCTGGGCAAGAAGATGCTCAAGGATTCCGGCCTGCCGATCATCAGTGCCGACACCATGGCAGAGGCCGCGACCCGCATCGTGGCCGCGGTGAAGTAAGGCCGGGAGATCACCGATGAGCATCCTGATCAACAAGAACACCCGCGTCATCACGCAGGGCATTACCGGCAAGACCGGCCAGTTCCATACGCGAATGTGTGTGGCCTATGCCAACGGCAAGAGCTGCTTTGTCGCCGGCGTGAACCCGAAGAAAGCCGGCGAGGACTTCGAAGGCATTCCGATCTACGCCAGCGTCAAGGACGCCAAGCAGGCCACGGGCGCCACGGTCAGCGTGATCTACGTACCGCCGGCCGGCGCGGCCGCCGCGATCTGGGAGGCCGTGGAAGCCGAACTCGATCTGGCGATCTGCATCACCGAGGGCATTCCGATCCGCGACATGCTCGAGGTGCGCAACAGGATGAAGGCGCGAGAAGCCGCAGGCGGCAAGAGGACCCTGCTGCTCGGCCCCAACTGCCCGGGCACGATCACGCCCGACGAGATCAAGATCGGCATCATGCCCGGCCATATCCACAAGAAGGGCCGCATCGGCGTCGTCAGCCGCTCGGGCACGCTGACCTACGAGGCCGTGGCGCAGCTGACCGAGATCGGACTCGGCCAAAGCAGTGCGGTGGGCATCGGCGGCGACCCGATCAACGGCCTGAAGCACATCGATGTGATGCGCCTGTTCAATGAGGATCCGGACACGGACGCGGTGATCATGATTGGCGAGATCGGCGGCCCCGACGAGGCCGACGCTGCGCGTTGGTGCAAGGACCACATGAGCAAGCCGATCGTCGGCTTCATTGCCGGCGTGACAGCACCGTCGGGCAAGCGCATGGGGCATGCCGGCGCACTGATCAGCGGCGGTGCCGACACGGCCGACGCCAAACTCGCAATCATGGAGGATTGCGGCTTCAAGGTCACGCGCAACCCCAGCGAAATGGGGCGTCTTCTCAAGGCACTGCTGTAGGTCGGGCAGAGGCGGTCCTGGGGCGACGGGCACCTTTGTGCCTGCGTAGTTCCACGAACGCTGGCCGCAAACGCATCTCCGTACACTCGGCCAAAAGACCGGCGCCTGAGGTCGCTGCGCCGGCACCAGCAAAACACGGAGACCGCATGGACTACACGACCGGCGCCTTCTGGGCCGCGCTCGGCTCGATCATCTGGGTCAACATCATCCTCTCGGGTGACAACGCGGTGGTGATCGCGCTGGCCGCGCGCGCGCTGCCGCCGCATCAACAGAAGCAGGCCATCTTCTGGGGCAGCGCCGCCGCGATCGTGATGCGGGTCGTGCTGACAATCATCGCTGTCGAGATGCTCAAGTGGCCCTACCTGAAGATCATCGGCGCCATCCTGCTCGTCTACATCGGCGTCTCGCTGATGCTGGAGGACGATGAAGGAGAGGGCGATGTCGGCAGCGACAAGGGGGGCATGTGGGTGGCGATCCGCACCATCCTGATCGCCGACCTGGTGATGAGCCTGGACAACGTGCTTGCCGTGGCCGCGGCGGCCAAGGGCGACATCGTGCTGCTCACCGTAGGCCTTGCGCTGAGCATTCCGCTGATCATCTTCGGCAGCACGCTGCTGCTGAAGGTCATGGAACGCTTCCCGATCATCATCACCGCTGGCGCAGCACTGCTGGGCTTCCTTGCCGGCGAGATGCTGTTGACCGACCCGGCATTGGTCGAGCGCATCGGCGAGCTGCCGCACTGGCAGATCAATGTCGGTGGTGCTGTCGGGGCCGCGCTGGTCGTGGCCATTGGCACGCTCATGCAGCGCCGGCAGGAAGCCAGGGCTGCTCAAGAGGGCTGAGTCCGCGCACTGGGTCGCCCTCTGCGGGCGACCCAGTGGCTGACGAAGGCCCGAGCGCGTCTCGCGCGCAAGGGCTGAGACGCAGGTCACACCCCGTCGACAGTCGGGTGGTTGCAGCAGGCGAGGCGTTCTGCTGTAATCCGTCCCAGAAGGGGAGTAGCTCTACCCGGGCCGATCAGGGGGCGACAGCCGGATCCGGGAGCGGTCAACCGTCACTACGAAGCGATTTGCTTCCGGTTGGCCGGGCAAGACATACCACTCCACGCCGAGCAAGACCTTCGACGCGCGCCCGCATGATGCGGCGGCTCGAGGCCTTCCCGCTTTCGCCTCAGGCTCACCCATCGCGCCCACGCGCGTCGTTCGTCGACGTTGAACTTCGCGTGGAGCGTGCATGGAACTTTTCTCTTCGGCTTGGTTTGCGGCTCTCGGGGCCATCATCCTGATCGATCTCGTTCTCGCGGGCGACAACGCGATCGTCATTGCGCTGGCCGCTCGCAACCTGCCGGGCCCGCTGCGCCGGCGAGCCGTTGTCTGGGGCACCGTGGGCGCCATCGCCGTGCGGACTCTGATGACGCTGGTCGTCGTGTGGTTGCTGAAGATCCCGGGGCTGATGGCCATTGGGGGCCTCGCGCTCGTGTGGATCGCCTACCGCCTGTTGGTCCCCGCGGAAAGCGACCAGGACCACGGCACACCCGCCAGCTCGTTCTGGGGCGCGATGCGCACGATCGTCGTGGCCGACGCGCTGATGGGTGTGGACAACGTGCTGGGCGTTGCCGGTGCAGCGCATGGCAGTTTTGAGCTGGTGGTGATCGGCCTTCTGATCAGCGTGCCGATCGTGGTCTGGGGCAGCACGATGGTTCTGCGGCTGGTCGACCGCTTCCCGGCGATCATCTATATCGGCGCTGCCGTGCTCGCCTTCACGGCGGCCAAGATGGTTGTTTCCGAGCCTTTGCTCGATGACGTGTTCGACCCGCACTGGGCCGCGCGCTGGGCCACATACGCCGGCTTGGTGGCGCTCGTGCTGATCGCCGGACGCTGGGCCGCCCGCCGCAGCGTCATACAGATGTCCTCCTCCCCCGCCAACTGAAAGCCACACACAAGGAGCCGAAGATGGAGCGAATCGCCGTTTTTGTCGACACCGCGCAGCATGCCAAGCGCCTGATCGAACCGATGCTTGGTCAGCACCGCGCCGAGATGCAGTGGATCGTCGTCGGATGTCCGCCTCGACTGAGCCGCCATGTCGGAAAGTGGGTTTCGCAGTCGAGCCGCGTGCAGTGGCATCGCCGCTGGCAACAAGCGCTGCGCAGCGAACTGGAGCCGCTGTTCGCGGCGCAGGGTTTGACGGCCGAGTGGGAGCTGGCTCAGGGCCGGCTCGAAAAGGTCACGGCTCGACTGAGAACGCAGTACGGACAGTCGTTGCGGCTCCTCGACGCGCGCGTGCCCAAGGCGGGCCATGTGGGCGAACCCCTGCAGCAGAGCCAGCCCGACGGTCCGGTTGTGGCTTGGCGGGCGCCGGTGGCCGTGTCTTCGAGCGTCGCCGTGATGTTGGCGCTGGCAGACTGAGCTCGGACCAGCGGCTCCGTTGGGAGCCTTTGGTGATGATTTGCCATGAGCGCGACCTGACGCCTGAGTGCCGGCGGTTCGGATCACCGTAGGATCGTGGCGTGCGCTTGCAGTCGCATGCCCAACCGGTTGGTCCACAAGCCTCTCTTAGCGCCTTCCGAGCCCGGGTCGTTGGTCGAGCCACCGGCCGATCCTGAGCGCCGGCTCGGCCCGTTCGAGTTGCTGCGTCCTCTGGGTGGCAGCTCGATCGCGCGCGTCTTTGCCGCGCGCGACCTGCGAAGCGGTTCACTGGTGGCGCTCAAGCTCGTCGATCTCGGCGGTGACCCGAAACACCCTGAGACGACGGGTGCGGCGCGGGAGCGGTTCACGCGCGAGGCCCTGGCGGTCGGCCGGCTGCGGCATCGCGATCTGGTCGAGGTCTACGGGGCCGGCCAGGTGGGAGCTCAGGGGTGGGTCGCAATGGAACTGGTATCGGGCACCAGTCTGACCCGGTATACCCATCCTGCGCGCCTGCTTCCGCCTGCCGTGGCTGCGGCGGTCGGGTGCAGAGTGGCAAGGGCGCTCGACTATGCCCATCTCCAGGGCGCGATTCACCGTGACGTCAAGCCTGAGAACGTCATCGTCGACTGGTCCAACGACGGTATCAAGCTGGTGGATTTTGGGCTGGCGCACTGGGCCGATCAGGCGCGCACCATCTCGGGCGAGATGCTCGGGTCACCCGACTACATGGCGCCGGAGCTGTTTGCGGGTGCCAGGGTTGGCCCGGCGACCGACATGTACGCATTGGGCGTGACGCTCTCCGAACTGCTTGCGGGCCGCCGCCCGCATAGCGCGGCGACACTCGGTGCGTTGATTCGCGCCGTGGCGCGGGATCCGGCTCCCGAGCTGGCCGCTATGAATCCGGAGCTGCCGGCCGCACTCTGCCAGGCCGTCATGGCCTTGTTGGACAAGATGCCCGCACGCCGGACCGCCGCCGCGCAGGGGCTGGCGGATCGGTTGGCTGCCGTTGTGGTCGCCAGCCAGGCCGGTCGCCCGTGAGGTCCCCCACGACCCGCCCCGGTGCGCCGCCGCGGTTGGCCGCGTGTTCCGAGGCACAATCGACAGCTCTTCCATGCCTCGATTGCGCGCCTCCGTCCCGTGATGACCTTCGAGTATTTCCACGCTGTGGACCCGGGGCGCGCGCGCTCGAACAACGAGGACTCGGTGGAGATCGATCCGGTCAACGCACTGGCGGTGCTGGCCGATGGCATGGGCGGCTACAACGCCGGCGAGGTGGCCAGCAACATGGCCACCTCGTTCATCAAGTCCGAACTTGGGCGCTGGCTGCAGGAGGCCACCGGACATGCCACCGACACCGAAGTGCGCCGGGCAATGGACATCTGCGTCGACAACGCCAACCGGGCGATCTTCAATGCCGCGAACTCGAATCCCCAGTACGCCGGCATGGGTACGACCCTGGTCGTGGGAGTCTTCCGCGACAACCGCCTGTTGCTTGGGCATGTGGGCGATTCGCGCGCCTATCGCTGGCGCACCGGCCGGCTCAGCCAGATCACGCGCGATCACTCGCTGCTGCAGGAGCAGATCGATGCCGGCCTGATTACCGCTGAACAGGCGGCCTTTTCGGCGAACAAGAACCTCGTCACCCGCGCCGTCGGCGTCGAGGACACCGTGCTGCTCGAGACCCATCTGCACGAAGTGATGCCGGGCGACGTGTACCTGATGTGCTCCGATGGCTTGTCGGACATGATCGACGACAACGCCATCGCGCAGTTGCTGCAGGCCCACGAATCGATCGCTTCGGCGGGTCCTGCGCTGGTGGAAGCGGCCAACGAGGCGGGAGGAAAGGATAATATTTCGCTGATCCTCGTCCGCGCGGTCGGCGGATCAGGGGTCGCCGGCCGTTCGTGGTGGCCGTTTCGACGCTGAATCCGGCAACCGCTCTTGCCGAGCACGCCGCGTGCGCCGCGGGGTCGGCGGGCCGAGGACAAGTGACTAGAGGATGAGCATGGGCAAACTGGTGGTGTCGCTCGATGGTGTGGTCATCAAGGAAGTCCAGATCATCAAGGACAAGACCACGCTCGGACGTCGGCCGTACAACGACATCGTGATCGACAACCTGGCCGTCAGCGGCGAGCATGCGGTGTTGCAGATGGTGGGCGCCGACGTCTTCATTGAAGACCTCAACAGCACCAACGGTACCTACATCAACGGCAAGGCCGTCAAGAAGCAGCTGCTGGCCCACAACGACACCGTCGAAATCGGCAAGTACAAGATCAAGTATCTGGTCGAGGAAGGCGGCGACTACGAAAAGACGATGATCATGCGCCCGGGTGCGGCCCAGCCGGTCGCCGCCGCGGCAGGAGCCGCCGCAGCGCCGCCGCCGGGGTTCTCGAGCACGTCGGGCATGGGCACCAACTCGGCCTTCGGCGCGCTTGGGCCGCAGGGCAACCCGGCCTCGATCAAGGTGCTCAATGGCGCGGCGGCCGGGCGCGAGGTGGCACTCACCAAGGTCGTCACCACCGTCGGCAAGCCCGGCGTTCAGGTGGCCTCGATCACCAAGCGACCGGGCGGCTATGTCATTGCGCATGTGGAAGGCGCTCATCGGCCAGCCATCAACGGCACCCCGCTGTCGGGCGATTCGGTGCATCTGAAGAACGGGGACGTCATCGAACTCGCCGGTACGCAGATGCAGTTCATCCAGAGCTGAGCGTCCGCTTCCTGCATCGTGGCGCCTGCGTCGGGCCGCGAGGAGCCGCCGAAGGGCTGTGACAGCGTCACGTGACCCATTGCGCGGCGCGACTGTGCCTGTGCGCGCGGGGGCCACGATCGCCAAATTGCCACCTTGCGCTGCCCGGGACAGCGACGCAACATGCGGTTGCGACGCAGGGCTGGCGGTCGGCAGCTGCACGGCCGGTCACCGCAAACCTTGTGTCGCAATCTCACGCCATCGGGCAGACCGCCCGGTGGTTGGCGCACACAGTCGTTGACCCCCATGCAGGTTCGTGTCCTCGGATGTTCCGGTTCGATCGCAGCGGGCAGCCGCACGACGGCCTACCTGCTCGACCACGACGTGCTGCTCGATGCCGGCACCGGGGTGGGCGAGCTCACGCTCGAGGAGCTGAGCCGGGTCGATCACATCCTCATCAGCCACTCGCACCTCGACCATGTGCTCGCGATCGGCCTGCTGGCCGACAGCGTGATGCGCAGCCGGATCGGGCAGCCCCCGATCCAGGTGCATGCGCTGCCCGATACCCTCGCCGCGCTGCGTGCGCACATCTTCAACGGCGTGATCTGGCCGGACTTCACCCGCCTGCCCACCGCGGAGGCGCCGATGCTGCAGCTGGTGCCGTTCGAGGTCGGCCAGATCATCACGCTCGGTGAGCGTCGCATCGAGGTCCTGCCCGCTGCGCACACGGTGCCCGCCGTCGGCTTTGCCGTGCTCGGCGCTCCGGTCGCGAAGCGAGGCGCGTTCATCTACACCGGCGACACCGGGCCCAACCCCGCGCTATGGGCGCGGCTGCACGGCATGCGCATCTCGTCGCTGGTCATCGAAACGGCCTTTCGCGACGACGAGCGTCAGCTCGCCCGCGTGAGCCGGCACCTGTGCCCGTCGGTGCTGGGACAGGAGCTCGCGCGCCTGGACCATCCGGTGAATGTGTTCATCACCCATATCAAGCCGGGCGAGCTCGACGTCGTGATGTCCGAGATTGCCGCACTGGGCAGCGCACACCGGATTCGCGCGCTGACGCATGGGCAGGTCATCGCGGTCGACTGAGCGGGCCGGACGAGTGAGGTGACGGTTTGCGTCACCCGAGGCGACGAGTCGGTGACGGAATTCGACACACAAGCTGTAACCGACGTGAACTACCGCCCAATCCACAGGGTTCAGGACGCACCGCCACGCTGGCACGACAACTGCATCCGTTTGAGCGTGACCCCAACCAACCCTGCTCAAGGAGAGTCATCGATGAAACGTGTTCAACAAGGCTTTACGCTGATCGAACTGATGATCGTGGTCGCGATCATCGGTATCCTGGCCGCGGTGGCTCTGCCGGCGTACCAGGACTACACCGTCAAGGCGCGTGTGTC
>JAEUPI010000070.1 GCA_016790175.1 Burkholderiaceae bacterium | reverse complement strand
CCGCCCACGGTGTTGGCCAGCAGCCGCTGCACGCGACCGCGCACCGGCGATTTCACCTGTGCCTTGTCGACCTTGTCGGCCAATGCCACCGCGCCCTCGTTCAGCGCGTTGAGCTTGGCCATGGTCTCGGCCAGCTCCTTGCGGGCCTCGTTGCGGAAGGCGAGGTCGGTCTCCTGTGCCTTGCGCTCGCTCTCGCCGATGGCCGCCTGGCTGCGCGCGATCTGCGCCGTGGCCTGTTCCATCTCGCCGCGAAAGCGCACCACGTCGCGCTCCAGGCGCAGCACGTCGACCTGCGACACCGCGCCGGTGGCCAGCAGCGGCCGCGTCTGCGCCAGCTCCTGCTGCGACAGCTCGAGCCCGCGCTGCGCGGCGCTACGCTTGGACTGCACCTCCGACAGCTCCTGCTGCCGCTGCACCAGCTGCTGGCGGTTGATCGACAGCTGCGTCGCGAGCTCGTTCATGCGCGACTGGTACAGGCGCTGTTCGTCGAGTGCGATGCGCTTTTCGACCGGGTCCTTCGTCGCCGGCGGCACGAAGGCGCCGCCTTCGGCCTGGGCCCGCAACCGGGCGGAGCGGGCGCGCAGCGCGAAGCCCTGCGCGGCGCTCTCGCGAACGCCGGCGCCGGCCCGCGTCTCGTCGATGCGCAGCAGCAGCTGGCCCGCCTCGACCAGCTGTCCCTCGCGCACCAGGATCTCGGCCACCACGCCGCCGTCGAGCGACTGCACCACCTGCAGCTGCCGCGACGGAATCACGCGCGCCTCGCCGCGGGTGACCTCGTCCACCGGCGCCAGCGCGGCCCACACCAGCAGCACCACCACCGCCAGCAGCGCGGCGCGCACCAGCAGTTGCGCGCCGCGCGTGCGCTGGCGCGAGATCAACTCGTCGGCCTCGTGCTCGAAGCTGCGCAGCCCGCTCTTCACCGCGTCGGCTTCGCTCAGCGTGGGGCCGAGCAGCCGGTTCGTCAGCGGCTCCAGGCCCTTGCGGATTCGATCGAGCGCACCAAAGGTGCCGGCACCCACGAACGCAGGCTTGTCGGGCTTGGCGGCGGTGGTGGCGTCCATCGTCATGCCGCCTTGGCGATGCGCCCGGTCTGCAGCGCCTCCATGATGCGATCGCGCGGGCCGTCGGCCACGACGCGCCCGCCGTCGATGACGATCACGCGCGTCACCATCGCCAGCAGCGAGGTGCGGTGCGTGACGAGCACCACCGTCTTGTGCTGCGCCCAGGTGCCGAGGCGCGAGGTGATGTGCGCCTCGGTCGAGAAGTCCATTGCGCTCGTCGGCTCGTCGAGCAGCAGCACCGGCGCGTTGTGCAGCAGCGCGCGCGCCAGGCCCACGCACTGGCGCTGGCCGCCCGAGAGGCCCTCGCCGCGTTCGCCCACCGACAGGTCGAAGCCCTTCGGGTGGCGGTTCACGAAGTCGGCCAGCCCGGCCGTCTCGGCCGCCGCCACGATCGCCGAATCGTCGGCATAGGGCAGGCCGAGCGTGATGTTCGAGCGCAGCGAGCCGTGGAACAGCAGCACGTCCTGCGACACATAGCCCAGGCTGCGCCGCACGTCGGCCGGGTCGAGCTGGCGAAGGTCGGTCCCGTCGAGCAGCACGGATCCTTCGCCCGGCTGGTACAGGCCCATCATCAGTCGTTGCACGGTGCTCTTGCCAGAGCCCACGCGGCCGATCAGCGCCACGCGTTCGCCGGGCTGGATGCGAAAGCTCACGCCGTCGAGCGCGAAGTCGTCGCGCCCGGGATATTTGAACCGCACGTTGCGCAGCTCGATCTCGCCCTTGAACTCGCGGCGCTGCACGAACGGCGCGCCGCCGTCTTCGGCGCCGGGGCGTTCCACCGGCTTGGCCATCAGCGCGTCGAGGTTCTCGAGCGCCGTGCGTGCGCCCTGGTACTGCATCAGCAAGCCCACGATCTGCCCCGCCGGCGCGAGCGCGCGGCCGGCCAGCATGTTGCAGGCGATCAGGCCGCCCATCGTGAGTTCGCGTTCGCCGATCAGGTAGACGCCGATCACGATCACGGCCAGGCTCGCGAACTGCGTCAGCATGCTCACGCCGTACATCGCGCCGGCCGACTGTGAACGCATGCGCACGTTCACCTTGGCCAGGAAGGCGTTGACCTGTTCCCAGCGCGCCTGCATCACGCCTTCGGCGCCCTGCGTCTTGATGGTCTCGATGCCGGTGAGGCTCTCGATCAGCGTGGCGTTGCGCTGCGCCGAGGCGCGGTAGGTGGTCTCGGCCAGCTCGCGCAGGCGGTGCTGCGCGATGCTGCCCATGATCACGATCACGCCGAACACCACCACCGTCGGCAGCGCCAGCCACGGCGAGATCCACAGCGTCACCAGCAGGAAGAGGGCGGCGAACGGCAGGTCGATCAACGCCGTCACCGTGCTCGAGGCGATGAAGTCGCGCACCTGTTCGAAGCCGCGCAGATTGGCCGCGAACGACCCCACCGATTCCGGCCGGTTCTCCAGCCGCATGCCGAGCACGCGCTCCATCAGTCGAGCCGACAGATCGACGTCGATGCGTGCGCTGGCCTCGTCGACGAAGCGGCTGCGCAGCTTGCGGATCAGCAGGTCGGCCAGCAGCACCAGCACCAGGCCGATGGCCAGCGCCCAGAGCGTCTCGACGGCGCGGTTGGGCACCACGCGGTCGTAGACGTTCATCGAGAACAGCGGCATCGCCAGCGCGAACAGGTTCACCAGCAGCGCCGCCAGCAGCACGTCGCGGTAGACGAAGCGCTGCGCCAGCACCGCGCTCCAGAACCAGTGACCCGTCGGCGCACGATGGCGCTCGGGTGCGCGGCTGTCGAATCGGAAGTGCGGCCGCACGAACAGCACGACGCCGGTGTGCCGGGCGGCGAGATCGTCGCGCGACAGGCCCACGGCGCCCTGGCCGGTCTCGGGCAGCAGCACCTGCGCGGTACGTCCGTCGGCGCTGTAGCCCTGCAGCACGCAGGCCTTGTTGTCCTTCAGCACCAGGATCGCCGGCAGCGTGGCCGCGTCGATCTGCTCCAGCGGCAGCCGCTGCAGCTTGGCCGCCATGCCGGCGCGCGCGGCGGCGCGTTCGGCCAGCTCGAGCGTGAGCCGGCCGTTCACCAGCGGCAGCCCGGCCGACAGCGAGGCCCGCGACGCGCCCAGTCCGTGCAGCCGGCTGATCTCCACCAGGCAGTCGAGCAGCGGATCGGGGTGGATCAGGTCTTCGCGCAGTCGGGCGGTCGGCGTGGTGGCCTGCGCCACCCCATGCGCCGACACAGGAGTCTGCGCCGACGCACCCGCCGGCAACGCGGACCTGCCTGCCGCTGCCCCGGCGGCAGCGGGCACGCCCGGGGCAGGCGGGGTTCCGGCGGGTTTGGCGAGCGTGTCCATGCTCATCCGATATCGGCGCAATGCACGCCGAATTGACCGCGTTGACGGTCCTCGAAGAAGTGCTGCAGGGTCTGCCGCACGGTGCGGAAGGCAATTTCGTCCCACGGCACCTCGTGCTCGCGGAACAGGCGCGCCTCGATCGTCTCGGGGCCGGGATTCAGCGTGGGATCGAGCATGCGCGCGCGATAGAACAGGTGCAACTGGCCGACGCGCACGACGTTGAGCACCGTGAACAGGCCCTCGAGCTCGATCCGGGCGCCAGCCTCCTCGTCGGTCTCGCGCAGCGCACCGGTCTCGGTCGATTCACCGAGCTCGAGAAAACCCGCGGGCAGGGTCCACAACCCGTAGCGCGGCTCGATGTTCCGACGGCACAGCAATACCTGATCTCCCCAGACGGGCACGGTCCCCACCACGTTGAGCGGATTCTCGTAATGGATCTCGCCGCAGGCCCCGCAGACCGCGCGTTCGCGGTTGTCGTCGGCGGGCACCCGGTAGTCGACCGCCGTCCCGCACGCGCGGCAGTGCTTGATGCGTCGCCCCTGCAGCATGGAGCAATCAGTTTAGCGCTGCATCTCGACGTAACATCGACCTCGTCCCACGAGGCAGACACAGACGAGCCAACCATGACATATGTCTTCAATCCCGCCCCGACCGTTGTGGTGCCCACGCACGACGGGCGCGAGTTCCCGGTGCACCGCGTCTACTGCGTCGGCCGCAACTATGTCGAGCACGCGCAGGAGATGGGCTTCTCCGGTCGTGAGCCGCCGTTTTTCTTTCTCAAGCCGGCCGACGCGGTGGTCGCGGTGGCCGAGGGCCAGACCGGCGTGATCGAGTACCCGAGCCTGACCAAGAACCTGCATCACGAGATCGAGCTCGTGGTGGCCATCGGCACCGGTGGCCGCAACATCAAGGCGGCCGACGCGGCCAAGCACATCTGGGGCTACGGCATCGGCCTCGACATGACCCGCCGCGACCTGCAGGGCGAGATGAAGAAGCAGGGCCGTCCCTGGTGCATCGGCAAGGCCTTCGAGCAGAGCGCGCCGATCGGCGTGCTGCGCGCCAAGAGCGCCACTGGCGAGTTGCTCAAGGGAGCCATCACGCTCAAGGTCAACGGCGAGCTGCGTCAGAAGGGCGATCTGTCGCAGTTGATCTGGAGCGTCAACGAGACCATCGAGCACCTGTCGAACGCCTGGACCCTGCAAAGCGGCGACCTGATCTACACCGGCACGCCCGCCGGCGTGGCCGCCGTGGCGAGCGGCGACGTGATGGAAGGCGCGATCGACGGCCTGGGCACTTTGAAAGTCCGCGTGGGTTGAGCCGGCAGGAGCGGGCAATGGAGCTCTACAACTACTACCGGTCGTCGGCCTCGTACCGCGTGCGCATCGCGCTCGCGCTGAAGGGCTTGGCCTACGACTACAAGAGCGTGCACCTGGCCAAGGACGAGCACTTCAACGAGAGCTATTCGGCCGTGTCGGCCGCGCGCCTGGTGCCGCTGCTGAAAGACGGCGACAAGGTGCTCACCCAGTCGCTCGCGATCATCGAGTACCTCGAGGAGACGCATCCCCGGCCGCCGCTGCTGCCGAAGGAGCCGCTGGCGCGGGCCCGCGTGCGCGCGCTGGCGCTCGACGTGGCCTGCGAGATCCACCCGCTCAACAACCTGCGCGTGCTGCGCTACCTGACGCGCGACCTCAAGGTCGGCGAGGACGACAAGAACCGCTGGTACCGCCACTGGGTCGAGACCGGTCTCGAGGTCGTGGAGCGCCAGCTCGCTGCCGCGCCGGCCCGTTATTGCCACGGCGACACACCCACGCTGGCCGATTGCTGCCTGGTGCCGCAGATCTTCAACGCGAAGCGCTTCGACTGCCGCACCGACCACGTGCCGAACGTGATGCGGGTGTTCGACGCCTGCATGAAGCTCGACGCCTTCACGAAGACCCAGCCCTCGGCTTGCCCCGACGCGGAGTGAGCGGCGCCGCGCGTCGCGGGTGGCCAGGATGAGCGACCCCTTCATCCGCCCCGACTGGACCGCCTCGCCACGCGTGAACGCGCTGATGTCCACGCGGGCGGGCGGTGTGAGCCCGCCGCCGTTTCACAGCTTCAACCTCGGCATCGCCGCCGGCGACGATCCGGCCCATGTGCAGGTCAATCGCGAGCGCTTCGCGCAGGCGCTGGGCGCACGGCCCGTCTACCTGAAGCAGGTGCACGGTACTGCCGTCGTGCGGCTCGGCGCAGCGCAACCCTACGCCACGGCGCCCGAAGCCGACGCCAGCTTCACCACCGAGCCCGGCATCGCCTGCTGCGTGCTGGTGGCCGACTGCATGCCGGTGCTGATCGCCGCCCCCGACGGCCGGGCCGTGGCCGCGGCCCATGCCGGCTGGCGCGGACTCTCGCTCGGCGTGGTGGAGGCTGCGGCGCGGGCCGTGTGCGAGTCGGCGTCATGTGCTCCCGCCGAGCTCGAAGTCTGGCTGGGCCCCTGCATCGGTGCGCGCGAGTTCGAGGTCGGGGCCGACGTGCTGCAGGCCTTCGGCGCCGAGCCGCTCGCGCGCGACCAGCCGCACTTCCGGTGGCGGCCGCGGGCCGACGGCGACGCGCGCTGGCGTGCCGATCTGGCGGGTCTGGCGCGCGACCGTCTGCAGCAGCTGGGTGTGCGTGGTGTCAGTGGCGGCCGCTGGTGCACCGTCGAAGAGCCGTCACGGTTCTTCTCGTTCCGGCGCGACGGCGTCACCGGGCGCATGGCCGCTGGCATCTGCATCCGCGGCTGATTCCTTCGCCAGACGCCGGCGTTGAATACGCGCGGTGGCGCCCATCAGGTACAGCAGCAGCCCGAGCGGCAGCACGCCCCAGAACAGCACGGTGCCGATGGCGCCGACCACGCTGCCTGAGGGCGACGTGGCCTGCACCACGGCCACGAGCAGCACCACGAACGCCCACGCGGCGGCGATGACATGAGTCATTTCGTAATATGGATATAGAAACCGATTAGCGAAATCGTGGTCAAGATACGGTAAGCTTGCGCCGGTACAAAGTCGCAAACCACGATCGTAGGCGCGCCGACCCGAAAGGCGGATCCGCCCCGACCCCAAGGAGACGACCCGCGTGAAGGCCAAACCCGCAGCGCAACCGTTCGAGTCT
>JAEUPI010000247.1 GCA_016790175.1 Burkholderiaceae bacterium | reverse complement strand
GAACTCGAGGCCCGCGTGCGCGCGCTGACGCGCCGCGGCCTCGGTACCGCCTCGACGATCATCAAGCACGGGCCGCTGACCTTCGACGCCACCGGCCGCGTGGCTTACATCAACGACCAGATGATCGAGCTCTCGGCGCGCGAGCTCTCGCTGCTCGAGGTGCTGCTGCAGCGCGCCGGGCGCCTGGTGAGCAAGGACCAGCTCGTCGAGCGGCTGTGCGAGTGGGGCGAGGAAGTGAGCAACAACGCGATCGAGGTCTACATCCACCGCCTGCGCAAGAAGATCGAGCAGGGACCGATCCGCATCGCCACCGTGCGCGGCCTGGGCTATTGCCTGGAAAAGATCGCCGTCTGAGGAGTCCCCGGCGGGCTGTGTGCCCGGCCCACGCCTGCCGTGCCCAAGATCGATCCGTTTCCACCGCCGGAGCAGCGTTCGCTGTTCGGCGAGATCCTCGACTGGATGCTCGCGCCACTGCTGTTGCTGTGGCCGATGAGCCTGGCGCTGACCTACGCGGTGGCGCAGAACATTGCCAACCGACCCTACGATCGTGAACTCGGCGATCTGGCGCGCACGATCGCGCGCCAGGTCTCGGTGGAGCCGTCGACCGATGGCTCGGTCGGCCGGCTGCGCCTTCGCTTGCCCGACATCGCTGCCGACGTGCTGCGCAGCGACGACGTCGATCGGGTGTACTTTCGCGTGCTCGGTCTGCGCGGCGAACACGTCACCGGAGACCGCGAACTCGACGTGCCCGAGGACCGGCCGCCGATCGACGAGTTGCGATTCCGCGACGGCGAGATCGCGTCTCAGCCGGTGCGCATCGCCTACTTCTCGATGCGCGGCAGCGGCGCCGAAGGTGAGGTACCGCCCTTGGTGCAGGTGGCCGAAACGCTGGAGAAGCGTTCGCAGCTCGCCACCGAGATCATCAAGGGCGTCATCATTCCGCAGTTCGTGATCCTGCCGGTGGCGGTGGTTCTGGTGTGGTTCGCACTCGCGCGCGGCATACGGCCGCTGCACGAACTGCAGCAGCGCATCCGCCGCCGCAAGAGCAGCGACTTGAGCCCGATCGACGAGCGGCAGGCACCCGAGGAGGTCGGACCGCTGGTGCGCGCGATCAATGACCTGCTATACCGCCTCGACCAGTCGATGGCCACGCAGAAACACTTCCTGGCCGACGCTGCCCACCAGCTGAAGACTCCGCTGGCCGGGTTGCGCATGCAGGCCGAGCTCGCGCAGCGCGAGATCGACGCCGGCCAGCAGGATCCACGTGCGCTGAAGCGGTCGCTTCAGCAGATTGCCCGTTCGAGTCAGCGCGCGGCCCACATGGTCAATCAGCTGTTGTCGATGGCACGCGCCGAAGACAAGGAGTCCGCGTTGCGCAAGCAGGAGGTGCGGCTGGCGCGCCTCGCGCGGGAGGTGGTGCACGACTTCGTTCCGAAGGCTCTGGACAAGCACATCGACCTCGGATACGAGGGACCCGAGCAGGACGACGGCCACTCGCGCCTGATCGGCCAGCCGCTGCTGATCCGCGAACTGATCCGCAACCTCGTCGACAACGCGCTTCAATACACGCCGGCCGGTGGCGAGGCCACGGTGCGTGTCATGCCCGATCCGTTCGGCCAGGTCGTGGTGCTGCAGGTCGAGGATTCGGGGCCCGGCATTCCGGAGGCCGAACGTGATCTCGTGTTCCAGGCCTTCTACCGCGCGCTCGGCACCGAGGTCGACGGCAGCGGCCTAGGGCTGGCGATCGTGAAGGAGATTGCTGTCCAGCACGGCGCGACGATGACGATCACCGATGCCCGCGCGCGCTCTACAACCTCGGCAAGTACGCCGAGCCAGAGTCCCGGCGCGTTGTTCACGCTGCGCTTTCCGCTGCGCGCGCCCGAGCCGCCCGCAGCGGCCGTGGCCGGCTGAACCCCTCGCGCCGGCGATTCAACTCTGCATCAGCGTTCGACTGCGGGCGATCGACATCAGCAGGCCAAGCCCGAGCCCGAGGCTCACCATCGCCGTGCCGCCGTAGCTGATGAACGGCAGCGGAATGCCCACCACCGGCAGCACGCCGCTGACCATGCCCATGTTGACGAAGGCGTAAGTGAAGAAGCTCAGCGTCACCGCGCCGGCCAGCAAGCGGGTGAACACCGTCGGCGCCTCGGCGGCGATCATCAGGCCGCGCAGGATCAGCAGCGTGAATCCGATCAGCAGTCCGGCGGCACCGACCAGCCCGAACTCTTCGGCAAAGGCGGCAAAGATGAAGTCGGTCGTCCGCTCGGGAATGAACTCCAGGTGAGTCTGGGTCCCGTTCATGAAGCCTTTGCCCGCCAGGCCGCCGGAGCCGATGGCGATCATGCCCTGGATGATGTGGAACCCCTTGCCCAGCGGATCGGTGGTCGGGTCGAGCAGCGTGCACACGCGGTGCTTCTGGTACTCGCGCAGCAGCGGCCACTTCATGTCCGGCTGGCAGATGGCATCGGCACTGATCACGATCGCCGCGATGGCAGCCAGGCCCAAGACCAGCACCGGGACGATCAACTTCCACGACAAGCCGGCGAAGAAAATCACGTAGAGCCCGGCCGAGAGAATCAGGATCGCGGTCCCCAGGTCAGGCTGCTTGACCACGAGGCCCACGGGCACCAGTAAGAGCAGGCCGGCGATGATGAAGTCGGTGGCCTGCAGCCGGCCCTCGCGCTTCTGGAACCACCAGGCGAGCATCATCGGCATCGCGATCTTCAGCACCTCGCTCGGCTGAATCACCACGCCCACGTTGAGCCAGCGCGTGGCGCCCTTCTTCGTGATGCCGAACAGCGCCGTGGCCACCAGCAGCGCAACGCCTACCGTGTACAGCGGCACCGCCAGGCCCATCAGCTTCTGCGGCGGGATCTGCGCCACCACCAGCATGATCAGCAAGGCGATCAGCATGTTTCGGCCGTGGTCGACGAACCGCGTGCCATGGTCGAAGCCGGCGGAATACATCGTGACCAGCCCCGCGGCCGCCAGCAGCGCGGCCACGCCGATCAGCATGCCGTCGAAGCCGCCGACCATCGGACGCACGCGCTGCCAGAGCGAGGGCTGCTCGAAGACGGCGCTCATGCCGACACCTGTGTCTCGCTCAACGCGGCCCCCGGGCCACGGTCACCGGCGGTTGCACGGTCTGCGGCGTCGCGCCGGCCAGGCTGGGCAGCGGCCACTCGTCGGCCGGGCGCTGTTTGCCCACCGGCGCGCCTGACTTGCCCTGCTGGGTGAGCGCGATGTCCTCGGGGCTCGGCACCAGGCCGAGCAGCAGGTAGTCGAACACGCGGCGCGCGATCGGCGCGGCGGCCTCGGAGCCGAAGCCGGAGTTCTCGACGATCACCGCCAGCGCCACCGTCGGTGCGCCCACCGGCGCGAACGCGATGTACCACGAATGGTCACGCTGATGCTCCTCGAGCTTGGAGGCGTTGTACTTCTCGTTCTGCTTGATCGACACGGCCTGCGCCGTGCCGGTCTTGCCGCCGGACTTGTATGGCGCGCCCATGAACGAACGCACCGACGTGCCCTCCTGCGTCACCCCGTGCATGGCCTTGCTGATCAGCTCCACATGCTCGGGCTTGAACGGCAGCGGCTCCAGCGCATCGCTGGCGACGCGCTTGCGTTCGCGGCTGACCACGTCCTCGACATCGCGCACGAGTCGCGGCTTGAAGCGCAGTCCGCCGGAAACCAGGGTGGCGGTGGCGCTGGCCATCTGCAGCGCGGTGAAATTGTTGTAGCCCTGGCCGATGCCCAGCGAGATCGTCTCGCCGGCGTACCACTTCTGCTGTTCGGGCCGCCGGTAGTAGCGCCGCTTCCACTCGGTGGACGGCAACACGCCGGTGAGCTCGCCGTCGATGTCGATGCCGGTCCTGCGGCCGAAGCCGAACGGCGAGAGTTGCTCGTGCATCAGGTCGACGCCGAGCTCGTTGGCCAGCGAGTAGTAGTAGACGTTGCTCGACTTGACGATCGACCTCATCATGTCCACCGCTCCGAGTCCATGGTCGCCGTGGCTGCGGAAGAGATGGTTGCCGAACTGATACGAGCCGCCGTCGTGAATGATCGTGCTCGGGCTTCGTTTGCCGGTGTTCAGCGCTGCCATCGCCATGAACGGCTTGAAGGTCGACCCCGGCGGATAGGTGCCGCGCAACGCGCGGTTCAGCAGCGGCTTGTCGATCGACTCGTTGAGCTCGCGCCAGTTGTCCGCGTCGATGCCGTCGACGAACAGATTCGGGTCGAAGGTCGGTTTGCTCACCAGCGCCAGCACCTCGCCGTTGCGCGGGTCGATGGCCACCAGCGCGCCACGACGCTGGCCGAACATCTCCTCCACCAACGCCTGCAGCTTGATGTCCACCGACAGCCGCAGCGTGTTGCCCGGGGTCGCGCCATGGCTTGCGAGCCGCCGCACGGCGCGTCCGCCGGCGCTCGTCTCGACCTCCTCGAATCCGGTCAGGCCGTGCAGTTGATCCTCGTAGCTCTGCTCGAGGCCGAGCTTGCCGATGTAGTCGGTGCCCTTGTAGTTCGCCTGCCGATCCTCCTCCCAGTCGTCCATTGCCTTCTTCTCGGCCTGGTTGATGCGGCCGATGTAGCCGATCAGGTGCGAGGCGGTCTCGCCGAGCGGGTAGTTGCGAAACAGGCGCGCCCGCACGTCGACACCGGGAAAGCGGAACCGCTGCGCCATGAAGCGCGCCACCTCTTCGTCGGTGAGCTTGGTGCGGATCGGCAGCGACTCGAAGCTCTTGCTTTCCTCCAGCAGGCGCTTGTAGCGGCGCCGGTCGCGCGGCTGGATGTCGACCACGGCCGACAGCTGGTCGATCACGGCATCGGCATCTGCCGGCAGGCGCGACGGCGTGATCTCCAGCGTGTATGCCGAGTAGTTCGTCGCCAGCACGATGCCGTTGCGATCGAGGATCAGCCCGCGGTTCGGCACGACCGGCACCACCGCGATGCGGTTGGCCTCGGCCTGCGTCGACAGCGTTTCATGCTGCCAGACCTGAAGCCACACCAGCCGCGTCGCCAGCAGGCCGAAGCCGGCGACCACGAAAATCGCGGCCGCCAGGAGTCGTCCTCGAAATCGATCGAGGTCGGCTTCGACGTTGCGAAGTTCGGTCATCCGGGCGGGCTGGTGCTAGAGCGGTCGATTCTCGTCCGGGTCCGGCGCCCGTCGTTGCGGTGCCAGCAACACCCAGACGGCCAAAGGCCACAAAAGTGCCTCGAACACGGGCGCCATCAGAAGTTGCCAACCCGGAAAGTGCCCCCCAGACACCAGGCGAACCGCGAGCGAGACGGCATGTGCGGCGACGAACAGCGGCAACACCTGCAAGGCCTGCTCCAGGACCGAGAACCACAACAGGCGCCGGTGCATCGTCACCGCGAGGAAACTCAACATGGTGTAGGCCAGCGCGTGCTGCCCGAACAGGGCTCCCTGGTGAACGTCCATCAGCAGCCCGAGCAGAAAAGCCAGGCCGATACCGACGCGCAGCGGCTGGTGCACGTTCCAGAACACCAGCACCAGCGCCAGCATGTCCGGCAGCACGGCCTGTCGGCCGAACGGAATCAGGTTGAATCCGAGCGCGAACAGCAGCGACGCCACGATGAACAGCGGATTGACCGGCAGCAGCAGCTGGTCGGCCCCGCGCGGCATGATCATGGCGCGTACTCCAGACGCGGCGGCATGATCATGGCGCGCACTCCAGACGCGGTGGCATGATCACGACGCGTGCTCCCATTGCGGCGGCATGATCATGCGGCTCGCACCATACCCAACTCATCGCCTGGTGGCCTTCGACCGCCCGGCTCTGGGCGTCTCGGGTTCCGGCGCCGGGCGCGCCGGCATTTGCGAACCAATCGGCTCGAGCACCAACACATGCCGCACGCCGTCGGCCTGAGCCAGTGGCTGCAGCGCGACACGGGCGAAGCCCGAGTCGACCTTGCGGTCCACCTTCACGACCTTGGCCACCGGCAACCCCGGTGGATAGACGCCGTCCACGCCGCTGGTGGTCAGCAGGTCGCCCGGCTGCACGTCGGCGTTGCCGGCCAGGAAGCGCAGCTCCATGCCTTCGAACTCGCCGGTGAGACCACCGAAGGCCGCGCTGCGTTGCTGGGTGCGGGCGTTGAGCACGGGGATTGCCGCATCCTTGTCGGTGAGCAGCGTCACCTCCGATGACAGCGGGTAGACACGGGTCACCTGGCCCAGCACGCCGGCATCGTTGATGACCGGTGAGCCCAGCGCCACCCCTTGCGTGGCGCCGCTGTCGATGAACAGCTTGCGCGAGTACGGATCGGTGGCCTCGTAGAGCACCTCGGCCGCCCGGCCCTTCACCTGCAACGATGGCCGCAGCTCGAGCAGCCCACGCAAGCGGGCGTTCTCCTGCGCCAACTGCTCCACACGAGCCGCGCGCTCGGCCTGGGCGACGAGTGCGGCGCGCGCGTCGCGCTCACCTCGGATCGCGCGCGCCAGGCCTTGCAGGTATTCGCCTCCACCCTGGACCATTTCCACCGGAATCAGCAGCGCCTTCTGCACCGGCAGCAGTGCGGTGGCGATGGCGCCGCGCACCGGCTGGATGTACTTGAGCCGGGAGTCTGCAGCCATGAGGAAGACCGCCAGCGCCGAGAAGACGGCCAGCTTGGTCAGCGCCGACGGCCCCTGGCGGAAGAAGGGCGGCGGCGTGCGATCGAGCGTGCCCAGTGGCATGGATGGCGACGCGGTTCGCGGTGGTGCGCGTGGGAATCCGCGCTCGCGCGGGCCCTACTCCGACGTGAAGATCGCGCCCAGCCGCTCCATGCGCTCCAGCGCCATGCCGCAGCCGCGCACCACGCAGGTCAGCGGATCCTCGGCCACCAGCACGGGCAGCCCGGTCTCCTCGGCGAGCAGCCGGTCGAGGTCGCGCAGCAGCGCGCCACCACCGGTCAGCATCATGCCGCGCTCGGCGATGTCGGCACCGAGCTCGGGCGGCGTCTGCTCGAGCGCGTTCTTCACGCTCGAGACGATCTGGTTCAGCGGATCGGTCAGCGCCTCCAGGATCTCGTTGCTCGAGATCGTGAACGCGCGCGGCACGCCCTCGGAGAGGTTGCGGCCCTTGACCTCCATTTCCTTGACCTCGCTGCCGGGAAAGGCGGAGCCGATCTCCTTCTTGATCGCCTCGGCCGTCGGCTCGCCGATCAACATGCCGTAATTGCGCCGGATGTAGTTGATGATGGCTTCGTCGAACTTGTCGCCGCCAACGCGCACGCTGCCCTTGTAGACCATGCCGCCGAGGCTGATCACGCCGACCTCGGTGGTGCCGCCGCCGATATCGACCACCATCGAGCCGCTGGCCTCGCTGACCGGCAGGCCGGCGCCGATGGCCGCGGCCATCGGCTCCTCGATCAGGTAGACCTCGCTGGCACCGGCGCCGAGCGCGGACTCTCGGATCGCCCGGCGTTCCACCTGTGTCGAGCCGCAGGGCACGCAAATGATGATCCGCGGGCTCGGCTTCATCATCGAGCGCGGGTGGACCATCTTGATGAACTGCTTGAGCATCTGCTCGGTGACGGTGAAGTCGGCGATCACGCCGTCCTTCATCGGTCGGATGGCCTCGATGTTGCCGGGCACCTTGCCGAGCATGGCCTTGGCCTCGGCACCCACGGCCTGGATCGTCTTCTTGCCGTTCGGCCCGCCTTCGTGGCGGATCGCCACCACCGAGGGCTCGTCGAGCACGATGCCCTTGCCACGCACGTAGATCAGCGTGTTGGCGGTGCCGAGGTCGATGGCCAGATCGGTCGAGAAGTAGCGGCGCAGGGATCCGAACATGCTTGTGCGGTCAGGTCAGCTCGCGGTCCTGCGTGTGCTGCGCGTGCAGAAGAACCTGAGTGCTTCGCGCGGCGCGCGCCGGGGTGGCTTGTCGATGGCGCGCGATAATACCCCAACCCCTCGGTCATTCCGGCGCTCGAAGTGGCGCTTCGGTCGTATTCCTGCACATGGCCCTGACACCCCTCGATGTGAGCCGCATCGCGCTTCTCGCGCGGCTTGAGTTGCAGGACGGCGAGGCGCATGCCATGTTGGCGCAGCTCAACGGCTTCTTCTCGATCGTCGAGCGGATGAGCGCGGTCGACACGCGCGGCGTCGAGCCGCTGTACACGCCGCTGTCGGCGGTGCAGGCCGTGGCGCTGCGACTGCGCGAAGACGCGGTCACCGAGACCGACCAGCGTGCGCTCAATCAGCGCAGCGCGCCGCAACTCGAGGATGGCCTGTTCCTCGTGCCCAAGGTGATCGAATGATCGCGCGAGAGCCTCGGCAGGGCGAAGTAACGGGCGACGAGGGACACCCATGAACGCGGCGGCGCTGCAGGACCTTGGCGTGGCCGAGGCCGGCCGCGCGCTGGCCGACAAACGCCTGTCCAGCGTCGAGTTGACGACACATCTTCTTGCACGCGTCGCGGCCCAACACGAGCTCGGCTGCTTCCTCCACGTCGATGAAGCCGGCGCGCTGCAGGCGGCCGCGCGCGCCGACGAACGCCGACGCTCCGGAGAGGGCGGCCCGCTGCTCGGCGTGCCGGTGGCGCACAAGGACATCTTCGTCACGGCCGACGAGCCCACCACCGCGGGTTCGAAGATGCTCGACGGCTACCGCAGCCCCTTCGATGCCACCGTCGTTGCCCGCCTGCGCGCTGCTGGAATGGTCAATCTGGGCAAGCTGAACTGCGACGAGTTCGCGATGGGCTCGGGCACCGAGAATTCGGCCTTCGGGCCGGCCCGCAATCCCTGGGACCGCAGGCGGGTGCCCGGCGGCTCCAGCGGCGGCTCGGCCGCAGCCGTTGCGGCTCGAATGGTGCCGGCGACCACCGGCACCGACACCGGTGGCTCGATCCGGCAGCCGGCGAGCTTTTCCGGTGTCACCGGCATCAAGCCGACCTATGGCGTGTGTTCTCGATACGGCATGATCGCCTTCGCCTCCAGCCTCGACCAGGCCGGCGTGCTGGCCCGCTCGGCCGAAGACTGCGCGCTGCTGCTCGCGGCAATGAGCGGATTCGATCCGCGCGACGCCACCAGCGCCGATCGTCCGCCGCAGGACTATGCCGCTCAGATGCGTGTGCCGAGGCCGGACGCGTCGTCCTCGCGGCCGCTGGCGGGTCTTCGCATCGGATTGCCGCGCGAGTTCTTCCCGGCGACGCTGGACGGCGATGTGGCCACCGCGGTTCGCGGCGCGCTGGGCGAGCTGGAGAAGCTGGGCGCGGCGCTGGTCGACGTGAGCCTGCCGCGCACCGAGCTGTCGATCCCTGTCTACTACATCATCGCGCCGGCCGAAGCGAGTTCCAACCTGGGTCGCTACGACGGCGTGCGCTACGGCCACCGGGCGTCGCGCTTCGATGATCTGCTCGACATGTATCGCAAGACGCGCGCCGAAGGCTTCGGCCCAGAGGTCAAGCGCCGCATCATGATCGGCACCTATGTGCTCTCGCATGGTTACTACGATGCCTACTATTTGCAGGCGCAGAAGCTGCGCCGCATGATTGCCGACGACTTTCAGGCCACGTTCCGCGTTTGTGACCTGATCGCGGGTCCGGTCGCGCCGAGCGTGGCATGGCGCATCGGCGAGCAGGGCGATGATCCGGTGAAAGCCTATCTGGCCGACATCTTCACCTTGCCCGCCAGCCTGGCCGGCCTGCCCGGCATGAGCGTGCCCGCCGGTCACGGCCAGCACGGCATGCCGGTTGGGCTGCAACTCATCGGCAACTACTTCGACGAGGCTGGTCTTCTGCGTACCGCGCATGCGCTGCAGCAGGTCACCGACTGGCACCTCGCGGTGCCGCCGGGGTACTAGCACCATGGCGTCGCCACCCCTGGTGCGCGGCTACGAGGTCGTGATCGGCCTCGAAACACACGCCCAGCTGTCAACGCTGAGCAAGGCCTTCTCCGGCGCCAGTACCGCATTCGGCGCAGCGCCGAACACGCAGGCCTGTGCGGTGGACCTCGCGTTGCCGGGCACCTTGCCGGTGCTCAATCGGGCCGCGGTCGAACGCGCGATCCGCTTCGGCCTGGCGATCGGCGCCAAGGTGGCCACGCAGTCGATCTTCGCGCGCAAGAACTATTTCTACCCCGATCTGCCCAAGGGCTACCAGATCAGTCAATACGAGACGCCGGTGGTGCAGGGCGGCCGCCTGGAGTACCTGCTCGACGGCCGGCCGCGCACCGTGCAGCTCACACGCGCGCACCTGGAAGAAGACGCCGGCAAGTCGCTGCACGAGGACTATCACGGCAGCACCGGCATCGACCTCAACCGCGCCGGCACGCCGCTGCTGGAGATCGTGACCGAGCCCGACATGCGCTCGGCTGCCGAGGCCGTCGAATACGCGAAGGCATTGCATGGGCTGGTGGTGTGGCTCGGCATCTGTGACGGCAACATGCAAGAAGGCAGCTTTCGCTGTGATGCGAATGTCTCGGTGCGCAAGCCCGGTGCGCCGTTCGGCACGCGGCGCGAGATCAAGAACCTGAACTCGTTCCGCTTCATGCAGCAGGCGATCGACTTCGAGGTCAACTGGCAGATCGACCGGCTCGAAGACGGTTTGCCGATCGAGCAGGCCACCGTGCTCTTCAACCCCGACACCGGCGAGACGCGTGCGATGCGCAGCAAGGAAGACGCGCATGACTACCGCTACTTTCCCGATCCCGACCTGCCGCCGCTGGTGATCGCGCCCGAGTGGATCGAGCGCGTACGGGCCGGTATGCCCGAGCTGCCCGGCGCGATGGCCGAACGCTTCCAGCGCGCCGACGGCCTGCCGGGGTACGACGCGGCGATGATGACGCAGAGCCTGAACTTCGCCCGTTACTATGAAGCCGCGCGTGACGCCTGCGCTCAGCCCAAGCTGGTGGCCAACTGGCTGATGGGCGAGGTGAGCAAGCGCCTGAACGCTCTGGGCAAGGACATCGGCGCCAGCCCGGTGTCGCCGGCCATGCTGGCGGCGCTGATCGGCCGCATCGCCGACGGCACGTTGTCGAACAACGCGGCGCGGCAGGTCTTCGATGCGCTGTGGAGCGGCGAGTCGTCGGTTGTCGACGCCGTCATCGCCATCAAGGGCCTGAAGCAGATGAACGACAGCGCCGCCCTGGAGGCGATCATCGAGCGCGTGCTCGCGGCCAACCCGAAGTCGGTCGAAGAATTCAGGGCCGGCAAGGACAAGGCCTTCAACGCGCTCGTGGGCCAGGTGATGAAAGCCAGTCAGGGAAAGGCCAATCCCGCGCAAGTCAACGAACTGCTCAAGACCAGGCTGGTGCGCTGAAGCCCGCCTGCACGCGCCTGCCGCGGGGCGCTCACGTCAGGGCATGACCTGCAGTTTGCACTCGTGCGTGCGCCCGCCCTCGTGCAGCGTCAGATCGCCCTTTCGCGCCACCAGCTTGATCCCGGCCTTGCGATTCACGTAGTGCGCCTGGTGCGCGCTCTTGATGCGCACCAGCGTGGTCTGCTTGTCATTCAGGTGCATCTGGGCCTTGCGCGGAGTGAAGTCCACCTTCAGCTGCATGTCCTCGCCGCATCGGTAAAGCGCCGGACGCGCCACCGCCGCTGCCGCGCAGCCGGTCAGGACGAGCGCGGTGCAGAGGCGGCGCAAGGTCGGCGCATGCCGCATGCGTTCAGCGCGTCGCCGACGGCGTGGACCGAGTGGCCACCGAAACGGTGCCCGGCAGAGCGCCGCCCCAGAGCTTGCGCAGGTGCTCGAGTTCCTGGTCGAAGATCTTGTTGATGCGCGCCACCTCGGCTTCCTGGTTCTGGATCGCCTCGCGCTGGGCCTGGGTTGTGGCATCGTTGGCGTCGAGCTGCTGCTTCAGACGCGACGGCAGCTTCTTGCCCTTGTAGAACTCGGCCTCGTTGACCAGGGGCTTGCGCTCGTCGGCCAAGTCGCGCAGACGCTGTTCCGAAGCCTTCATCGCCTGACGAACGGCGCCGAGGGCCGTTTCGCGCGCACGCTGGTGGGTGGCTTCGTTCGGGAAGCGCGCTTTCAGATTTCGGTCTCGGCGCACCGCGTCGGCCTGCGCGGCACGCTCCTCGTCCCGCCTCTTCTGCTCGGCCTCCCGCTCGGTCCGCTCTTCCGCGGTGTATGTCGGCGGCAGGATCTGGCGTAGCGAGCCATCCTTGTTGAGGACTCGCTGTTCGCGGTCGCTGCACTCGGCGATGTAGCGGTCGCGCCGGATCTGCCGACCTTTGTCGTCCACGCAGGTGTAGATCGTGCCGGCCGTGGAGGTGCTCGCCTGCGCCAGCACACCGACGGATCCGCACGCGAGCACCGCACCTGCCAGAGCGGTGGCAGCGCAAGTTCGTGGCAGCCGGCGTGGCATGAACAAGGTCCTCATACTCCGTAGCGGTCCCGGTATGCCGCCACGCGCGCGGCATGTTCGGCGAGCGGGCCGTCGCCCGCGGCCGAAAGATACTCCAACAGGTCGTGCAGGGTCGCGATCGCGATCACGTCCATCCCCAGTTCCGTCATGACGTACTGCACGGCCGAGGCCGGCTTGTCGACGCCGGCCTCGGCCGCCCGCTCCTGTCGGTCCAGCGCGATGGCCACGGCCGCCGGCTGGGCACCGGCGGCACGGATCATCAACACCGACTCCCGTACCGAGGTACCGGCCGAGATCACGTCGTCGATCACCACAACGCGGCCGGACAGCGGCGCGCCGACGAGCTGACCCCCCTCACCGTGGTCCTTTGCCTCCTTGCGGTTGTAGGCGAAGGGCACGTTGCGACCCAGCCGGGCGAGCTCGATTGCCACGGCGGCCGCGAGCACGATGCCCTTGTAGGCCGGGCCGAACAACATGTCGAACCGCAGCCCGGAGTCAACCAGTCGCCGTGCATAGAATGCCGCCAGCCGACCGAGCTTGGCACCGTCGTCGAAGCCGCCCGCATTGAAGAAGTACGGCGACAGGCGGCCGGCCTTGGTCTTGTACTCCCCGAATCGCAGCACGCCGGCATCGACCGCGAAGCGGACGAACTCCTGAGCCAGCGTATCGGTGGGTGTGAATGTCGTCTTCATGGGTGCCACCGTGGGATTCCGCCTCGCTACGCTCAACCTGAACGGCATCCGTTCGGCCGCAACCAAGGGCTTCGTGCAATGGGCTGAGCAGGCGGGCGCCGATTGTATGGGCGTGCAGGAGATCAAGGCCCAGGCCGACGACCTGGCCGGCCGCTTCGAGTACATCGGCAAGCTGCGGGGTCACTTCCACTTCGCGCAGAAGAAGGGTTACTCCGGCGTCGGGTTGTACGCGCGCAAGGCGCCGAGCGACGTGCTCGTCGGGTTGAAGCACCAGGAGTTCGATGCCGAGGGCCGTTACGTCGAACTGCGGTTCGACACGCCCCGGCGAAAACTCAGCGTGATCAGCTGCTACTTTCCGAGCGGCAGTTCCGGCGAGGACAGGCAGCAGGCCAAGTTCCGCTTCCTCGACACGATCTATCCGCACCTGCTGAAGCTGAAGAAGCAACGCGAGTTCATCCTCGTGGGCGACGTGAACATCGCGCACAAGGAGATCGACCTCAAGAACTGGAAGAGCAACCAAAAGAACTCCGGCTTCCTGCCCGAGGAGCGCGCCTGGATGACACGACTGCTCGACGAGGCCGGGCTTGTCGACGTGTTCCGGCGCCTGAACGGCAGACCCGAGCAGTACACCTGGTGGAGCAATCGCGGCCAGGCGTGGGCCAAGAACGTCGGCTGGCGGCTGGATTACCACCTCGCGACACCGGCCCTGGCCGAAAAGGCCCGCCGGGAGTCGATCTATCTGGACCAGCGCTTCTCCGACCACGCGCCGGTGACAGTCGATTACGAGTTCACCCTCTGATCGAAGTGTCGTCGCGTGCGGCGCCACACCGGCGCGTGAATCGATCACTGGCGCCAGCTTCGTTACCGGATCGGCCCGTGGCGACGAGTATCGTCGGCCGACACTCCGGCCATGCAGGCATTGCCGCCTGTGCGCCCGAGCGACCCCCGATCCGACGATGAATCCGCAACACGCCTGCCTCGCCCTGTGTGCGGCAACGCTGGCTGCGGCCACATGGGCTGCGGAGCCCCCCGGCGGCGCCGGGCTGCGCACCCAGTCCGGCGCGAATGAAGCCCGCATGGATTGGGTCGCCGGCCGCAGCATCGGCCCGTTGCGCGCGCTCGAAAGTCAGATGTCCACCGGTGGCTTCGACCGCTTTCGACTCGTGAGCGCGGACGACAAGCCTTCGCTGAGCCCGCCGCGCGGAGGGCCCGCGCTCGGCGAGGCGTCGCCATCGGTGCGCGAGCGCGAACTGACGCAGTTGCGCCGGCGCGTCGAAGCCCAGAGTCCGCTGCCGGCGGTCACGCTCGGGCCGCCAGGCCGTCGCTGATCCGGAACCACCCTGGCCCAGCGCCGGCAGGTAGCATCGTCGCATGCTGCGCTACCACACGATTCCGGTCACGCCCTTCCAGCAGAACAGCTCCATCGTCTGGTGCGACGAGACGATGGACGGCGCGGTGATCGACCCCGGCGGTGACCTCGATGAGCTGCTGGCCGCTGCACGTGCGCGCGGCGTGCATCTGAAGCAGATCCTGCTCACGCACGCGCACATCGACCATGCCGGCGGCACCGGCGCACTGGCGAGGCAGCTTCGGCTCCCGATCGTGGGGCCGCATCCGGGTGACCAGTTCTGGATCGACGGCCTGCCCGAACAAAGCCGCATGTTCGGCTTTCCGCCGGCCGAGGCCTTCGCGCCCGACCGCTGGCTGGCCGATGGCGATACCGTGCAGGTGGGGAACAGCACGCTGCAGGTGCGTCATTGTCCGGGCCATACGCCGGGTCATGTGGTGTTCTACAGCGCCGAGGCCCAGCGCGCCTTCGTCGGCGACGTGCTGTTTGCCGGCTCGATCGGCCGCACAGACTTTCCAGGTGGCGACTTCGACACGCTGATCGCCTCGATCCGCCATCGACTGTGGCCGATGGGTGACGACACCGTGTTCATTCCGGGCCATGGGCCCGAGAGCAGCTTCGGACGCGAGCGGCGCAGCAACCCGTTCGTCGGCGACAGCGCCTAGCCGACACCGATGACGGCGCGTCAACGACCTGCGCTGGCGCTGCCGGCGGCTGCGGCTTCCTTCGCGGGCGGCGGACCGAATCGGCGTGCCGGTTTCGGCGCGGCCTCGAACAGCGGCTGCACCTTCGGTATCCGAGCCTCGAGGTCGCGGATGCGTGTCTCGCCCGACGGGTGCGTCGACAGCCACTGCGGCGGCGCCCCCTTGTTCGCGGCGAGCATCTTCTGCCACAGCGTGACGCCGCCGCGCGGGTCGTAGCCGGCGCGCGCCGAGAGGATCAGGCCCAGCGCGTCGGCCTCGGATTCATCGTCGCGCGAGAAACGCAGCGTGAGGAGCTGGCCGCCGATGTCGCCGAGCGCGCGGCCGGCGCTGCCGAGGCCGAAGATCGCCGCGCCGATCTCGATCGCGCCGCGAGTGGCCATCGTCTTGCCCATTCGTTCGCGTGCATGCTCGAGCAGGGCATGCGACACCTCGTGGCCCATGATCGCGGCCACTTCGTCGTCGTCGAGCTGCAGACGGGCCAGGATGCCCCAGTAGAACGCGATCTTGCCGCCCGGCATGCAGAACGCGTTGAGCTCGTTCGAGCCGAGCAGGTTGACCTCCCATTTCCAGTTCGCGGCGGAACCGTTGCACTCGCTCGTGAACGGGATCATGCGCTCGGCGATCGTACGCAGCCGCTGCACCTGCGGGTGGTCCTTCGGCCCCAAGGCCTTTTTGCCCGCGGCCTGCTGCAGCATCTGGGTGTACTGCTGCCCGGCGGCCTGCTCGATCTGCTGCGCAGATACCACCTTGGTGAAACCGCTGCGCTTGCACTCGGGAATCGTCTGCGCCAGCACCGGGCCCGGCAAAGCGGCTGCGCCGACCAGCGCACCGGTGAACAGTCGGCGGCCGTGCAAGGCGCAGCGGCAACCCAAACGATGCGGCGCATCGATCGTGGCGTCGGTCCGGAACATTTCATCCATGTTCGTCTGGGATCGCCCCGCCTGTAGCGGGTTCCAGGGATTCTAGGCAGCGCCTTCAACGAAAGTGGGCGCTCAGCGGTTGGCGTCTGCGCTCGGCGACTCCAGCGCACGGATGGCCGCGCGCTGCCACCACAGCATCAGGATCGCCGGCGCGCCCAGCACCAAGCTGACGACGAAGAAGTCCGGCCAACCGATCGTTTCGGCCAGCACACCGGCGAGCGGACCGACCCAGACCCGACCGATCGCCGCGAACGCGCTCAGCAGCGCGTACTGGGTGGCCGTGAAGCGCTGGTTGCACAGGCTCATCAGGAAAGCGACGAAGGCCGCCGTGCCCATGCCGCCCGAGAGGTTCTCGGCCGCGATCACCATCAGCAGCCCGCCATCGACCGGCGTAGGCAGCGAGAGCTTGACGAAGCCCCAATCGAACGCCGGAATCGTGAGCCCGGGCAACAGGCCCTTGCCCGAAACGGCAAGCCACCAGAAGCCGAGATTGCTGGCCAGCTGCAGCAGGCCGAAGAGCAGCAGTGCGCGCCACAGCCCCAGCTTGAGCATCAGCGCGCCGCCCAACAGCGCGCCGCCGATGGTCAGCCACAGCCCGATGATCTTGTTGACCACACCCACTTCCGCCGCGCTGAAGGCCATGGCCTGCAAGAGAAACGGCGTCATCAGCGATCCCGCGAACGCGTCGCCGAGCTTGTAGAGCACGATCAGCCACAGAAACCCGACAGCGCCCGGCTGCGAAAAGTAGTTCGCCAGCCCCGACAGGAGCGTGTGAAAGCGCGCGCGCCGTGCGGCCCAGGCGGCCAGCGGGAAGGTGAACGCGATGCCCAGCAGCAGCGCAGCCAGGTCGATCCAGCGCGCCTTCAGCGCGGCCGCCATCGCACTGCCCTCGAACAGCGGTGACAGCGCCCACTCGGTCAGGCGGGTGCCGACGTGCAGCGTCAGCACATAGCCCATGGCCACCGCGGCGAGCACGGCCAGGAAGCCGTACAGATCGTGCCGCGCCGCGCTGCGCGGTGCCTCCACCTCGCGCAGACGCGGCAGTGCAAACGCCGAGAGCAATGCGGCGCCGACCATCCAGGCCGACATCGTGCGGTACACCTCGGGCCAGGTCCAGCCGCCACCTTGCGCGGCATCGGTCCAGATCAGCGCCAGGCCGCCCGAGACGATCATCGCCAGCCGGTAACCGAGCACGTTGAGCGAGGAGCCGAGGCCGCGCTCGGCGGCCGACAACAGATCGGTGCGGTAGGCGTCGATCACCACGTCCTGTGACGCCGAAACGAAGGCCACCGCCAGCGCCAGCAGCGCAAAGACCTGCAGCGATTGCCTCGGCGAGGTCGAGGCCAGCGCCCACAGCGCAAGCGCCAGGGCGAGCTGCGACAACACCAGCCAGCCGCGGCGCCGACCCAGCATCGGCCAGATCTCGAAGCGGTCCATCAGCGGCGCCCAGAGAAACTTGAACGTATAGGGCAGACCCACCAGGCTCAAGAAGCCGATCGTCGCAACGTCGAGGCCTTCGATGCTGAGCCAGGCCTGCAGCGCCTGACCGGTGAGCGCCAGCGGCAATCCGGAGGCAAAGCCGAGCAGCGCGACCACCAGCAGTCGATACGCTGCGCGCAGACGCGAGGACATCGCTGCGCTCGGCGCGAGCGGTTGAGGCATCGGCCGATTCTAGGGACGCGTCCAGCCGCGTCACGGCGCCGTGTGACTGAACGTCAGCGCGACGGCGTCGATGCGCCGTCGGTCTGCAGATCCTGCCGGTGGATGCTCTGCGCAAGCGCCAGCAGCTGTTCGCGCGGCTGCGGGCCCACGAGCGCGTAGCCGCAGTGGCCATCGACCCAGTAGAACAGGCCGAGGTTGCCGCTGCGCTCGTAGCGGAACGCTGCCGGCACATCCTGGTCGGCCTTGCGCAGATAGACCGTCACGCGCTGGCCGGCCCGGTCCTGGTACATCAGCTGGGCGCTCGGGCCGTTTGCATCGGTGAGAAGGCGGCCGCCGACGAGCTCATAGCCATGGTCGCCCAGGTCGTACAGCTTCACGTCGACCGCGAGCCGCCGCGTCAGCCAGCGCGCCAGGTGTTGCTCCTGCTCGCGCTGCTGCGCCGCGTCGCCGGTGCGCACGCTGACCTCCACCGGATGGCGCTCCTCGGGTGCGAACACCGCATGCGCGACGGCGGCCCGTTGCGTCCAGCGCGGTGCTTCGGCAGCCAATTCCGGGCCCTGGCGCAGCCAGAGTGACCCCACAAGCGCCCCCGCCAGGAACAGCCCGGCGGCCATCGCGGCCTGCAGCCAGGCCAGGCCGGCCCTCGCGCCTCGCCGCGCCTGCCAGACGGTCTGCGTCAACCGCTCGGGCACCGGTTCGTCGAGCGCCGACGCCAGCCGCGCACGCATCGCCTCGCGATCGGCCGCCCACAGGCGGACCATCGCGGCATCCTCCGGATGGTCACGCAGCCAGGCCTGCACACGCTCGCAATCGGCGCCCTCGACCTCGCCGTCGAGCCAGGCCGAGATCAACTCGTCGTCGGGGCGTTGGACCGTGGGCGAGCTCATATCACACGCCTCAGGTTGCGCCCGACACTGCCGACCGGCCGGGCGCTGCCGTCGAGCCATTGGCGCAAAGCAGCGCGCGCGCGTGACACGCGCGACATCACGGTGCCCACGGGAATGTGCAGCACCTCGGCGCACTCTGCATAGGTGAGCTGCTCGACACTGACCAGCAGCAGCGGTTCGCGCTGCTCGACCGACAGGTGCGCCAGCGCGTTGAGCAGGTCCAGCCGAAGCCCGACATCGACGCCAGGCTCGGCACCCGCAGCGTCCTGCTCGGCGCTGGCGCGCTCGGGCTCGACGACCGATACCCGTGCGTCGCGCCGCCGCTGGTCCATGTGCGCGTTGTGGGCGATCGAGAGCACCCAAACCAGCAGATCGCGCCGCTGGTCGAACTGGTGCCAGTGGGCGAGGGCGCGTTCGAGCGCGGTCTGCACCAGATCGTCGGCCGCGGCTGAGTCGAACACCAGCGATCGTGCGTAGCGCCGCAGGCGCGGAATCGCGCCCAGCAGCTGCTGGCGAAAGACATCACTGGCCTGCATGACCGGCTTACGCGGCGAAAGCCACGATTATTCCGGGCCGGAGCCCCGGAGGGCTTGAAATCCGCCACGCTGCGCCAACGTCGACCATATGGAGACCTTACATGTCGGCTGCCCGCACTGCGGGGCGAAGAACAGGATTCCGCGGCAACGGCTAGGTGAACAACCCGTCTGCGGACGCTGCGGACAGGAGTTGCTCGATGGCCATCCGGTGGTGCTCGACGATGCGCGCTTCGATGCCGTTGTCGCCGCGACCGATCTGCCGGTGGTGGTGGACTTCTGGGCGCCCTGGTGCGGGCCCTGCCGTGCGATGGCGCCGCAGTTCGACGCCGCGGCGGCATCGCTGCGCGGCAAGGCGCTGCTGGTCAAGGTCAACAGCGACGAGAACCCAACGCTTGCCGGTCGATTCGGCATCCGCAGCATTCCGACCCTGCTTCGGCTGGACAACGGCCAGGAGAGCGCGCGTTCCTCGGGCGCCTTGCCGGCGGCGCAGATCGTGCAATTCGCCAGCTGAAGACAGCTTCAGGTTCGCGCGCTCGCGGTTCGCCCGCGCGCGAGGTCGATGAACCAGTCCACACTGTCAGCGTTGGCCATCGCGTCGCGCCTGAGCACGCTCGCCGGGTCGGCGCCCATCAGCAGTTTCTTCACCGGCAGCTCCATCTTCTTGCCTGACAGCGTGCGCGGTATGGCGCCGACCTGGAACACGTCGTTGGGCACGTGACGCGGCGACAAGGCGATCTTGACCGCCGCCTTGATGCGCGCGACCAGATCGTCGTCGAGCGTGAGGCCCGGTCGGAGCACGACGAACAGCGGCATCCAGCTTTCACGCCCCAGATACTCCAAGTCGACCACCAGACTGTCGAGCACTTCCGGCAGCGATTCCACCGCGCGATAGAGCTCGGCGGTGCCCATGCGCACGCCATGGCGGTTGATCGTGGCGTCGCTGCGGCCGTAGATGACGGCACCGCCTTCGGGCGTGATGCGGATCCAGTCGCCGTGGCGCCAGACCGCAGGTTTCCCATTGCCTTCGGCGAACATGTCGAAGTAGCTGTCGCGATAGCGTGCCCCGCCCTCGTCGCCCCAGAAGTAGAGCGGCATCGACGGAATCGGCTTGGTACAGACCAGCTCGCCCACTTCGTCCCGCAGCGGTTGGCCCTGCTCGTTCCAAGCCTCGACCGCCGCACCGAGCCAGCGGCACTGCATCACGCCGCGATGTTGCGGCAGCATCACGTTGCCGCCGACGAACGCCCCGGCGAAGTCGGTGCCGCCGCTGATGGCGTCGATCCAGATGTCGCGGCCTTCCACCTTGGGGCAGCGCTGCCAGATCCAGTCGTGGCACTCCTCCGACAGCGGCGAGCCGGTCGAGCCGACGGCGCGCAGCGCCGAAAGGTCCGCCGCGTCCATGGGCCTCACATCGGCCTTCAGGCAACTGGCGAAGAATGCCGCACCGGCACCGAAGAAGGTACATCGGGCCAAGCCGGCAAAGCGCCACAGCGTGCTCCAGTCGGGCGCTTTCGAGGGGCCGCCCGGGCTGCCGTCGTAGATGCACACGGTGGTGCCGCCGAGCAACCCGGCCAGCTGGGCATTCCACATGATCCAGCCGGTGGTGCTGAACCAGTGAAAGCGGTCGCCGGTCTCGATCGTGGGACCGAGGTTGTTATGAAGTGAGCCCTTCAGGAACTCCACGAGGATGCCGCCATGTCCGTGCACGATCGGCTTGGGCAATCCGGTGGTGCCGCTGGAGTAGACGATCCACAGCGGATGGTCGAACGGCAGCCACTCGGGCTCGAACGGTGAGTCGTGCGTCGTCGGGCCCGCGAGCAGCGCGCCGATGCGTGGACCGCGCACCGACTGCCGCACACTGGGCAGCGAGGCGAGCAGTTCGTCGACATGCGCGCGCCGGTCGTAGAACACGCCGCCCCAGGTGTAGCCGTCGCAGGCCACCAGCACCTTCGGCTCGATCTGGCGAAACCGGTCGAGCACCGCGACCGGCCCCATGTCGGGCGAACAGATGCTCCAGATCGCGCCGAGGCTCGCGACCGCGAGAAACACGGCCACCGTCTGCGGCGTATTGGGCAACACCGCGCAGACGCGGTCGCCGCGCTGCACGCCCATCGCCTGGAGTGCACGCGCGAACGCGGCCACCTGCTGCTGCAGCTCCGGCCAGGACACTTCCTGCAGCCGGCCCTGCGCCAGCAGCGCCTCATCGGCGAACACGAGCGCCGGGTGCCCGACCCGGTGTGCGGCATCGGCATGGCGAAAGACCTGGCGCGCCAGATTGACTTGGCTGCCTGCGAACCATTTCGCCCCGGGCATGCACTCGGCATCGAGCACCGTCGTGTATGGCGTCGGCGACTCGACATCGAAGTAGTCCCAGATCGAGGCCCAGAAGCCGCGCAAATCGCCCACCGACCAGCGCCATAGCGCGTCGTAGTCGTCGAATGTCAGGCCGCGGGAGTCCTTCAGGAAGCGCTGATATCGCGCCAGGCGGGGTTCGGGCAGTTGCGCGGGGATCATGTTCAGTTCTTCGAGCGCTTGCCATGGTCGATGTCGACCATGTGCCACCATTCCAGCCAGAACAGTGGTCGGCGATAGCCGCCGACCCAGGGATGGAGCATATCGGCTTCCATGCGGTGCGCCGTGTGCTTGTAGGGCATGTAGGCGGCCGCGAGCTGCTTGGCGCGAAGGAACAGCTGTTCGCGCTCCGGCCCGTCCGGGATCACACGCATGCGCTCGTAGACGCGATCGAACTCGTCGTTGCGAAAGCGCGCGAGGTTCTGGTTGGCCGATTGCGGGCCGAACAGCCGCGCCAGCGCGCCTTGGCCGTCCGGACTGGCCGCAGAGGAGCCGAGCATCCACATCTGCAGCTTGCCGGCGCGCGCCGCCTTGAGGTTCTCCGGCCACTGCGCGGGCTTGAACTCGATGCGGACGCCGATCGCGTTGAGGTTCTTCTTCCACAGCTCGTCGAACTTGCGGGTCAGGTCGTCGGGCTGTGACGCCATCTCGATCACCAGCGGTCGGCCGTCGGGCTGGTCGCGCCAGCCGTCGCCGTCGCGATCGATGTAGCCATACAGGTCCAGCAGCGCGCGGGCCCGTGGGGGGTCGTAGTCGCTCATCTCGCTCTTGAACGCAGGGTCGTAACCCACGGTGTGCGGCACCACCGGCGACTGCGCGCGAATGCCGCCGCGGCGGATCTGACGGATCTCGACATCGGTGTCGTAGGCGAGCGAGAACGCACGGCGCAGTGCGATCTTTTCGGGCGTGTAGCCGCCAATCACCGGATCTTCCATGTTGAAGTACGCCAGACCGGAATCCGAGTTCAGGTTCCGGATGCCCTGGATGCCGCGCTTGGCCAGAAACGGCGCCAGCTTGCCGCCCGGCATCGCCAGCGCAAGAAAGTCAGGCGGCACACGCCCGGCGTTGGTGGCCAGCGCATCCACCTCGGCATTCAGGAAGCTGAGCCACATCGGCTGGCTCTGCTCGATGATCGCGATGCGCACTTCGTCGACCATCGGCAGCCGCTGTCCCATGAAGCGGGTGGCGATAGCCTGGCCCGCTGCATCGCCCGACGCCGGTTCGGCCTCGTAGAAACGCTCGCGGTACGTCGGGTTGCGCTCGAGCACGATCTCGGAGCTGCGGCGCCAGCTCTTCAGCTTGAACGGGCCGGTGCCTACGGGGTGCGCATCGATCTGGTCGCCATAGAACTCAACGACCTCGCGCGACACGGCGCCGAGCAGACTCGACCCGGCAAAGGTGCTGACGAAGTGCGGGCGCGCCTCATCGAGCTGCACGCGGAATGTGTAGCGGTCCGGCGCCGAAAGGCCCGCGATCGGCTTGTCGTAGTCGAACGGCTTGTTGCCCTTGACGGCCTCCTCGCGCAGCGCCGCGAGCCCGACGAAGCCTTCCTCGAGGAGACTGGCCGCGATCGGGCTCTTGTTCCTGGGGTCGACGATGCGCTTCCACGCATACACGTAGTCGGCGGCGACCAACTCGCGCTTCTTGCCCTTGAATGCCGGGTCGTCCGCAAAGTAGATGCCTGGCCGGATCTTGACGGTCCAGACGCGGTAGTCGTCTGAATGCTCCGGCATCGCCGCGGCGGTCAGCAGCCGGTACTTGAACGGCCGCGCCAGATGGTCGTAGGTGAGCGGCGACTCGAAGATGTGCGCCGTGACGTTGCGCGAGTAGAGGTCGACGATGCGCGCCGGATCGAAGCTGGTCTCGGCGCGCGTGAACGCCAGGCGCAGCACCTTGCGCTCGGGCGCCTGCGCGAGGGCCGTGGCCGCGACGAAGGCCAACAACAGCGAGGCGAGTCGGTTCATGGTCATGCGTGGATTCAATTCATGTGGCGCGCACGGACGGCGAGGTCGATGTCCACTCTGTGCCACCAATCCTGCCAGAACAGCGGCCGCCGGAAACCGAGCACCCAGGGATGCACGAGGTCGGTGAAGATGCGGTGCACGCGCACCTTGTACGGCATGTAGGCCACCGCAATGCGCTTGGCTCGCAGGAACAGGGCATCGCGCTCGGGCCCGTCGGGCAGCACCTGCGCGCGCTCGTACAGGCGGTCATATTCCGGCAGCTTGAATCGCGCCAGGTTGCCGTTGCCGGCCTGCGGGCCGTAGAGCCAGCCGAGAAAGCTCTGTCCGTCGGGCGAACCCGCCGCGCTGCCGAGGGACCAGATCATCAGCTTGCCGGCTTCGGCGGCCTTGAGGTTCTCGGGCCACTGCTGGATCCGGAAGTTCGCGCGGATGCCGATGCGCTGCAGGCCCTTCTGCATCAGCTCGTTGTAGGCGCGGTAGATCTGCTCGGGCTCGGTGGAGACCTCCAGCCGCAGCGGCGAGCCGTCTGGGCGTTCGCGCCAGCCGTCGCCGTCGCGGTCGACGAAGCCGTACAGATCGAGCAGCGCGTTGGCACGCCCGGGGTCGTAGTCGCTCACCTCGCTCTTGAACCCGACCTCGTAACCGGTGGTGTGCGGCAGCAGCGGGGACTGCGCAAGGATGCCCTCGCCCTTGCGGATCTGCCGCAGCTCCTCTCGGGTGTCGTAGGCCAGACTGATGGCGCGGCGCAGCGCCACCTGCGCCGGGTCGTAGCCGCCGACGACAGGGTCGTCCATGTTGAAGTAGGTGAATGCGACGTCGGGCGTGAGCTGCCGGTAGGCGCGCACCCCGCGTCTGGCCAGGTGCGGCGCGAGCCGGCCGCCGGGCACGGCGACCGGCGCGAACAGGCTGGGCAGCTGGCCCGTGTCGCCGGCCAGTGCATCGACCTCCTGGCCCAGGAAGGCCAGCCATTCCGGCTGGAATTCCTCGATGATCGAGATGTCGACCTCGTCGACCATCGGCAGCCGCCGGCCCTTGAACTGCGCCAGCAGTGCCTGGCCCTCGGCGTCGTCGGGCGCTGGTTGCGCGTCGTAGCGCACGTCGCGATAGAAGGGGTTGCGCTCGAGCACGATGCGCGAATTGCGCCGCCAGCTCTTGAGTCGAAAGGGGCCGGTGCCCACCGGGTGTTCGCCGATGTCCTTGCCATAGAACTCGACCACCTCGCGCGCCTGGCCACCGAGCTGGTCGGCACGGGCCAGCGCGTACAGCAGCCGCGGCCGCGGCTCGCGCAGCACGATGCGCAGCGTGTGGCTGTCCAGCGCGCGCAGGCCCTCGATCGGCCGGTCGTAGTCGAACGCTTGCCGCCCTTTCAGCGCCGCGTCGCGCGCCTCTTTCAGGCCCACGATGTGCAACTCGGCGATGTCGGCCTCGATCTGGCTGATGTTCGCTGGGTCGACCACACGCTGGATCGCGTAGACGAAGTCGTGTGCCTGCAGCTCGCGCGCGCGGCCTTTGAAGGCCGGGTCGTCGGGAAAGCGGATGCCGCGTCGGATGCGGATCGTCCAGCTGCGGAAGTCGGCCGACACCTCGGGCATGCCTTCGGCGGCCTGCGGCACGAGCCGGTGCGGCCGCGCCAGGTGGTCGTAGGCGTACAGGCCTTCGAAGATGTGCGCAGTGACCGCGCGCGAGTAGATGTCGGAAATGCGCGCCGGGTCGAAGCTGGTCTCGGTGCTGTTGAACAGCAGTCGCAGCACCTTGCGGCCCGCGGCATCGGCGGCCTGCGGTGCAGCAGCCTGGCCGCGGGCCGCCAACACGGTGGCAGCCGCGGCCTGCAACAGCCGTCGACGTGTGGGCGCCTGGCGATTCATGCAGTGGCAGTGGCTCTCACCGGGGGGCCGCGCGCGGGTGTGGCTGCACGTCGACATACTTCCAGAAGTCGCGCACGAACAGATTGCGGTGATAGCCCAGCACCCAGGGATGCGACAGATCGGTCCAGATGCGGTGCACGTGCAGCTTGTAGGGCATGTAGGCGACCATCAGCCGCTTGATCTCCTCGATCAGCTTCGCGCGCTCGGGCCCATCGGGCAGCACACGCTGGCGTTCGTACAGCGCGTTGTAGGCCGGCAGGTCGAAGCGGGCGTGATTGGCCTGACCCTTGTTGGGGCCATAGCCGAGCACGAGAAAGGAATCGGCATCAGGCCCGCCGGAAAAACCGACGCCCCACATCATCAGCTTGCCCGCGCGCGAGGCCTTCAGGTGCTCGGGCCACTGCCGAACCAGCGGAATCATGCGCAGGCCGACAGCCTTCATGTTCACGTCCCATTGCTCGTAGAGGTCGCGAAAGACCTTGTCGGGCGAGGTCGCGTATTCGAGCACCAGCGGCGAGCCGTCGGGTTGCTCGCGCCAGCCGTCGCCGTCGCGGTCGAGATAGCCGTACATGTCCAGCAGCGCACGCGAGCGGGCGCGGTCGAATTCGCTCATCTCGGACTTGAACGCCGGGTCGTAACCCCACACCTGCGGCGCGATCGGCGACTGCGCCGGAATAGCCTGCCCGCGTCGCGGCACGCGGATCTCGCGCTCGATATCCACCGCCAGCGAGATCGCCCGACGCAGCGCCACCTTCTCCGGCGTGTAGCCACCGACCACCGGATGCTCCATCGCGAAATAGGACACCGACACATCGTTGCGCTGGTAGCGCACCATCTCGATGCCGCGGCGGGCGAGGTTGGGCGCCAGCCTGGCGTTGGGCAGCGCCTGTTCGGTGAACTCGTCGGGCACACGCTCGACGATGTCCTGCTCTTCGTTGAGGAACGACAGCCAGCGCGGTTGAGGCTCCTCGATGATCGAGATCTCCACGCGGTCGACCATCGGCAGCACGCGGCCGTTGAGCGCGCGCGCGATGCGCGTGCGCCGCGGGTCGTCCGGCGCGGGGCGCTCGCTGTATCGCTGCTCGCGATAGCCCGGGTTGCGCTCGAGCACGATGCGTGAGCTTCGGCGCCATTGCAGCAGCCTGAACGGACCGGTGCCCACCGGGTGTTCAGCGACGCGATCGCCGTAGTGCTCGACCACCTCGCGCGCCATCGCGCCGGTGAGCGACGCATCGGTGAACAGCAGGTGAAATCGCGGGCTGGGCTGCGCCAGCCGCACTTCGAAACGATAGCGGTCCAGCGCACGCAGGCCCGGCACGTCGCGGTCGTAGTCGAAGGGCTTCTTCTGCGCAATCGTCTCGGCCCGCAGCTCGCTGAGGCCGAGAATCTTCTCGGTCTCCAACAGGTAGAGCTTGCCGCTCTTCCAGCGCGGATCGTAGTGGCGCTTCAGCGTGTACACATAGTCGGCCGCCGTCAGCTCGCGGCGTCGGCCGCCGAACGCCGGGTCGTCTGCGAAGTGGATGCCCGAGCGGATGTGGAAGACGAAGCGCGTGAAGTCGGCCGACACGTCGGGCAGCGCGACGGCGGTGTTGCTGCGCACGCGCACCGGTTGCGCGAGGTACTCGTATTCCAGCGGCGCCTCCAGGATGTTGGCGATCACCGTGTTGGAGTACAGATCGGTCACCTGGGCCGGATCGAATCCCGACTCAGCGGCCGGGAATGCATAGCGCAGCACCTTGGCAGGCGCATTGGCCGCGGACGCGTCGGCGCGGGACGGACCGGTCGGCACCAGGCCCAACGCCAGCGCGAGCAGCAGAGGTCGGAGCATCTTGCGGTCCGGGTCGTGATTGTCCGTGCACCGGCCGCGAAGACCACCACGGGTGCAATGGAGTCTAGCGGCGGCTGCGCGCGGTGCCTATCGTGGGCGCCCTGCGTCTCACGCAGGGCAAACGCGAGGCGGTGGTGTCGGGGGCCGACCCTACACTCGCCCATCCTTGGCAACACGTGCCGCGGTCGCCCGACGCGGCGCGCGGCGGCACACGAACCGTTCCCGACGCTCCGATGCTGGCCTATCTTCTGAGGCGCCTGTGGCAAATGGTGCCCACGCTGCTCGGCGTGGTGCTGCTGGTGTTCCTGCTCTTCAAGGCCTTCGGTGCCGATCCGGCGGTGATCCTCGGCGGCCTGAACGCCACCCAGGAACAGATCGCCGCGATCCGCCAGCAGCTCGGTCTCGATCAGCCCTGGTACGTGCAGCTGGGCATCTATCTGAAGCAGATCGTCACCTTCGATTGGGGCCGCAGCTGGGCCACCAACGAGGCGGTGAGCAACCTGTTCGCCACGCGACTGCCCGCGACATTGACGGTGATGGTGCCGATCTTGATTCTGGACACCCTGATCGCGATTCCGATTGCGATCGGCGTGGCCTACGTGCGCGGATCGCTGACCGATCGCGCGCTGATGATCGCGACGACGGTGGCGCTGTCGATCTCGTTCCTCGTCTACATCATCGTCGGGCAATACCTGTTCGGATTCCAGCTCGGCTGGTTCCCGGTACAGGGCTGGAGCGACTCCACGCTGACCAACCTCACGACCTATGTGCCGCTGCCGGCGCTGCTGGCGGTGCTGGTGGGCGTGTCGCCGCAGACGCGGCTGTACCGCAGCTTCTTCCTCGACGAGCTGGGCCACGACTATGTGCGCACCGCGCGTGCCAAGGGCCTGACCGAAGGCACGGTGCTGTTCAAGCACGTGCTGCGTAACGCGCTGATCCCGATCCTCACCAACGTCGGCTACAACCTGCCGGGCATCTTTGTCGGCTCGTTCCTGATCGAGGTGTTCTTCTCGATTCCGGGCCTCGGTCGAGAGGTGTTGCTGGCCGTCAACCGCAGCGACTATCCGGTGATCCAGGCCGCCACGGTCTATCTGGCGATGCTCACGATGCTGATCAACCTGGCCACCGACCTGCTGTACAAGGTGGTCGATCCGCGGGTGGTCCTCAAGTGAGCGCGGTGCTGACGTCTCCGGTCGCGGCCGGGTTGCGCAGCGAAGGCGTCTGGGCTACGGCCTGGCGCCGCTTTCGCGGCGACCGCGTCGGCATGGTGTGCCTCGCGATCGTTGCCGCATTCCTGGTGCTGATCGCGCTGTCGGCCACACGCGTCGTTGCGAGCCAGTGGCAGCGCGAGCTGGGCGTGCCGAATGCGCCGCCGGCGTTCATGGGGCCACGGCCGCCAGAGGACCTGGGAACGATCGAGGTGCCGAAGGGCCCGAATGTCGATCTGTCCGACGTCGATCCGCTGGCACCGCGCTACAAGGAGTGGGCCGAGCGCGCCGCGCAGATCAAGACCGAGGAAATCGTTCGCGCGCCCACGCTGCCGTTCGGCGGCGACCGCCTCGGCCGCGACGTGCTCGCCAAGACGATCAAGGGCACCGAGATCTCGGTCTTCGTGGGCGTGCTGTCGGCGATCCTGGCCACCACGATCGGCACCTTGCTCGGCGCCTTTGCCGGCTTCTTCGGCAAGCGGGTCGACGATCTTCTCGAGTGGCTCTACAACGTCTTCACCGCGGTGCCCGACATCCTGCTGATCTTCGCGTTCGCGGCCGTCTTCGGCCGCGGCCTCGGCACCGTGGTGCTGATCCTCGGCCTCACTGGCTGGGCCGGCGTCTACCGGCAGGTGCGCGCGGAGTTCATCAAGCACCGCTCGCGCGAATACGTGCGCGCGGCCGAAGCCATCGGCGCCAGCGTGCCCTCGCGCATGTTCCGCCACATCCTGCCCAACGTGAGCCATGTGATCCTGGTGAGGCTGTCGTTGCTGGTGGTGGGCTTCATCAAGGCCGAGGTGATCCTGTCGTACCTCGGCCTCGGCGTGCCGGTGGATCAGGTGAGCTGGGGCACCATGCTCGCCGAGGCGCAGAGCGAACTGATCCTCGGCTACTGGTGGCAGCTGGTCGCCGCCACCGTCTTCATGGCGGCGTTCGTGACTGCGTTCTCGCTGATGGCCGACGCCTGGCGCGACGCGCTCGACCCCAAGCTGCGCGGGGCGGAATGAGCGGCGGGACCACGGGCCGTCGGCCCAAGGGAGCACGATGAGCGTGTTGCTCAGCATCCAGAACCTGTTGGTCGACTTTCGCGTCGGCGAGCGCGGCGCCGTCAGCCGTGCGCGGGCGGTGGACGGCGTGAGCTTCGACATCCCCGAGGACTCCACGGTCGCGCTGGTCGGTGAGTCGGGTTCGGGCAAGAGCGTGACGGCGATGTCGATCCTGAACCTGCTGCCCGACAACGCCGAGCGATCGGGTCGCGTCCTCTACCTGGGGCAGGATCTGCTGCAGGCCGATCGGCCGCACCTGCAGGCCATCCGCGGCCAGCAGATCGCTTGTGTGTTCCAGGACCCGCTGACCTCGTTGAACCCGGTCTTCACCGTCGGGCATCAGCTCGCCGAACCGCTGATCCGTCATCTGGGCACGAGCCGCCGTGCCGCCCGACAGCAGGCCGAGGACCTGCTGGTCGAGGTGGGGATTCCCGAGCCGAAACGCCGGCTCGACAGCTATCCGCACGAGTTGTCTGGCGGCCAGCAGCAACGCGTGATGATTGCGATGGCGCTGGCCTGCGGGCCCAAGTTGCTGATCGCCGACGAACCGACCACGGCGCTCGACGTCACGATCCAGCGCCAGATCCTCGAATTGATTGCCAGGCTGAAGCAACAGCGCCGGATGAGCGTGCTGTTCATCAGTCACGATCTGGGCGTGGTCGGCGAGATCGCCGACCGCGTGGTGGTGATGCGTCAGGGGCAGGTTCGCGAGCAGGGTCCTGTGGCCTCGATCTTCGCGGCGCCGCAGGACGCCTACACCCGTGCACTGCTCGCCTGCCGGCCCAGCCTTGGCGAGCTGCCCGCCCGGTTGCCGGTGATCGACGACGTGATGCAGGGCCGCAGCGCCGCGCCGCGTCTGCCCAAGCCGCGCGACCCGAATGCGCCCGTGGTGCTCGAGGTGCGATCGCTCGCCAAGAGCTTCTGGTTGCGCGAGGGCTTGTTCGGCAGGCGCGAGTTCAAGGCCGTGCGTGATGTCAGCTTCAAGCTCCGACGCGGGCACACGCTCGGCGTGGTCGGCGAATCGGGATCGGGCAAGACCACGATGGGGCTGACGCTGCTTCGCCTGCACGAACCGACCGCCGGCGAGGTGCTGTTCGACGGTCGCGATCTGCTGCGCCTGTCGGACGCCGAGCGCCAGACGATGCGCCGGCGCATCCAGATCGTGTTCCAGAATCCCTATGCATCGCTCAACCCGCGCTTCACGATCGGCCAGACGCTGATCGAGCCGATGGCGATTCACGGCATTGGCGCTGACGCCGCCGAACGCGAGCGGCGCGCCCGCGGGCTGCTCGCCAAGGTGGGACTCGACGAAGGCACCTTGAACAAGTATCCGCACGAGTTCTCGGGCGGCCAGCGCCAGCGGATCGCGATCGCGCGCTGCCTGACGCTGGATCCCGAGGTGCTGGTGCTCGACGAGGCCGTCAGCGCACTCGACGTGTCGGTGCAGGCCCAGGTGCTGAATCTGCTGAGGGACCTCCAGGACGAGCTGGGCCTCGCCTACGTGTTCATCAGCCACGACCTGGCCGTGGTGCGCTTCCTCAGCGACGACGTGCTGGTGATGAAGGACGGCGCCGTGGTCGAGCAGGCGAGTGCACAGCAGATCCTCGCGGCGCCGACCCAGGAGTACACGCGCCGTCTGCTGGGCGCCGTGCCGCGCGGCTTTCGCGCGGCCTGACTTCGGCTCGAACCGAGGTCGAGAACCCGCCGGCGCAGCCGAGCCGGAGCTGACCAAGCCCGTCAGGCCTGTAACAAAACCTGTGTCACCAGCGCCGAGCCGCGGCGGTGGGCCGTCGGCAGGTTGTGAAGCGGATCACGCCCATCCGGCGAGCCCGGCTTGGCACGGTTGATGCGCTGGCTGTGGCACCGGCGGGTCCAGGCCCGGCGGACTGACAAGACTCCGGAGTCGCCCCAGATGCCCAGCGGATTCGCCCCACTTGCCCGCCCGCGCAAACTGCGTGCCGCAGCCAGCCGCGTACATGGCGGCGCGTCATCGCTGCTGCGCCTGGCGCAACCCGGAGGCGTGCGCTTGCCCACTCGGGGCGATCTGGCTGAGTGGGCGCAGCGCGCTGCTGCCGTCGTCGGGCCGGAGATGGTCGAGGTGGCCGAAGACGCGCGCGAGGCGTTCGTCACACCGCTGCAGCCCAGCGCGGGGCTGCGGGCGTCGCCGGCCTGGCGCTGAACCGCCAGCCACGGAGAAGGAACTCAGATGAACACCGCGCCGACCGTGCTGAAGCCCGCGCCTCGCCAGCAGACGCCGGCGCCAAAGCCGATCACACCCTGCCCGCCGGCAGGCGTGCTGCGCCCGACGCGGGTGCCGTATCAGCTGGAACTTCAGTTTCATCGGGCGCCCTGACTCTCGATCAGGGCTGCCAGGACGTCGGGGTTGTTGGGACAGGGTTGACGTCCACAGGGGAGCGGGCGCGTTCGGGTTGTTGAGAGCGAGCCTGGACAACGAGCGTCCCGCTCCCCTTTCTTTTTTCCGCCGCCGACGCGGCGCGGGATCAACCGATCCAGACCACCGGCTGGCGCGCGCCGGTCCAGCGTTCGTAGCTCGACGCGTACACCTCTTCGATGCGATTGCGCTTGACCTTGAAGGTCGGCGTGATGAACCCGTTGTCGACCGTCCAGGGTTCGGTCACCACGGCCAGGCAGTCGAGTTGCTCGTGCGGATCGAGCGCCTCGTTGATGCGCCTGAGGTGTTCGGCGAGCGAGGACTCGATCTCGCTTCGACCCGACGGATCGCGGGCGCGCGATATGGCGTCGACGTTGAGCATCACGATGCCCAGCGGCTGGCCGAGGTTGGCACCGGCCACGCAGCAGGCTTCCACCGCCACATGCATCACCAGCCGGTCCTCGATCGGCGCCGGCGCCACGTACTTGCCCTTGCTGGTCTTGAACAGATCCTTCACGCGGCCGGTGATCTTCAGATTGCCCTCGGCGTCGAGCGCGCCCTTGTCGCCGGTGTGCAGCCAGCCGTCGGCGGTGAATGCGTCCTGGGTCTGCGCGGGTTCCTTGTAGTAACCGAGCATCAGGCCCGGACTCTTAACCTGGATCTCGCCGTTGGCCGGGTCGAGCCGGCATTGCACGCCTTCATAGGGCAGGCCCACGGTGCCGGGCCGGCTCTTGCCGGGCAAGGTGGCATGAGAGACGCCGCAGTTCTCGGTCATTCCGTAAACCTCGACGAGGTCCAGCCCGAGGCGGTTGTACCAGCGCAGCAGCTCGGGCGGCATCGGCGCCGCACCGCCTGCAGCGAACTGGCATTCCTGCAGACCGAGCGCTGTGAGGATTTTCTTGCGCACGATGCCGCCGAGGATCGGGATCGACAGCAGCCGATCGAGCTTCTTCGGCGGCATCTTGGCCTGAATGCCCTGCTGGAACTTGACCCACAGCCGCGGCACCGAGAAGAACACGGTTGGCCGCGCGCGCTGCAGGTCGGCGGTGAAGGTGTCCAGACTCTCGGCGAAGTACACATGCATGCCGGTGGCCAGCATGCCGTGTTCCACCAGGGTGCGTTCGGCCACGTGCGACAGCGGCAGGTAGCTGAGCATGCGCGCGTGCTCGTTGATGGCCTGCACGCGCTTCAGGCCCGACTGCACGGACCAGGCGAAGGTCGCGAAGCTGTGCATCACGCCCTTGGGCATGCCGGTGGTGCCGGAGGTGTACATGATGGTCGACAACTCGTCGCCGTCGCGTACCGGCTCGCCCTGCAGCGGCTGTGTGCCTGCGATGATCGTGTCCCATTGCGGGTAGTCGTTCGCCGGCGCCAGCGGCGTGGCGATGCATGGCAGCCCCGCCGGCACGCCGGGCTTCATGCCGTTCCAGCCATCGAGTTTGCCGACGAACAGGAGCTTCGACTCGCTGTGCACGAGGATCTGCCGGATCGTCTCCGCCGCCAGCGTGGGATACAGAGGCACCGACACGCCGCCGGCCAGCCAGATCGCCCAGTCGGCCATCAGCCACCAGGCGGTGTTCTTCGACAGGATGGCCACCTTGTCGCCCGGTTTCAGGCCCTGGTTCTGCAGGTGCGCCGCCATGCGGCGTGTCTGGTCCAGCGCCTGCTTCCAGGTGAATTCGCGCAGCTCGCCGCCGCCCATCGGCTGGGACAGCACGATCCGGTCGGGAGCGCTGCGCTCCCAGTGAAACAGGCGCTGCAGCGCAAGCTGTTCGGGAGCGACGGTGGTTTGGCTCACGGGCGTCCTCTCGGGCTCGACCAACGGGCGGCCAGCGTAGCCTGCGCAGCCGGGCGGCGCGCCTGGGGGTTTCACGCCCCGACGCCGACGCCGCGGGTGGGACCTCAGTGGCGAGCCGGGACTGCCTGCAGTTGCGCGCCAACCGTGCGCACCCCGCGCAGCATCAGATCGGGTTCCAGGTCGGCCTGAGCGGCAAGCCCCGGCACCAGCGCTTCAACCGCCTCGGGCAAGCGCATCATCGTCTGTGCCAGCACCGACAGCGCCAGCACGGCACGCCGGGTCAACGACTGCGGCAGGATCAGATCGGCCTGCGCCGATACATGGTGCCGCACGCAAACCACCGCCGCGGCATTGAGACCCCAGCTCTCGCACAGCGCGGCGCCGAGCGCGTCGTGACTGACGCCGAAGGCCGCAATCTCCATCTCGCACAGCGCGCTGTCCGAACTCGCTGCGCGCAGCATCGATCGATAGTGCTGCGGCGCATGCTTGAAGAGCACCGCCTTGCCGCATTCCTCGAACAGGCCGGCCGAATGCGCCGCCCAGGCATCGACGTCGAGCGCCTGCCCGAGCCGGCCCATGATCAGGCCGCGCAGTGCCGCGCGCTGCCAGATCGGCTCGAGTTCGGATGCGGCCGGGAACACCGCGCGAAGTCCCATCTCCAGTGTGATGGCCGCGACCTCGCGCATTCCGAGGTAGGTGAGCGCCTGCTGCACGCTCTGCACGCGGCCCGCCACGCCATACATCGACGAATTGACGGCCCTGAGCACCGCCGATGCCAGACCCATGTCGGACTCGATCAGCGCCGCCAGGTCGCCGAGGTTGGAGTCCTCCTCCGCCATCAGCAGCGAGAGCTTCACCAGCGACTCGGGCTGGCTCGGCACGTCGATTTCGAGCGTGCGCAGTTGCGAATCGACGGACATCTGTGGCTCGGCAGGACAATGGACCGGCAGCCAGCGTAGATGCGTCCGAGCCGCGTCGATCGCGGAAGTCGAGGGGCCGCAGGGCGGCATCTCGACCTATCGGCGCGACCGCACGCCAGCGGGTGCCGAAAACAAGGTCGCCGAGCCCAAAACAAAAGGCGCCAAGCTTGTGGCCCGGCGCCTTCGGCGTTGTCTCCTCGGTCTCCCAGCGACGCCTGCTTGGCCGTTGTGGGCCCCCAGGCTCGCGAGTGCGCGAACTGTAGGGGCCGTCCAAGGCCACGGCATCGGGACTAACCCGCCGCGCCTGGGCCGTGCGCGGCGTCGGTTGCGATCCACTCGGCAGCTCGTTCGGCGATCATCAGCGTCGGTGCGTTCGTGTTACCGCTGGTGATCGTCGGCATCACGCTGGCGTCCGCCACCCGGAGGCCGGACACGCCATGCACCCGCAGCCGCGGGTCGACCACCGCCATCGGGTCGCGCCGCGGCCCCATGCGACAGGTGCCCACGGGGTGAAAGATCGTGGTGCCGATGTCGCCGGCCAGACGCGCCAGATCGTCGTCACTCTGGAACTGGACGCCGGGCTTGATCTCGCGCGGCCGGTAGCGTGCGAGTGCGCTCTGCCCAGCAATGCGGCGCGTCAGGCGCAACGACTCGGCGGCGACCCGTCGATCGGCCGGGGTGGACAGGTAGTTCGCCAGGATCGTCGGCGCCTCGTCCGGTTGCGGCGATCGGAGCCGCACATGTCCTCGTGCTTCGGGATTGAGGTTGCACACGCTCGCGGTGAAGGCATCGACGTCGTGCAAAGGCTCACCGAACGCATCGAGCGACAGCGGTTGCACGTGGTATTCGATGTTCGGCCAGGCGTGGTCCGGCGACGAGCGGGTGAAGCAGCCGAGCTGCGAGGGCGACATGCTCATCGGCCCGCTGCGGCGGAGCAAGTACTCCAGCGCGATCGCCGCCTTGCCGTGCCAGCTGTTGGCGAGCCGGTTCAGCGTCTTCACGCCCTCGACGCCGAAGACGGCGCGGATCTGAAGATGATCCTGCAGGTTCTCGCCGACACCCGGCAACACATGGCGCACCGGGATGCCCAACGGCTGCAGCAGCGAGGCCGCGCCGATGCCCGACAACTGCAGGATCTGCGGGGTGCCCACCGCGCCGGCAGCCATCACCACCTCGCCCAGGGCCCTCGCGCGGCGCAGCGCACCCTGCGCGTCACGGTACTCCACGGCGTGTGCCCGCAAATCACCGGCGTCCGACCGCACCAACACGAGCCGCGTGACCAGGCAACCGGTGCGTACTTCGAGATTGGGTCGCCGCATCGCCGGCCGCAGGAACGCCTTGGTGGCCGACCAGCGCACACCCCGACGCTGATTGACCTCGAAGTAGCCGACGCCGTCGTTGTTGCCGCGATTGAAGTCGTCCTGCGCCGGGATGCCGGTCTGCTGCGCCGCCGCAGCAAAGGCATCGAGGATCTCCCACGACAGGCGCTGACGCTCGACGCGCCATTCACCCCCGCTGCGCGTACCGCTCGCATCGAAGCCCGGCGCGGCGTGATGCGCGTCGGCGCCTCGCCAATGGTCCTCGTGCTTCAGGAAGTACGGCAGGCATGCCTGCCAGCGCCAGGTCTCGTCACCCGTGACTGCGGCCCAATGATCGTAGTCGCGGCTCTGGCCGCGCATGTAGATCATGCCGTTGATGCTCGAGCAGCCGCCCAGCACGCGGCCGCGCGGGTAACGCAGCTGGCGGCCGTTCAACCCCGGATCGGGCTCGGTCCGGTACAACCAGTCGGTACGCGGGTTGCCGATGCAGTAGAGGTAACCGACCGGAATGTGAATCCACAGGTAGTCGTCGTTGCCGCCGGCCTCGAGCAGCAGCACCCGTCGCCGCGGGTCGGCGCTCAGCCGGTTGGCCAGCAGGCAGCCGGCCGTGCCGGCACCGACGACGATGAAGTCGAAGGTGTCGGGGTCCGTGAGGGTCGTGGGCATGTGGTCGCTCCCTCCCATTGCACGCCAAACCCGGTCGGAAACGGGCTGCGGGTTTGCACCAAGCATTGCCGATGGCGGCAACTGGGACTTATGCTGATAATCCGGCCGGGCGCGCGAGCGCCCATGGCCCTTGTCTGGAGGCGGCGCCTTTGCTTGATCGGTTCACGCTGGGTTGAAGCTCCACATGGATTGTCTGTATTGAGAAGGAGCTTCCCCCAATGGGAAACAAGCTTTACGTCGGCAACCTCGCGTACTCCGTGCGCGATGAGTCGTTGCAGGCTGCGTTCGCGGCGTTCGGCACCGTCACGTCGGCGAAGGTCATGATGGATCGCGAGACGGGGCGTTCCAAAGGTTTTGGCTTCGTCGAGATGTCGTCGTCGACCGAGGCGCAGGCCGCCATCAACGGCATGAACGGCCAACAAATCGAAGGCCGCGCAGTCGTGGTCAACGAGGCGCGCCCTCGTGAGGATCGCCCTGGCGGCTTCGGCGGCGGCGGTGGCGGACGGGGTCCGTACGGTGGCGGCGGCGGTGGCGGCGGCCGCGGTGGATATGGTGGCGGTGGCGGCGGCGGTGGTGGCGGATATGGTGGTGGTGGCGGTGGTGGCGGTGGTCGCAGCCCCTACGGCACCGGGCGCGGTCCGCGCGGCGGCGGCCAGGGCTACTGAGACCGGCTCTCGATCCGCTCGATGACCCAAGGCGCCTGCGGGCGCCTTTTTTTCGGACCGGTCCAGGTGTCTCGGCTCTCGCCGGCCACTCACTCGCTGCGTCGCGGCTTGCGCGGACGCCCGGCGAGCAGGCGGTCGAACAGGGCGTTGGGCAACACGCGCAGCAGCTTGGCCACCACACCCATTTGCCAGGGGATGACGCGGTAGCTGTGCCCGGCCTCGATCGACCGGAAGGCCTGGTCGGCGAAACGTGCGACTGGCATCAGGAACGGCATCGGATACGGATTGCGCTGGGTCAGCGGGGTGTCGATGTAGCCCGGCGCGATCGTCACCACCTTCAAGCCGAAAGGGCGGCATTCGCCGCGCAGGCTTTCGCAGTAGCTGATCACGGCCGCCTTGCTGGCGCAATAGGCGCCATGGCCAGGCAGGCCGCGGATGCCCGCCACGCTGGCGATGCCCACCAGCGTGCCGCGACGACGTTCCCGCATCGGCGCGATGAACGGCTGAAACGTTGCCGCCATGCCCAGGACATTGGTGTCGAGCGTGGCACGCATGTCGTCCAGGTCTTCGCGGCGCGCGGAATCGACACCGATGCTGACTCCGGCATTGGCGATCACCACCTCGGGCAGCCCCTGCCGCGCCATGCAGTCGTGCCCGACGCCGATGATGGCGTCGACGTCGCGCACGTCGGCTCGGTAGATCTGCGTCGAGTCGACCGGTAGCTGCTCGTTGTTCGCCCACTGCTGCAACTCGCGCTCACGTCGGGCCACCAGAGCGAGCCGCCAGCCCGCTCGGTGAAAGCGCAGCGCCAGCGCCTGACCGATGCCGCTGGAGGCCCCGGTGATCAACACCAGCGGTCGATCGTCGAGACTCATGGCAAGGTCTTCGCGACCGCGCCCGCCGCACGCGCGAACGTGGCGCGCACCGGACCGCTCAGTTCGAGGCGCTGGCTGAGGTTGTCGTACTCCAGGCCCGCCGCGCGCAGCTCGTCGGAGCCCCTGCGCACGCGCACCGGCAGATGGGTGCGCATCCGTTCCACGTTCACGAAGACGTGAAGAAACTCGCTGTCGAGCTCCAACGTACCGCGGCCTTCGAGCTGGGCGACGACCTGAGCGCCGCCGCTGAGCTGCCATTCGCTGGCATCTCCGTTGCCGAGCGCCCGCGCGGCGCGGGCCTGCGTGACGCGGCCGTCGACCGCAATCGCATGGATCCGTGCCTCGACGATCTCCACGCGATCGGTATCCGGAAAGTGGCGCAGTTGCTGGCCCTCGATGCGCACCTTCACGCGTCCATCGGCCGCGAACCGCGTGATTGCGAAGTCGCGCATCTCGTAGTCCGGATCACTGCGCGCGGTGCCGGCCTCGGTGGGCACCGGCGGACGCGGGGTGTTCTTCACCAACCACCAGGTGCCCAGCGCCAGCAGGGCCATCAACAGCAGCGGCAGGTAGGTGCCGAGCCCGTCGCGCACGCGGCGACGCCACGAGCGTCGATCGCGACGCGGCGGCGCCGGGCCGAGCGAGACCTCGAGCTCGGGCAGATCGGGCAGATGCAGCTCGGGTGGCGCGGCCGCGTTCATCCGTTGCCTCAGCGAGTGTCGAGGCTGCCGAGCTCACCCTGCAACAGGGCGGCGTAGCGGCCGGAGGCCATCAGCAGCAGATCGCAGAACTCGCGCGCGCCACCGGCGCCGCCGGACAGGTATGTGACGTAGAGTGCGGCCGCCTTCACCTCCGCGTGCGCATTGGCCACGGCGCAGGCGAAACCGGACCTGGCCAACAACGGCAGATCGGGCCAATCGTCGCCGATGGCGGCCATCTCGGTCCATGACCATCCTTGCGCGGCACGCAACGCCTCGGCGGCGGCCAGCTTGTCGGACGTGCCATAGACGGCATGCCGGATGCCGAGGTCGCCGAGCCGCCGACGCAGGGCCGGCGAGTCACGGCCGCTGATGATCACCGGCTCGATGCCGATGCGCGCGAGCAGCTTCAGTCCGTGGCCGTCGTGGACGTGGAAGACCTTGACCGACTCGCCGTGCTCGCCGATGTGCAGCCGGCCATCGGTGAGCACGCCGTCGACATCGAAGATCGCCGCGCGCATGCCCTGGGCCTGCAGCAGCAGCTCGGGCGGAAAGACCAGCGCGGGCTGTCGCATCGCCATCAGATGACCTTGGCGCGCATCAGGTCGTTGGAATTCAATGCGCCGATCAACCGGTCCTGGTCGTCGACGACCAGCACGCTGGTGATGCGGTGCATCTCCATCACCCCGGCCGCATCGACGGCCAGCGCGTCGCCGCGTACGAGCCTGGGCTTCGGGTGCATGACCTCGCGTGCGGTCAGCGCACGCAAGTCGCCGCCACGTTCGATCAGGCGGCGCAGGTCACCGTCGGTGAAGATGCCGATCACGCGGTCGTCGGTGTCTACCACGGCGGCAAAGCCGAGGCCCTTGCGCGTCATCTCGCGCAGCATGTCGGTGAACCCGGTCGCCGGGCCCACGCGAGGCAGGTCGTCGCCGCGGCGCATGAGGTCGACCACATGCATCAGCAGCTTGCGCCCCAGCGCACCGCCGGGATGCGAACGCGCGAAGTCCTCCTCGCGAAATCCACGCGCATCGAGCAGGGCAACGGCCAGCGCGTCGCCGAGCGCCATCTGTGCCGTCGTGCTGGCGGTGGGCGCGAGGTTCAGCGGGCAGGCCTCCTGGTCGACGGCACTCGACAGCACGATGTCCGCATGGCTGGCCAGGGTGGACTCGGCCTGACCGGTCATCGCGATCAGCGTGGTCCCGATGCGCCGAATCGTCGGCACGATCGCGGCCAGCTCGTCGCTCTCGCCGCTGTTGGAGATCGCGAGCACCACATCGCCAGCCTGCACCATGCCGAGGTCGCCATGGCTGGCCTCTGCCGGGTGTACGAAGAACGCCGGCGTGCCGGTCGAGGCCAGCGTGGCGGCGATCTTGCGCCCGACATGACCGCTCTTGCCCATGCCCATCACGACCACCCGGCCGCGACAGTCGAGCATCGTCTTCACCGCGCGCGTGAAGCCGTCGCCCTGACGGGACTTGAGACCCAGCAGCGCACGTGCCTCGATGTCGAACGTCTCGGCCGCCAGAGCCAGCGCACGCTGCGGATCGAAGGTCTTGAAGGCGGCGGCCACGGACTGCGACGGCTTGCGTTGGACGTCTCGCTTTAGGATCGGGCATTCTAGGCCGCAGGGCGCGGCCGACCGGAGCCATGGCCACCACGCTGGAAGTCGTGCTGCTGTACCTCGTCGCCGCAGTCCTGGGTGTGGTGCTGTGTCGCTCGATGCACCTGCCGCCAATGCTGGGGTATCTGGCGGTCGGCGTGCTGATCGGACCCAACGCCCTGTCGCTCGCCGGCGACCCGGCGGGCGCGAGGGCGCTGGCCGAGTTCGGCGTCGTCTTTCTGATGTTCGTGATCGGGCTGGAGTTCAACCTGCCCAAGCTGCGCAGCATGCGCTCGCTGGTGTTCGGTCTCGGGCTGTCGCAGGTGGGCCTGACGATCCTGGGCGCGGTGATCGGCAACGTTCTGCTCGCAATGGCGTT
>JAEUPI010000244.1 GCA_016790175.1 Burkholderiaceae bacterium | reverse complement strand
CGCGCCGCCCGAAACCATGACCGCCTGGACGGCCGATGGCGGGCGCTACTACGGCAATCTGGTCGAGGGCCGGCGCGAGGGCCATGGCCGCATCGAATGGGACAACGGCGCACGCTTCGACGGCGAGTTCCGCGCCGGGCTTTATCACGGCCAGGGCCGGCTGCGGCTGGCCACCGGCGAGGTCTACGAGGGCAGCTTCGTCAGGGGCATCCAGACGGGCACCGGGCGCCTGCGTTTGACCGACGGCGCCAGCTACGTGGGTCAGTTCCGCGACGGCGCCTTCGACGGTCGCGGGCGCTACGACGACGGCCACGGCCAGGTGTATGAGGGGCAGTTCAGGGCCGGGCACTTCCACGGCCGCGGCCGCAGCACCGGGCCCGTCGGCGTCTACGACGGCGACTATGTGCGCGGCCAGCCGCACGGCATCGGCGAGCTGCGCCATCGCGACGGCCGCCGCTACCGCGGTGGCTTCGTGCGCGGGCTGTTCGAAGGCAAGGGTCGCCTGGAGGAACCGGACGGCAGCGTCTTCGAAGGCGACTTCGTCGGCGGCGAGTTCAGCGGACAGGGCGTGTACCGCATGCCGGGCGGCGCGCGACACGAGGGTCGATTCAAGAAGTGGCGTGCCGACGGCCTCGGCACCTACCACGACGGCCAGGGCAACGTCGTCGAGGGCCTGTTCGTCGATGGCGTGTTGAAAGCACGTCAGTAACTCAGCCGCGCGTAGTAGGTCTTCTGCGCCGCCTCGCGCGCCTGGCCGAGGGTGTGGATGCCCATCTCGGCCAGCAGCGGAATCAGCTTCAGGAACACCTCGGCGGTGACCATCGCGTCGCCGAGCGCGGTGTGACGGCCCATCACCGGCACGTCGAGCCGTTCGGCGATCGCTTCCAGGCCGTGCGAGTCCTGTGCCGGATGCACCACCGCCGACAGCAGCAGCGTGTCGAGCACCGGCTGGTCGAAGCGCACGCCGGTGGCTTCCTCCTTGAGTTGCAGGAACCGCATGTCGAACGCCGCGTTATGCGCGACCAGCACGCTGTCGTGCGCGAACGCGTGAAAGGTGGGCAGCACCTCGCGCAAGGTGGGCTGTCCGGCCACCATCTCGGGGCGGATGCCGTGAATCGGTATCGACGCCGGCGGGATCGGGCGCTGCGGATCGACCAGTTGCTCGAAGCACTCCTGCCGCCGCAGCTTGCCGTTGACGATGCGCGTGGCGCCGATCTGGATGATCTCGTCGCCTTCCGAGGGATTGAGGCCGGTCGTCTCGGTGTCGAAGACCGTGAAGTCCAGGTCCACCAGCCGCCGCTCGGCCCACTCGCGCGCCGGTTCGCTGGCCTTGAACAGATCGAAGTCGTAGTACTCGGGTCGACTGTCGCTGCGCACGAACAGACCCGGGTCGAGCTCGGCGCGCTCGTCGGCCAGCGGCAGCAGGAAGCGGAAGAACGCCGCCTGCCGCACCCGCTCGCGTTCGAACCAGAACTCGCCGCCATGGCGCTCGACCACGTCGCGGATCGACAGCGCGCTGGCCTCGGCGCCGACCTTCATCGCGTCGGTTTCCCAGCCGATCACCGTCTCGGTGCTCATCGCCTGGCCGATCCACAGCAGATCGAGTTGGGCGCGGCCGTCCACGCCCGGCGCGAGGCCCAGCCGCAGCTGGAACGACTTGATCTCGTAGTCCTCGGCCAGCCGCCCGGCCAGGAACGCCAGCGCCTGCAGCAGCGAGTAGCTGTCCACACGCAGCCAGACCGCCGCGTCGACCTCGGTGGCCGCCACCCGCACGTCGAAGAGCGTCTCGATGCGGCGCTGCGCCGCGCTGGCCAGGTCGGCGCCCAGCATGTCCTCCAGCGGCCAGCGGGTTTTCTGCCGCTGCGTGCTGTGGCTGGCGAGCTCGTTCACCCGCGCGGCCATGCCGCGCGCCTCGTCGCGGATCACGCCGAGGAAGCGCTCGTGCGTGGCATCGTCGAGATCGGGATACTCGAGCATCTCGAGTGCGGCCTGCAGGTTGCCGAGCGAGGCGCGATGACCTTCGGCAAACTGCTGCAGCAGCCGGTCGCGCTGCGACTCGTCGGCGAAGTCGCGCGTGATGTTGTCGAGCATCAGCACGAAGCCGCTGAGCTCGGCGTCGGCCTCGCTGCCCGATCGCACCGGGGCCATCTGCGCACGAAGCAACTGCCCGCCGCGCGTGGTGGTGACGAACTGCGCCGCCGGATGGTTCGCCCCGCGTGCCAGACGCTGGCGGATGCTCTCCAGCGCATGCGCCACGAGCTTGCGGTCGAACACGGCATAGATCGAGCGGCCGAGGCCGATGAGCTCGGCGCCGCCCGAGACGGCCGGCGCGTCCGACAGCGCGCGGAACTGGAAACGCGCGCGGTTGTTGTACAGCAGCACCCGACCGTCGAGGTTGCAGACGACCACGCTCTGCGTCAGCTCGCTCATCAACGCCGCGAGGCGGCTGCGCTCGTGCTCGATCTCGCGGCTGCCGGCGTCGAGCGCTTCGCGCACCCGGCGGTCCATGTCGGCGCGCAAATCGCCGCGCTCGCGTGCGAGCGCATTGATCGACTCGCGCAGACCCTTCAGCGCATCACCTTCGAGCGGCGGGATCTCGCGGGCACCGTCGCCGCGAACGACCAGCGCGGTGAGCTCGGCCAGCCGTGCCGGCGGCGCCACCCACCGGCCCCAGGCCTTGTGCACCGCCATGCCGCCGCCCAGCGAAAGCAGCAGCCAACCGAACACCAGCGGTGCGGCGAGCGGCTCGATCGCCTGCGCGAAGGCCTCGCGCGTGGCCGGCTCCATGGTCGAGGCCACGAAGGCCGTGGCGCCGACGCCCCAGGCCGCCAGCACCAGCGCCGGCGCGACCGTGGCGGCCAGGCGCGGCAGGTCGAGCTTCACGCTGGCGGCGCCCCCAGCAGCTCGCGCACCTTGGCGGCGAGATCCTTGGTCGAGAACGGCTTGGTCACGTAGGCGTCGGCACCGAGCGCCATGCCCTTGGCGACGTCGGTGTCGCGGCCCTTGGCCGTGAGCAGCACGATCTTCACCCCGGTCAGGCTTTCGTCGGCACGCACCGCCTGACAGACCTCGAAGCCGCTCTTGCCCGGCATCATCACGTCCAGCAGCACCAGTTGCGGTCGTTCGCGCTGGATCAGATCGAGCGCCTGCGGCCCGTCGGTGGCCACGAGGACCTGGTAGCCCTCGCGCTGCATCAGGAACTCCAGCGAGACGACGATGTTCGGCTCGTCGTCGACGATCAGCACCTTATGGGTCATGACACCGTCTCCTGCGGGGCGGCAGTTGTGCCATGGGGCGGCACCTACCGCTCGTGCATGTTGTTCGCACCCATTGTCGGGCCCGCGCTGACACGCGTCTGACGCTGCCCCGACGACCGTGCACTGAACGGCCGCCCGTTGGCCCCGCCGTGGCGCCCGCAAGACCCTGTCGCGGCCGGGCTCCTCGACGACTGCCCGGCGCGGGTGTAGAACGCTTGCACCGCCGCCCCGGCGGGCGGCGCCCCAGGAGGCCAACCATGCGCCGACGCATCTATTGGTTGCTGCCCGATCTGCGCAGCGCCCGGCAGACGATGGATGATCTGCTGCTGGCTCGCATCGAGCACCGGCATATCCACTTCATGGCCCGCGAGGGCGTCGACCTCACCGGCCTGCACGAGGCCAACCTCCTGCAGGCCACCGACCTCGTGCGCTCGGCGCAGATGGGGCTGATGCTCGGTGCCGCGCTCGGCGCCGCGGCCGGCGCGGTGGTGGCCGTGGTCTCGCCGATCGACGCGCTGTCCAAGCCGGCCGTCGTCGGCGCGCTCGCCGCGTTCGGCTCGCTGTTCGGCACCTGGTCGGCCAGCATGATCGGGGCGTCGACCCCGAGCCGCCGGCTGCAGCGCTTCGATGCCGCCCTGCAGCGCGGCGAGATCCTGATGTTGGTCGACGTGCCGCGCGGCCGCGCCGGCGAGATCGAGACGCTGCTCGGCGGGCGCCATCCCGAGGGACATTCCGAAGGGCGCGAGCCGAACATTCCGGCGTTTCCGTGAGCCTGCGTCGGGCCGGTCGCTGCGAGGACAATGGACCACCTCTTGCTTCTCGTGCGCCCGATCGCGTGAATTCCAGGAAACGCGTTCGCAAGGGGTCGTCGCGCGCCAGACTGATTCGCATTTGCGCACGACAGTTGGAACCAGACGCCGATTCCTGCTCGGGACTGCGCGGCGCGGCAGGCGGTACCCGCCCGGCGCTCATGATGGGTCGGTCGTCGCCTTCGGCACCGACTCCGCTGTGCTGCTCGGTCTTGCGGCCCCGCCGCCGAACTCACTACGCGGCCTGCGGCCGCTGCGTTCAGACAACGTCGGCGAGTCAGAAGTGGATGCGCGCACCTTCGGTGCGCGCGGGCCGCAAGCCCTGCGCTGCGCGCCGACCCATAAATCGCCCCGGATGGGTACCGCCTGCCGCGCTGAACGACCGAGCGGTTTGAAGTCCCTTCGTCGGGCCGCTCGGTGGTGCTCGCTGCGTCGCGGTCGTGGGCTGTGGGGTCCGGGAGTGAATCTGCGGCGGCGAGCAGCGCAGTGGCGAGGCGGCAGTCTGGCGCGCCAGCGCCAGACCGGCGAGTGCAGGCTTTATGCGGTGCCGCGTTCAGCGGCACTCAGCGAAGTCTGGGCTCGACGCGCCTTGCCGCGAGCAGCGCAGCGAACCTCGGTGGCGCAGCCGCCGGGGCGCCGCAGTTTGAGCGGACGGGCCCCACAGCCCACGGCCGCGACGCAGCGCGTGGCGACCGTCGCAGAAGCGATCGCGCGCGGACCATCCACCACCGACAACGAAGCCGAGCTTCATCGATCGATTCATACGAGCAATCGCGAATCGATACGGCGCCCACTCCGGGCAAAGGCAAATTCCGATCAGAGCGCGTCGAGCCGGAACTGCTGGCGCAGGTGTGCGCGGAATCGCTTGATGATCGCCAGCGCGTCCTGCAGCGGCTCGCGCTCGAGCGTGCCGAGCTCGGACGGCCGCACCAGGTTGCTCGGCGCCTGCCCGAGCCGGCGCTCGCGCAACTGGTGATTCAGCTTGAGCGACATCATGAAATGCAGCGCATCGACGAGGTCGCGCGCGAGCGGCTCGTCGATCACGCCCAGGCTCACCAGTTCGCGGATGCGTTCGGCCGTGCCGACGGCGACCACACGGTGCTTCAATGCAAACGCACGCACGCCGTGCACGATCGGAAAGGTGCCGAGCTTCTTCAGGTCGAGCACCTGCTCGTCGCGGCGCGTCGTCAGCCAGCTCCACCAGGAGCTGCCTTCGCCGAACTGGTCGGCCGCCGCGGCAAAGCGGGCCAGGAAGGCATCGTTGTCGACCAGGATGTTCTGCAGGTGCTGGCGCGCCGCCTCGAGCAGCTTCGGGTCGCCCGCCACGCAGGCCGCGTCGAAGAAGATCGCCAGGCGCATCGGCCCGTCGGGGTCGGCACCGAACACCCAGTCACGCAGCGTGGCGCGAAAGCCGCTCACGGTCTGCCGCCACAGCGGGTTCGTGACCATGATGCCGCCCGGACACGGCGGGTAGCCGAGCTCGGCCAGACCTTCGCTGAACCGTGCGGCCACGGCTTCGATGCCGTCGACGTCGATGCCGTCGCGCAGCAGCAGCGCGTTGTCCTGGTCGGTCTTCAGGATCTGCTCGCCGCGGCCCTCGCTGCCCATCACGAGCAGGCAGCTGTGGGCCACGAGCTCGGGCGGCGCCACCAGCTGCCACAGCTTGGCGAACAAGCGCGTGTTCAGCTCGCTCACGAGGCGCGTGATGCGCTCGATCTTGATACCGCCTTCGTGCAGCAGCGCCACCATCTCGTCGATGCGCTGCGCGGCGACCTTCAGGTCGGCCACCGAGGTGGCATCGTCGATCTGCACCGCCACGATGTGCGAATGATTGGCCACCAGGCTCACCAGGTCGAGCTGGCCGAGCACCCCCAACACCGCGCCGCCCTCGACCACGACGAGCCGGTGCACGCGGTGGCGCACCATCAGCCACAGCGCCTCGAACAGGTCGGCGTCGGGCTCGACGGTGATCAGGTCGAAGCGCGCGCAGTCGCGCACCGGCAGCTCGTGCACGTCGCGTGCGCCGGCCAGCGCATGCAGCAGATCGGTGGTGGTGAACATGCCGAGCCGCTCGCCGTCGCGCACCAGCACGAAGGTCAGCTTGTGCTCGGCCATGCGGCGGCACACGCTCACCACGTCGAGCGTGCCCTCCACGACGAGCGGCTTGCGGATGTAGGCGTCGCGAATGCGCGCCGTCACCAGCGAGAGCATCTCGCGCTGGGCTTCGGGAGGCGGAGCGGCATTCATACCATCGCACACAAGCGAAAAGGGACCGCAGGCCGTGCGCCCGCAGTCCCCATGTTGTCAGAACCGGCGTCGATCAATGCCCGCTGGCTCCGGCGGCGCCGATGCCGGTTTCCGAACGCACCTGCTGCGCCGGATACGCGGCGCGGTCCTGTGCGGCACGGCCGCTGCGGTCGAGGATCGAGACCAGCCAGATCGTGAAGAACGCGGCGCTCATCGAGAACAGGGCGGCCGAGTTGTACGGGAACCAGGCCGAGCCCTTCGGATAGCCGAGCACCGCCTCCCACACGCTGGCCGAGCCGACGGTGAGCGCCACCGCCGCCACCAGGCCGACGAAGCCGCCGGTCACCGCACCCTTGGTCGTGCAGTCCTTCCACAGCACGCTCATGAACAGCACCGGGAAGTTCGCCGACGCGGCGATCACGAAGGCCAGCATCACCATGTAGGCGACGTTCTCCTTCTCGAACGCGATGCCCAGCGCCACGGCCACGATGCCGAGCGCCACCGTGGTGATCTTCGAGACGCGCAGCTCGTCGGCCGAGCTGGCGTTGCCCTTCTTGATCACCGAGGCGTACAGGTCGTGCGACACCGCCGACGCGCCCGACAGCGTGAGACCCGCCACCACCGCGAGGATGGTCGCGAACGCCACCGCCGAGATGAAGCCGAGGAACCAGCTGCCGCCCACCGCATTGGCCAGGTGCACCGCCGCCATGTTGCCGCCGCCGACCAGGCCCTTGGCGATGTCGCCGCCGACGAAGTAGTTCGCCGGATTCGGGATCAGGTTGGTGATGGCGCCGAAGCCGATGATGAAGGTGAGGATGTAGAAGTAGCCGATCCAGGTGGTGGCCCAGCCGACCGACTTGCGTGCCTCCTTCGCGTTCGGCACGGTGAAGAACCTCATCAAGATATGGGGCAATCCGGCCGTGCCGAACATCAGCGCCATGCCGACCGAGATCGCCGAGATCGGGTCCTTGATCAGCGCGCCGGGGGCCATGATGGCCTCCTTCTTCGAGTGCACCTCCACCGCCTTGGCGAACATCGCCTCCGGCGAGAAACCGAACTGCATCAGCACCATCAGCGCCATGAAGGTGGCGCCGCCCAGCAGCATGCAGGCCTTGATGATCTGCACCCAGGTGGTCGCCGTCATGCCGCCGAACAGCACGTACATCATCATGATCGAGCCGACCAGGATCTCGGCGTAGAGGTAGTCCATGCCGAACAGCAGCTTGATCAGCTGCCCGGCACCGACCATCTGCGCGATCATGTAGAAGGCCACCACCACCAGCGAGCCGCTGGCCGCGAAGATGCGGATCGGCGTCTGGCCGAAGCGATAGCCCGCCACGTCGGCGAAGGTGAACTTGCCGAGGTTGCGCAGCCGCTCGGCCATCAGGAAGGTGATGACCGGCCAGCCGACCAGCCAGCCGATCGAGAAGATGAGTCCGTCGAAGCCGTTGGTGAACACCAGCGCCGAGATGCCGAGGAACGACGCGGCCGACATGTAGTCGCCCGCGATCGCCAGACCGTTCTGGAAGCCGGTGATGCCGCCGCCGGCGGTGTAGAAGTCGGCCGCACTCTTGGTGCGCGACGCGGCCCACTTGGTGATACCCAGCGTGGCCAGCACGAAGATGCCGAACATGCCGATCGCCGTCCAGTTGGTGGCCTGCTTCTGCGCCTGGCCGAGGTCGGCGCCGGCCGCCAGTGCAGCCGCGCCGGCGAGCGCGAGGCCCATGCCGGCCAGCAGCTTGAGCAGGCGACGGTGGCTCTGATTGCGAAGGTTCATTTCAGAGCTCCCTTGACGATCTGCTCGGTCAGCGCATCGAACTCGGTGTTCGCGCGGCGCACGTAGATCCAGGTGATGATGATGGTGAACACGATGACGGCCACGCCGAGCGGCATGCCCACCGTGGTGACGCCGCTGCCGAGCTTGCTCGCCAGCAGCGGCTTGTTGAAGGCCACCAGCAGGATGAAGCCGTAGTAGGCGATCATCCCGGCCAGCGCCAGCCACCAGCCGAACGCGGTGCGCTTGGACACCAGCTCGCGATAGCGGGGGTGGCTCGCCACCCGTTGTGCGATATCCGATTCCATGTTGTCTCCTCCTGGGCGGGGCTGCCCAGACCTGGCGCGCATCATTGGCCCGCGCGCTGACCGAGCTCTGACGCGAAGCCAACACAAACTGACGCAAACGTCGCGCCGCGCGCTTCGCTCGGATGTCAGTGCGTCGTCAGCCGCGCGAGCGGCTGTTGTGACGTCAGCCGCGCGAGCGGCTGTTGTGACGTCAGCCGCGCGAGCGGCTGTCGTGAAGATGCAGCTCGACCGCGAAGCCGCGGCCGCCCGCGGGCTCGGGCAACACGACACGGCCGCCATGCGCGCGGGCCACCACGTCGGCCAGCATCAGGCCGAGGCCGGTGCGGCCTTCGTATGCCGCCTCGTCGAGCGCCGACTGCAGCGCCGCGCGGCGCGCCGCATCGACACCGGGCCCGTCGTCGTGCAGGCGCACGACATCGGGCGCCGGCGTGTCGATGCGCACCGCATGCGCGCCGTGGCGCAGTGCGTTGTCCAGCAGGTTGGCAAGCGCCGCGGCCAGCAGATCGGGATCGGTGTGTACGCGCGCCGTCTCGTCGGCGACCGTCACGCGCAGGCCTTCGACCGGCAGCCGGTCCACCAGTTCGGCCAGCGGCAGCGGCTGACGGCGCAGATCAGCGCCACTGCGAAACAAGGTGAGCAGCGCGCCGACCACTTGCTGCAGCCGGCGCGCGGCCTGCCGCATGCGCTGCAGCCGCGGGCGCAGCGACTCCGGCGACTCGCGCTGCGCGACCGCAAGCTGGGCATCGAGCCCGGCCAGCGGCGTGCGCAGGGCATGCGCCGCATGCGCGCTGAAGGCGCGCTCGCTGGCCATGCGCCGCGCCAGACGCTGCGCGAGGTCGTCGATCGCCTGGTGAATCGGCGCCAGCTCGGCGCGCTCGGCCGCGCCCAGCGTGGCACCGGGCAACATCGGGTCGTAGTCGGCCAGGCGCTGCGACAGGGCCTGCAGCGGCTCGAGCTCGTGGCGCAGCGCGGCGCGCAGCAGCAGCCAGCCGAGCAGGCTCACCGCGAGCGTGCCCAGCACGGCATGCTGTCCGGCCTCGTAGCGTGCCTCGTAGCGCTCGTCGCGGGTCTGCGCCACCAGCAGCAGTCGGCCGTTGTCGCCGAGCGCCTGCCCGAACACGCGCCATTCGGGTGCGTCGGCGAAACCCGCGACCGGCGAATCGACGAACGGCCGCACCGGCGCGCCGGTCGAACGCAGCAACACCTCGCGCTGCGTGCCGATCAGCTGCCAGGCGAAGCGGCTGTCGCTCGCCGTCGGCTGGGACGCGCCGTTGCCGTTGCGTGATGCGATCAACGCGTCGGCCTGCGTGCGCAGCAAGCCGGCCATCGCATCGGCCGCCGAGCGCAAGGTGTCGTCGAGCAGCTCGTCGACCTCCTCGTGCACGGCCAGGCCGACGGCGAACGACACCGCCAATCCGAGCGCAACGGCCCAGGCGAGCAGCGCCCGCGCCAGTCGGCGTTGCATGGATGGGGCGCGATTCACGGGGCGGGGTCGTGAGTCCGCGCGCCTCACGGCTCGCGGGTGTCGCTCCGCGCCCCATCCGGGGCGCGGGTGTCGCTCCGCGTCCCGTCCGGGGCGCGGGTGTCGCTCCGCGTCCCGTCCGGGGCGCGGGTGTCGATCCGGTAACCGAGCCCGCGCACGGTCTCGATCAGCGAACGACCGAGCTTGCGGCGCAGGCTCGACACATGCACCTCGAGCGCATTGCTTGCCACCTCGCCGTGGCCGCCGAACACGAGCTGCTCGAGATCGCCCTTGTCGACGATGCGGCCGGCGCGCAGCGTCAACGCCTCCAGCACCGTCCACTCGCGCGCGGTGAGCTCCACCCGCTGGCCCTCGCGCTGCACCGCGCGCGCATGCAGGTCGATCTGCACCTCACCCACTTGCATGACGGCCTGGCCGCTGCCGGCATGCCGCCGGCCCACCACCCGCAGCCGCGCCGCCAGCTCCTCGGGAGCGAAGGGCTTGACAAGGTAGTCGTCGGCGCCGCTGTCGAGGCCAACGATGCGGTCGTCGAGCCGGTCGCGCGCGGTGATCATCAGCATTGGCGTGGCGTCGCCGCGCGTGCGGCAGCCGGCGATCCAGTCGCGACCCGAGCCGTCGGGCAGCTGCCAGTCCACCAGCACCGCATCGAACGCCTCGCCGCGGTAGGCGTCGGCGCCCGCCAGGCTCTGCGCCCATTCCACCTGGTGGCCCTCGGCGCGCAGGTAGTCGCGCAGGCCTTCGCCGAGCGTGGCGTCGTCTTCGATCAGCAGGAGTCGCATGGCAGCAGCGGTGGTCCGCTTGCAGTGTCGCACCGTTGCGATCCCTCAATGCCGCGGCGCGCTTCAGCCATGCTTCAGGATCACTTCAGTCGCACTTCAGTCCGGCCGGCTTCAATCGCACGATGGAAGTCCGGTCCGACGCCGCGCGCCCCGTGCCCGAGATGCGCGCCGCGCGATTCACGATCCCAGCCACGGTGGAACAGCTGTTGCTGGCCGCCAGCGTGTTCTGGGCGCTGGCGGCCAACGGTCCATTCCTGGCAGCCGCACTGCGCGGCCGCCCGCCGGCGGATCCGGGCACCTGGGGTTTCGCGCTGGCCTTGCTGGTGCTGCTCGGCGCGGTGCACTTCCTGCTGCTGGCGCTGGTGGCCAACCGCTGGATCGTCAAGCCGCTGCTCGCGCTGCTGGCCGTGGTGACGGCCGTCTCGGCGTACTACATGACCCGTTACGGCGTTTATCTCGATCCGTCGATGCTGCGCAACGTGTTGCGCACCGACGTGGTCGAAGCCCGCGAGTTGCTGTCGCCGGCCCTGTGGCTGCAGTTGCTGCTGTATGCCGGACTGCCGATCGGGTTGTTGTGGCGCGTGCGGATCGTGAACCGCCGGTGGTCGCGTGCAGCCTGGGTGCGTGCCGGCGGCATCGCGCTGGCGCTGGCGGTGGCCGTGGCCACGTTGATCGCGATCTTCCAGCCACTGGCCTCGCTGATGCGCAACCACCGCGAGATGCGCTACCTGATCACGCCGGCCAACCTGGTGTGGTCGGCCGGCGCGGTGGCGATGGCCGACGCCAAGGGCGCGGCCGTGCCGCGCGAGGCGATCGGGCTCGACGCCCGGCCCGGCCCGCTGGCCGCGCACCGCGAGCGTCCGCTGGTGGTCGTGCTCGTGGTCGGCGAAACCGCACGCGCGGCCAACTGGGGCCTGAACGGCTATGCACGGCAGACCACGCCGCAGCTCGCCACGCTGCCGGTCATCAACTTCAGCGACGTGACGAGCTGCGGAACGAACACCGAGGTCTCGGTGCCCTGCATGTTCTCGGCGCTCGGTCGCCACCGTTACGACGAAAGCCGCATCCGGCACAGCGAGGGGCTGCTGCACGTGCTGGCGCGCGCCGGGGTGGCGGTGCACTGGCGCGACAACCAGTCCGGCTGCAAGGGCGTGTGCGACGGCCTGCCCAACGACACCGTGCAGGGTCTGAATGCGCCCGGACTCTGCAGCGACGGTCGTTGCCTCGACGAAGGCCTGACCCATGGGCTCGATCAGCGGCTGGCCAAGGCCCGCGGCAGCCAGCTGCTGGTGCTGCACCAGCTGGGCAACCATGGCCCCTCGTACTTCCGGCGCTACCCGCCGGCCTTTGCGCGTTTCGCACCGGCCTGCGAGCACGACGATCTGCAGCGCTGCACGCGCGAGGAGATCGTCAACGCCTACGACAACGCGCTGCTGTACACCGACCATCTGCTCGCGCGGCTGCAGCAGCAGCTGCAGGCGCATGAGTCGAGTGTGGACACGGCGCTGATCTACGTGTCGGACCATGGCGAATCGCTCGGCGAGAAGGGTCTGTTCCTGCACGGCATGCCGTATGCGATAGCGCCCTCCGAGCAAACCCACGTGCCGATGGTGATGTGGCTGTCGGCGGGACTGCAACGGTCGCAGTCGCTCGACGTCGCCTGCCTGCGCCGGCGCGCGACGAAAGCGGCCTCGCACGACCACCTGTTTCACACACTGCTGGCACTCACCGACGTGCAGACCGCACTCTACGACCCCGACTGGGACCTGATCCACGACTGCCGTCGCGCCACGCTGGCCCGCGCGCCATGAGCGCGCAGGGCCGTTCCCAAGCGCTCATCCCGGAGCCCGAAGGGCGGAGGGTCGTCCGGTGAGCGCGCAGGGCCGCTCCCTGCCTGCGAGCGTCCAGCCGGTGCATCACGTGCTGGCACGCGATGTCGCTTTGACGCTGCTGTCGCTCGGGCTGCTGCTGGCATGGGACGCGTCGGGACTCGACCTCGCCGTGGTGCGTGCGTTCGGCGATGCACAGGGTTTCGTGTGGCGCGATGCCTGGTTCACGCGCACGCTGCTGCACGACGGCGGTCGCTGGCTGGCCTGGGGCGTGATCGCATTGATGCTGGCCGACGCCATGCAGCCGCTGCTCGCCGGGCCGCGGCGAAGCACGCGCTGGTACTGGCTCGTCGTGATGCTCGGCTGCGCCTTGCTGGTGCCAGCGATCAAGCGCGTGTCGCTGTCGAGCTGCCCGTGGGACCTGACGGAGTTCGGCGGCGTGGCCGCGTATGTGACGCATTGGCAATGGGGCGCTGCCGACGGCGGGCCCGGCCACTGCTTTCCGTCGGGGCATGCGGTGGCGGCATTCGCCTTCTTCGGCGGCTACTTCGCGTGGCGTGGCAGCCGGCCGCGCCTGGCCCGGACCTGGCTGATCGCCGTGTGCGTGGTGGGCGGGCTGTTCGGTTGGGCACAACTCGCACGCGGCGCGCACTACCCGAGTCACACGCTGTGGTCGGCCTGGTTGTGCTGGTCGGCCTGCGTGCTGGCCGCGCATGCGCCGCGCGGGCCGCAGGGTTTGGCCTCAGCGCAGGGTACCGGGAGGAGCTGAGCCTGCGGCCGCCCAGGCCGGCCCGTCGAACCAGGCATCGCCGTCGAGCGCGGCCTTGATCATCGGCAGGGCATCGAATCCCCAGAAGACGCGTCCATCGACCTCGAAGGTCGGCACGCCGAACAGGCCACGCGCCAGGGCCTCGTCGCCGAGCGCACGCAACTCGGCCTTCACCGCGTCGCTTGCCGGATCGCGCATCGGCGCCACCGCGGCGGCAAGCGCGGCCAGGCGAGCCGGATCGAGTGCGTCATGACCCCCGTGCCACACATGCCGCATCAATCGTTCGACGACGCGCCGATTCGGCAGGTCGCCCGCCTCGCCGGCCGCCAGCGCCAGGCGCAGCAGCGGCAGCGGGTTGAACGGATGCACCCGCGGCAACTGCAGCGTGATGCCGTGCCGGTGCGCGATCCAGGCGATCTGGCGATAGGTCCATGCACGTTTGGGCTCGATTTCGGCCGGCCCTTTCTGGCCCCAATGCTTCAGCAAGCCTGCGAACAGCACCGGTCGGTACTGCACCTCGTAGCTGCAGCCCATCAGCGCCTGCGGCAACTGCTCGAACGCGAGATAGGCGTAGGGCGAGATCGGGTCGAACCAGAAGACGATGCGCTTCATCGTGCACCCCCGGCAGGCGCCGGCGTGGCCGGCAGCGCGGCGCGCCGTGCATGCAGACGTTTCCACACCGCGCGCTTGGTTGCGTCGTCGAGCGAGGCCCAGGCCGCGATCTCGTCGATCGTGCGCAGGCAGCCGTCGCACAGCCCGGTCGCTTCGTTCATGCGGCAGATGTTGACGCAGGGCGACGGCACCAACGTGTTCGTGGCTTGTGAGCGGCCCGGCGCGCTCATGCGGAATTCACCACCACGTCGGCCACCGGCGCGCCGGTGAAACGCTCGAGGTCACTCGGCGCCAGGCGGAACACGCCGTTGGGATGCCCGGCGGCGGCCCAGATCTCGGCAAAGCGGAACAGCTCTCGATCGATCAGCGTCACCGGCGGACTCAGGTGCGCGAGCGGGGCCACGCCGCCGATCGCAAAACCGGTGCGTGCCTTCACGAACTCGGCATCGGCACGACCCAACGCACCGGCGATCGCGCCGACCTTCTTCTCATCGACACGCCGGTCGCCCGAGGTGATGACGAGCACCGCGGCATCGTCGCTCCGGCGGCGGAAGATCACGCTCTTGGCGATCTGTCCCACCACCACGCCGAGCGCGTCGGCCGCCTCCTGCGAGGTGCGCGCGGCCACGTCGAGCCACAGCGGCGCATGCGGGTGCGCCAGCGCGTGCAGGGCCTGGGCGACGCGCTGAAAGCCCTCGGGCCGCTGCGCCGATTCGCTCACGAGGCGAGCACCTTGCCGCGCTTGGCCAGGACCGCACGCGCGACCCGCGACACCGGCGCGCGGCCGAGCTGCCCGGAAATGAAGGCGCCGGCATCGACCAGCCTGTCGAGGTCGACGCCGGTCTCGATGCCCAGGCCGTTCAGCATGAACACCACGTCCTCGGTGGCCACGTTGCCGGTGGCGCCCTTGGCATAGGGGCAACCGCCGAGCCCGGCCACGCTGGCGTCGAAGGTGTCGATGCCCATCTCGAGACAGGCGTAGATGTTGGCCAGCGCCTGGCCGTAGGTGTCGTGGAAATGGCCGCTCACCTCGGAAAGCGCGAAATGCCGCAAGGCACGCTCCATCGCCTGCTGCGCCTTGCGCGGCGTGCCCACGCCGATGGTGTCGGCGATGCCGCAATGCTGCACGCCGATGTCCTTCAACAGCCTGACGACATGCTCGACCTCGTCGGCCGACACCTCGCCCTGATACGGGCAGCCGAGCGCGCACGACACCGCGGCGCGCACCTTGACACCGGCCGCACGCGCGGCCGCCACCACCGGCGCGAAGCGCTGGATGCTTTCGGCGATCGAGCAATTGATGTTGCGTTGGCTGAAGGCCTCGCTCGCGGCACCGAAGACGACGATCTCGTCGGGCGCGGTCGGCAGCGCGGCCTCCAGGCCCTTCATGTTCGGTGTCAGCACCGAATAACGCACCCCGGGCCGACGCGCGATGCCGGCCATGACCTGCGAGTTGTCGGCCATCTGCGGCACCCACTTGGGGCTGACGAAACTGGTGACCTCGATCTCGCGCAGCCCGGCCTCGGCGAGCTGCTGCACCAGCGCCACCTTGTGCGCGGTGGCCACCGGCTCCTTCTCGTTCTGCAGGCCGTCGCGCGGACCGACCTCGACCAGGGTGACGCGGCTGGGGATCATGACGGAATGCTCATCGGGCGAGCCGGTCACTATAGCGGCGGCGCCTTCGTGTGCACTGTGAACGGTCATCGCCCCTGGGCGGGGGGTGGTGACGCCCCCGCCGCGGCCGAAGAATGCGATCGTTACCTCCGGACACGCCATGAGCCTGCGTCTTCGCCCCAACCGCCTGCAGATCGCCACCCGGCTGCACTTCGTGCTGATGCGCGAGCTGGGCCAGGGCATCGACGTGGGCCGGATGCTGAAGCACGAGGTCTACGCGCGCGACGTGCTGCTGGTGTGCGACGCCTTTCGCGGCCACGAGCTCGAGCAACTGTCCAAGGCCTTTCGTGTGGCCAGCGACGAGCCGGCGCCGACGGCTGCGGCGCCGCTGTCGACCTACGAGTACCGCGATTCGCAATTCGCAGCCCCGGTCACCGGTCCGGCCGCGATGCCCCCGGTCGCGGCGCGCGACAAAGCGCCGGCCGCCGCACGCACCTGGTTCGACCGGATCCTGCGCTGAGCCCGGGCCGGGCGCATCGGATGCGCGAGGGCGTCGAGCCCCGTCAGGACGTCAGCCGCAGCAGCTCGCCGCCCTCGGCGACCTGGTCGCCCACCGCATAGAGCAGTTCGGCCACCTCGCCGTCGCGCGGCGCATGGATGGTGTGCTCCATCTTCATCGCCTCCATCACCGCCAGCGGCTGCCCGCGCGCGACCTTGTCGCCGACCTTCGCGAGGTAGGACACCACCTTGCCCGGCATCGGCGCGGTGAGGCTGCCGGCATCGGCCGCGCCTTCGCCGGCATGGGCGATCACGTCGACCTCGTGCACGACGATGCTGCCACGCGACGCGAACACGGCGACCCGTTCGCCGTGCACGTACACCTGCAGGCGCAGGCGCTGCGCGCCCAGCGTGACGTCGTAGCCGTCGCCGCCGAGCGGGCGCGAGGCGAACAGCCAGTGCGACGGCCCCAGGTGCAGCTGCAGCGCGCCGTCGTGCAGCCGCGCGAGCTTCACCGCATGGTGCCGGCCTTCGTGCTCGAGGTCGAAATGCCGCGTCGCGCCGCCATGCAGGCGAAAGCCATCGCGCCGCGACCATGGGTCGGCACCCTCCTCCTGCGCTTCGGCGGCCAGCGCATGCGCGGCCATGCCCGCTGCCGCGATCTCCAGCGGCAGCGACGGCTGCTTGAACAGCACGCCGGCTTCGCGCTCGATCAGCGCGGTATCGAGCTCGGCGGTGGCAAACGACTTCGAGCCCACCACGCGGCGCAGGAAGGCCACGTTGGTGTGCAGGCCCACGATGTGCGTCGCCGCCAGCGCAGCGTCGAGGCGCGCCAGGGCCTGCGCGCGCGTCTCGCCCCAGACGATCAGCTTGGCGATCATCGAGTCGTAGTACGGCGAGATCGCGTCGCCTTCGCGAACGCCGGCATCGACCCGCACGGCCGACGAACCGTCCGCAGCCCGTCGGAACGCCACATGTTCGGGCCAGCGCAGCGTGTCCATCGTGCCGACGGCCGGCAGGAAGTTGGATTCGGGGTTCTCCGCGCAGATGCGCGCCTCGATCGCATGGCCGTGGATGGCGAGCTGATCCTGCGCGAGCGGCAGCGGTTCGCCGGCCGCCACGCGCAGCTGCCACTCCACCAGGTCGAGGCCGGTGATGGCCTCGGTGACCGGGTGCTCGACCTGCAGCCGCGTGTTCATCTCCATGAAGTAGAAGCCGATGTCGCCGTCGTCGCGTTCCTCGGCGATGAACTCCACCGTGCCGGCGCCGACATAACCCACCGCTCGCGCGGCTGCCACCGCGGCGGCACCCATCTCGGCGCGCCGCGCTGGCGACAGGCCCGGCGCCGGCGCCTCCTCGAGCACCTTCTGGTGGCGCCGTTGCACCGAGCAGTCGCGCTCGAACAGATAGACGCAGTGGCCTTGCGTGTCGGCGAAGACCTGGATCTCGACGTGCCGCGGCCGCGTCACGTAGCGCTCAACGAGCACATGATCGTCGCCGAAGCCGGCCTTGGCCTCGCGCTGGCACGAGGCCAGCGCCGCGGCGAAGTCGGACGGCTTGTCGACGCGCCGCATGCCCTTGCCGCCGCCACCGGCGCTGGCCTTGATGAGCACCGGGTAGCCCATCGCATCGGCCTCGCGGGCGAGCAGCACGGGGTCGTTGTCCTTGCCGTGGTACCCCGGCACGAGCGGCACGCCGGCCTGGGCCATCAGCGCCTTGGCCGCGGCCTTGCTGCCCATCGCACGAATCGCGCCCGGCGGCGGGCCGATGAACACCACGCCGGCTTCGGCGCAGGCCTGCGCGAACGCCTCGTTCTCCGACAGGAAGCCATAGCCTGGATGCACCGCCTGCGCACCGGTGCCCTTGGCGGCCTCGAGGATGCGTTCCCAGCGCAGGTAGCTGTCGCGCGGCGCATGGCCGCCGATGTGCACGGCCTCGTCGCAGACGGCCACGTGCTTTGCGTTCGCGTCGGCATCGGAATACACCGCGACGGTGCGAATGCCCAGGCGACGCGCAGTGGCCGCGACGCGGCAGGCGATTTCGCCGCGATTGGCGATCAGGATCTTGGTGAACATCGACAAAGGGCTCCCGCACTCAGTGCGTGATCTGCGCCACGTCGCCGGCCGCGGAGGGGCCGCCGCCGAACCGGCGCACCAGGCCGCAGAGAAAACGGAACAGCACGACGATGGTGACCGCCATCGCCACGAGCGCGATCGCCAGCGCGCCGAAGAACACCAGCGGATGGGTCCACGACAGCCACAGCATGCCGGGCACCGCCGCATCGCCCGCCAGCGACAGCGCGATGTTGGAGAACGGCTCGGGCGAGGTATTGGCCGCCGCGCGCGTGGTGGCCTTGGCCGTGTGCGACGTGGCCGCGAGCGCGCCGCCCATCAGCGCGGCGATCACGGCCCAGGTGGCTGAATCGCCGCCGAACACGCCAGCGGCCAGCGCCATGCCGGCGGGCACGCGGATGAAGGTGTGCACCGCGTCCCAGATCGAATCCAGCCCCGGAATCTTGTCGGCGAAGAACTCCACCGCGAGCATGATCCCCGAGGCGCCGAGCACCAGCGGGTTCTGCAGCACCTGCAGCCCCGACGGCAGCGTCACCCAGCCGAGTGAGCCGGCGAGCCCGGTCAGGAACACCACCGCATACAGACGCAGCCCGCTGGCCCAGCCCATTGCGGCCGCGAGCGCGAAGAGCTGCGTGGTGTCGAGGTTCACGATGTCTGCCATGGTGGGTTGCGCTTGTGCAGAAAGGCCTGCACGCCCGCGCGCCCTTCATCGCTGGCCCGGATGTCGGCAATGCGGCGCGCGGTGTCCTCACGCAGCGCGGCCATGATCGGTTGACCGGCCACGTCGTGCACCAGCTGCTTGCAGGCCTTGACGGCGGCCGGGCCGTTGGCCACCAGCGTTGCGGCGATCTCGTCGACCTTGGCATCGAGCGCCTCGGCGGCCACCCGCTCGTGCACGAAGCCGAGCCGGTGCGCCTCGGCGGCCGAGAAGCGCTCGGCGGTCACGAAGTAGCGGCGCGACGCCTGTTCGCCGAGCGCACGCACCACGTAGGGCCCGATCGTCGCCGGCAGCAGCCCGAGCCGCGCCTCGCTGAGACAGAAGTGCACGCCCTCGGCGGCCACCAGCACGTCGCAGGCTGCGGCCAGGCCCAGGCCGCCGGCATAACAATCGCCCTGGATGCGGCCCACCACCGGCAGCGGGCAGCTGTACACCGTCCACAGCATCTCGGCCAGACCTTCAGCGTCGGCCTTGTTCTGCGCCCACGAGTAGTGGCCAATAGCCCGCATCCAGTTCAGATCGGCGCCGGCGCAGAACGCCTTGCCATGGCCGCCGAGCACGATCGCGCGCAGCGACGCATCGGCGCCCAGGGTGCGGAAGGCCTGCGTCAGCTCGGCAATCACCGCGTCGTTGAACGCGTTGCGCAGCTCGGGCCGGTTCAAGTAGACCCGGGCCACCGCGCCGTCTCGGCGGATGTCGAGCGTGGGCGTGTTCACTTGGCCTTCGCCTCGGCCTGCAGCATCCACACCAGATCGATCTCGGGGCAGGCGTGGCCCATTGCGGTGATCGCCGCGGTGATCTGCCCGCGGTGGTGCGTGCCGTGGTTGAACACATGCGTGAGCGTGGCCGCGAACGGCAGCGACATCGGCACGCCCTTCGTGGTCACGTAGTCGAGCGTGCCGTCGAAGCGCGCGGCGTCCCACGACGCGATCAGCGGCTCCCACGCACGCGCGCCGGCCAGCAGCTGGACGGCGAGCTTCGCGCGATCGGTCTCGACCTCTTCATTCAGCGCATGCTGGGGCGACATGCCGCGTGCGAAGCGCTCGAACCACAGCAGCTGCTCGGCCACGCGCAGGTGGTTCAGCGTGCCGTGCACGCTCTTGAAGAAGAGGCCCGCATCGCGCCGGTACTCGGCCTCGCTCAGGCCGGCCACGTGCGGCTCGAGCAGGCGTTCGGTGGCCCAGGCGTTGTAGCGGGCCAGCATCCGGAAGTGGTCGCGCCAGGCGGGCATGGTGGGCTCCGTGAGACCGGTTTACATGCGGAACACGCCGAACCGGGTCTCGGGGATCGGCGCGTTGAGACTGGCCGACACCCCGAGCGCGAGCACGCGCCGCGTGTCGGCCGGATCGATCACGCCATCGTCCCACAACCGGGCCGACGCGTAATAGGGATGCCCCTGACGTTCGTACTGCTCGAGGAGCGGCGCGCGAAACGCCGCTTCGTCCTCGGCGCTCCAGCTGCCGCCCTTGGTCTCCAGCGCGTCGCGGCGCACGGTGGCCAGCACGCTGGCGGCCTGCTCGCCGCCCATGACGCTGATGCGCGCGTTGGGCCACATCCACAGGAAGCGCGGCGAATACGCGCGCCCGCACATGCCGTAGTTGCCGGCGCCGAAGCTGCCGCCGGTGATCACGGTGAACTTGGGCACCTGCGCGCAGGCCACCGCGGTGACCATCTTGGCGCCGGCGCGCGCGATGCCCTCGTTCTCGACCTTGCGCCCGACCATGAAGCCGGTGATGTTCTGCAGAAACACCAGCGGCACCTTGCGCTGGCAGCACAGCTCGATGAAATGCGCGCCCTTGTTGGCGCTCTCGGAGAACAGGATGCCGTTGTTGGCGACGAAGCCCACCGGCATGCCCTCGATGTGCGCGAAGCCGCAGACCAGCGTGGTGCCGTAGCGGGCCTTGAACTCGTCGAGCTCGGAACCGTCGACGATGCGCGCGATCACCTCGCGCACGTCGTAGGGCTTGCGCCAGTCGGGCGGCACCACGCCGTGCAGCTCCTCGGGTGCGTACTTCGGGGCACGCACGGGGGCGAGGCGCAGCGGGGCGGCCTTGTGCCAGTTGAGGTTGGCCACGATCTGCCGCGCCAGTGCCAGCGCGTGCAGGTCGTTCTCGGCCAGGTGATCGGCCACGCCCGACAGCCGCGTGTGCACGTCGCCGCCGCCCAGATCCTCGGCGCTCACCACCTCGCCGGTGGCGGCCTTCCCCAGCGGAGGGCCGCCGAGGAAGATCGTGCCCTGGTTGCGCACGATGATGGTCTCGTCGCTCATTGCCGGCATGTAGGCGCCGCCGGCGGTGCACGAGCCCATCACGATCGCGATCTGCGGGATGCCCTGGCCGCTCAGGTTGGCCTGGTTGTAGAAGATGCGGCCGAAGTGCTCGCGGTCGGGGAACACCTCGTCCTGGTTGGGCAGGTTCGCGCCGCCGCTGTCGACGAGGTAGATGCACGGCAGGCGGTTCTCGCGCGCGATCTCCTGTGCGCGCAGGTGCTTCTTCACCGTCATCGGGTAATAAGTGCCGCCCTTCACCGTGGCGTCGTTGCAGACGATGAGGCACTCC
>JAEUPI010000205.1 GCA_016790175.1 Burkholderiaceae bacterium | reverse complement strand
CCTTGTCGGTGCGGCCACGGCGGTGGCCACGGCTTCGCTCAGCCGCGACATCGAATTCAAGGTCATCCAGCTCGCGGGGCTGGGCTCCTATGTGGTCGGCTACCTGGTGTTCGGCTTGGCGGCTGCGGCGCAGGGCCTCGGTGTCTGGAGCCTGGTGATCGCCTGGCATGTGCAGACGGTGCTGGCCTGCGCGGCGATGCTCTGGTACTCGCCGCAACGACTGTGGCCGGGCAACCCGTTCCGTGCCCTCGGCATCGCCGGCTTCGGCGCCGTGGTGATGGTGACCAACATGGTCAATTGGGTGATCGACAACGGTCCCCACGTCGCAATTGGGCGCTGGCTCGGCGCCACGGCGCTGGGCCAGTACACGGTGTCGAACAACCTCGTCAAGGTGCCTGCCGATCACCTGGTGCGCAATCTGCAGGCCGTGCTGTTTCCGCTGGCCTCGCGCGCGCAGGACAATGACGCCGGACTCAAGCGCGCCTATCTCACGGTGCTCGGCGGCGTTGCAATGGTGTCGTTTCCCTTGTTCGGCTTCATTGCAGTGATGGCCGGGCCGATCGTTGCATTGCTGCTCGGCTCCAAGTGGCATGTGGCCGCCGATATCCTGGCGCCGCTCGCGATCGCGATGATCGGGCATGCGATCGAGGCGCTGTGCGGCCCGGTGCTGGGCGGACGCGGCGAACCCAAGCTCGAACTGCGGGTGAAGCTGGTCACCCTGCTGGTGATGCTGGGCGTGCTGTCGGTGACGGCGTCGTGGTCGCTCGCGGCAGTCGGCTGGGGCGTGGCCGCGGTGTACCTCTTCCGCTGGATCTGGATGAATGCCGCTGTGATGAATCGGCTGTCGATCACCGCGGGCGAGATCGCTCGCGCACTGATCGGTCCGCTGGCGATCGCCACGGTCTGTTGTGCGATCGCCTGGGCGACGCTGGGCATCGCCGGCCAGTGGCCCGCTCCGCCCGGGCCGCTGGCCGTGCTCGCAGTTGCGGCGCTGGTGGCCAGCCTGTGCAGCGTGGCGCTGCTGCAGCTGTTGCCGAAGATGGTGCTCGGGCCGCAGCTGCTGTGGCTCCTGAACGTGATGGTGCAGACGCGTCCCGGCATCGGCCGCATGCCGGGCCTGCGTCGGGTGGTGGCGGTGGCTGCGCAGCAGGCGCCCTGACGACGCCTCGTTGACCGGAGCAATTGATGGACTGGAACACATCGACCCTGGTCATCGCAGGTACCGGCGCATTCGTCGTCGGCGCGGCCGTCGTGGTGGTGCTAGTGGCCACGCTCATCTGGTTGTTCATGCAGTCCACGGGCCGCAAGACGATTCCCGTGGCCTGCCTGCTGTTCGGCCTGTGCCTCGAGCTGATCTTCGTGAAGCAGCCCTATCTGCAGCTGGGCCTGCAGATCTACCCGAACGACGTGATTTCGCTGTTCGTGCTGCTGTCCGCTCTGGCAGGCATGTTCTACCGGCCGGTGCCGATCTATCACAGCGGCTTCGTCGTCTGGCTTGCGCTGGGCGGCACGATCATCCTGTCGTTCGTGCTCGGGCTGGCCGAGTTCGGCCGTTATGCCGGCACCGAGGTGCGACCGTTCTTCTATATCTGGGTGGCGGGCCTGTACTGCGCGATGGCCGACTTCGACGAGGCAGACCTGCGGCGCATCGGCCGCTGGTGCCTGTGGACGGCCTACGCCATCATCGGCATCGCCCTGTACCTGTGGGCTGCCGTCGAGACCGGCTTCATCGTGCGGGCCGAACTGTTCGGCGAAGAAGGCGGTGCCGTGTTCCGTCCGGTGGGTTCCCACGGCGTGTTCTTCGTGGCCACGGTGGCCATGGTGCAGACGATGGCCTGGCTGCGGGGCAGCGGAGGCAAGCGCAGCGGCTGGCATGCCGCGGTGCTGCTGACCTTCGTGCTGGTCCTGCAGCACCGGTCGGTGTGGATCGCCACGCTGGCGGGCCTGTTGATGGTCATGGCGCTGGAGCGGCGGCACCTGCCGCGGCGGTTCCCGCTGCTGCTGGCCTTCGTGCTGATGGTGACGCTCGGCGTGTCGATCGCGGCCTGGTTCGGCTATCTCGACGATCTGGCCCGGCAGCTGACCCAGTCCACTTTGTCGATGACCGACAGCGGCGGCACCTTCGCGGCGCGCATCGACGGCTGGATACGGTTGTTCGAATCGTGGGTGGAAGGTTCGGTTCGCGTGCTGATGTTCGGTTTCCCGTTCGGCAAGGGATACACGCGCTACTACAACGGGCAGTTGATCGAATTCGCGCCCCACAACTTCTTCCTCGACCTGCTGCTGCGGGTGGGGGTGGTCGGCTTGTTGCTGTTCATGATCGCGACTGTGATGGCCATCGTCTACGCCTGGCGTTCGCGCACCGACTCGGAAGCCGACTACCTGATCAAGCGCGGGCTGGCGGTCGGCCTCGTGGCCTCGCTGTTCTATTACGTCGCCTACCACTCGTACTACGTGCTGGGCGCGGCCACCGGCATCGCGCTGGCGTTGATGATGCGCCGGCCGAAGGCCGCGCCGGTCGCGAGTCTCAAGCCGGTTGTCGGCCGCATCGATCCGCCGCAGAAACCGACGCCGCCGCAACGACCCACGCCGCCGCAGCCGCTGGGGCCGCCGTCGTCGCGCTACCACCTCAATACGGCGGTTCACGACCGGGGTCATCGGCGCTGACAATGTCCATTGCATCTCACCCCACGCCATGAATGTGCCGGGCCGGCGGATCGTCGCCGTACTCACCTGTTTCAACCGCAAGGCGCTGACGCTGGCCTGCCTGGAGGCGCTCGAGGTGGCGGCCCGGCATGCCGGCGTGGAGTTGAGCGCCATCGTGGTCGACGATGCGAGTCCGGACGGCACGGGGGCCGCCGTGCGCGAACGTTTCGCCTGGGTCGAGGTGATCGACGGCCCGGGTGACCTGTTCTGGAACCGCGGCATGCATCGGGGTTTCGGCCGCGCGCTGCAACGCGATGCGACCCACTATCTCTGGATCAACGACGACACACATCTCGTGCCGCAGGCGCTCACGATGCTGCTGTCGCAGGCCGACACGCTGCACCGCGTGCAGGGGCGGCCGTCGATCGTGGTCGGGGCCACCGCCGAGCGCGGCAGCGGCACCATCACCTACGGCGGCCGCGTGGCCAGCAGCCGGTGGCGGCCGTTTCGCTATCGACTCGTCTACAACGAACGCGAGCCGGTGCCCTGCGTCGCGATGGAAGGCAACTGCGTGTTGATCCCGCGTGAGGTCGCGCAACGAATCGGCAACCTCGACCCGACGTTCGAGCATGCGATGGGCGACACCGACTACGGGTTGCGCGCCCGCGCCGCCGGCTTTGGCCTGTACGTCGCGGCCGGCGTGGTCGGCTACTGCTCCACCAATCCCGTGGGCGGCACCTACTTCGACACCTCGCTGCCGCTGGCGCGCCGCTGGCGGCTGATCCGCAGCCGCAAGGGGTTGCCGGTGCGGTCGTGGCTGCATTTCAGCCGGCGCCATGGCGGGTTCATGTGGCCGGTGCACTTCGCCTGGCCCTATGCCAAGGTGCTTCTCTCGGGGCTGCGTCCGCGCGCGTCGGTGGCTGCGCCGGGCGCTCGATCATCGTCGGCCGGCTGATCCGGCACGTCACGGAACAACACGGCAGAACACAGTCATGTGCGGAATCTTCGGCGTCGTGGGCAAGGTCGATCGGTCGACGGCTGAGCTGTGTCTGCGCACGATGACGCATCGCGGTCCCGACGGCTGGGGCCTGTGGCAGGGCGAGGGCGTCACGCTCGGCCACCGGCGACTGTCGATCCTGGATCTGTCTGAGAACGGCAAGCAGCCGATGAGCTTTGCCGACGGCCGCTACTGGATCACGTTCAACGGCGAGATCTACAACTTCCTCGAGGTGCGCGCGGAGTTGCAGGCGCTGGGGCATGTGTTCCGCAGCGAGTCCGATACCGAGGTCATTCTCGCGGCGTATCAGCAATGGGGCGAGGCGTGCCTGCCGCGCTTCAACGGCATGTGGGCCTTTGCGATCTGGGACAGGCGCGAGCGCACGCTGTTCCTCGCCCGCGACCGGTTCGGCAAGAAGCCGCTGTTCGTTGCGCAGCTGCCGGGCGGCGCGTTCGCGTTCGCCTCCGAGATGAAGGCGCTGCTGCCGCTGCTGCCGAATGCGCAACCGAATCGTGCGCTGATCCGCGGCATGACGCTGCGCTCGAGCTTTGCCTACGAGGCCACCGAACAGTGCCTGGTCACGGGCATTCAACGCTTCGCCGCCGGGCACTGCGGTGTCTACGGCAACGGCCAGCTTCGCAGCCACCGCTGGTGGAACACGCTGGACCATCTGCCCGAGGTACCGCAGCGCTACGAGGAGCAGGTGGAGATGCTGCGCGCGCTGCTGCTCGACGCCTGCCGGCTGCGCATGCGCAGCGACGTGACGATCGGCACAGCGCTGTCCGGGGGGCTCGACTCGAGCACCATCTTCTCGATGCTCGCGCACATCAACCGCGAGCATCGCGGCGAGGCGCGCCTGTCGGGCGACTGGCAGCATGCCTTTGTGGCGTCGTTTCCCGGCACGCCGCTGGACGAGGCCGCGTTCGCGCAGCAGGTGGCGCGACACGCGGGCATCGAGGCCACGGTGCTGCCGGTGGATCCGTCGCGGCACATCGACCAGCTGCAGCGCATGCTGTACCTGTACGAGGACCTCACCGTCACCAGCCCGCTGCCGTTCGTGGCCCTCTACGGCCAGATCAAGAAGGCCGGCGTCACGGTCACGCTCGACGGGCATGCCGCCGACGAACTGTTCGGCGGCTACAGCAACGACTGGGGCTACGCACTGCTCGATGCCGGGGCCAACCTGCGGCAGGCGAGCCAGGTGCTCGATGTCTACGACGGCGGCCTGCCGGAGGGCTCGGCACAGTTCCGACGGCCTTCGAATCGTCTGGTCTCGTACGCCAAGCGTCTGGGTGCGGCTTGGGCCAAGGAAGCCTTCGGCCTGCACAGCAACCTCGGCCCCGAATACACGGCGCATCCACGCTGGCGCCAGATGGACCATCTGAGCCGCGCGCTGTTCTGGCAGACGCACTCGTTCATCCTGCCGACCATTCTGCGCAGCTATGACCGCTACGGCATGGCCAACTCGATCGAGATCCGCATGCCGTTTCTCGACTGGCGCGTGGCCACGCTGGCCTTCGCGTTGCCGTGGCACGCCAAGATCCGCGGCGGCTTCTCCAAGGCCATCATCCGCGACGCGGCGGCGCCCTACATGCCGCACGACATCGCCTACCGGCGCACGAAGATCGGATTCAATTCCCCGATCGTCGACTGGATGCGCGGCCCGCTGCGCGGCTTCATGCGCGACACGCTGAATTCACAAGCGTTCAGGCAGTGCGATCTGGTCGATCCGGCGCGCGCCACACGCCTCGTCGAGCATGTGCTGAACAACCCGAAGGCCAGCTTCAAGGACGGCGAGGCCGCGTGGTGGAGCGTGCTGCCCTATCTGTGGAACGACGCACTGCTCGGACGCGGCACGCACAACGCAGCGCCCGCGCTCAAACCGGCCTGACCTGGCTGCGCGACGCCCGCCGGCGTCAACGCAAGCGGGGCAGCGCCAGGCAGCGCTCGATTCCCTCGACAAAGCGCTCGACCATGTGCTGCAGCGTGTAGCGGCGCGCATCCTCTGTCGCAGCCGCGCGGATGCGTGCCAACTGCTCCGGGTCGCGCAGCAGGGCCAGATAGCTGTCGGCGAAGACGCGGGCGTCGGCTTCGACGATGAGGCCGTTGCGTCCGGACTGCAGGTAGGCCACCTCTGGGCCATGCCGGGCATCGCGCGTGGTGATCATCGGAATGCCGGCACAGAACGCATCGAGCACATGCAGGCCCACGGCACCGGGGCTCCAATAGGCGTTCGCCACGCGGAACCAGGCCGCCTTGTCGGCGCCACGCTGCACGCCCACGCAGTGCAGCCAGGGCCTTGTCTTCACGGCCTGATCCAGCAGGCTGCGGCTCGGGCCGTCGCCGATCACCACCAGCCGGAACTCGGGCACCTGCGCGCGTACGAGGTCGGCGGCGGCGATCA
>JAEUPI010000193.1 GCA_016790175.1 Burkholderiaceae bacterium | reverse complement strand
TCGACCAGCTCGAGCGGGGCCGTGTGCGACCGGTGCTGCGGCGCCTGGCGCAGGTGTGGGAGCGCAGCGAACTCGACGCGCTGGAGCGCTATGCGGACTGGTGCGAATGCGCCGACACCGACGAGGACCGCCGCTTCCTGCACCGGCTCAACGACGCGCGCAACACTCCGATGGCCGAGCGCATCACGGCGCTGCATGCCGAGGGCAAGCGGCTGCTGGTGGCCGTGGGTGCGCTGCACATGACTGGCGACAGCGGCTTGCCGCGGCTGCTGGCTGCGCGCGGCTTTGCGGTTGAACGTCTCGTTCCGCGGATGCGCTAGAAGGGCTTGTTTACACGACGGCAAGTGTCGCGAGGCCGAAAGCTGCAGCGGAACGTCAGCCTGTCGATTGATCCGACAGATTCGCTTGGGTAAGGGTTGCCGCTTCTGCCGGCCGGCAGTCGAATGCCGTGCACGATGACGATGAGCCCATTGCCGCGCGAGGAGACCTGGGATCTTCGCCTGGCGGCATTGCGAGATCAGGTGGCCGCGCTCGATGCCGGTGTGGCCGCGTTCGACGAGCCGGCGCTGAGACGTTCCTGGCGTCGTTGCATCGAGTCCGGTCTGCCGTCGCGCCACGACATCCGGCTCCAGCGGGCCGAATCCGGGATCAGGCTCGGCGCGACCGAGCAAGCCATCGTTGCCCGCATTGCCGAGTTGCTGGCCGCCAGCGTCGACGTGGCCGATGCGCTCGTCATTGCGACCGATGCGCAGGGCACCGTCGTGCATGCCGCCGGTCGTGCGGAGTTGCTGCCGGCGTGCTGGCGAGGCCTCTTCAGCCAGGGCACCTCGATGGCCGAGCCGCTGATCGGTACGAGTGCACCCACATTGGCGCTGATCGAACGCCACGGCCAGACGGTCATCCGGGACGCCCACTATTGGCGTCCGATGCAGCCCTTCTACTGCACTGCAGTGCCTCTGGTCCATCCGGCCGGCGGGTTGCTCGGGGCATTGGACATCTCCGGGTACGGGTCGCTGCCCGCCATCGACGCATTGGGCCTGCTGCGTCTGGCGGCAGATCGGATCGAGGATGAGCTTGTCCGACAGTTGGCCGCCGCAGGCGTCATGGAACTGCTGCCGCTCGTGGCGGCGGGCACATCGGTGCGGCCCGGCTTGATTGCAGTCAATCACGAAGGCCAAGCGGTCGCCGTCAACGCGGTGGCCCGCCGGTGGCTGCGGGTGCCGACGGCATGGCGACTGCCGGTGCCGCTCACGTGGCTTCTGGGCGGCGGCGTCGGACATATCGAGCGCGCACCGCAGCGTCATCTTCGACATGTCAGCGAACTTCAGTTGCCGGCTGGCGGATTGCTCGCACTGCGCTATGGGCCGCCGGATCTGGCGTCAGCGACGACTGAGCAGGCGATGAAGGCGACGCCAGCGCCCGATCCCGCGCGGTTCGAGGCAATCGGCGGGGCGACCGCAGATCAGCAGGCACATTGGCGGACGCACGATTCGGGCGCGCGCTCGGGGCGCGGCGGCGAAGCCGCGCCGACGCTCGCGCAGGAGCGTGTGCGGCTTGTCCGCGACGCGCTCGCTGCGTGCGGCGGCAATGTCAGCCAGGCGGCGCGCCGCCTGGGCATCTCGCGCAACTCAATCTATCGCTGGCTCGATCGGCCCGCGGGCGAGCCGGCGGAGCCGACTGCCCCTGGCTGACACACCCTTCGGGGTTCCCCGCAGTGGATTCCACGCGAGGTCTGACGCATCCTGCCGTTGCCACCGTCTGGATGCGAAAGGAATCGACATGCCGTACCGCCGCTTGCTGCTTGCCACGTCCATTGTCGTCGCCGGAATGGTGTGGCCGGTTGGGCCCGCCAGCGCCGACGAGACCTGCAACTCGCCGTACACCGCACGTTTGATCAAGGGTCAGGAGCACTACTTGCATGTCTGGACCCTGGGCATCCAGGGTCTGGGCGACGGCTCCGACAAGCTGGTGACGATCGACGTGCAGCCCGGCAGCAAAACCTTCGGCAAGGTCGTACACCAGCTCTCGGTGGGCGGGCGCGGCGAGGCGCACCACATGGGCTTCACCGATGACCGCAAGCACCTGTGGGCCGGACGCCTCGACGACAACAAGATCTTCGTGTTCGACGTTGGCACCAATCCAGCCAAACCGAAGCTCGTGCGCACGATCGACGATCTGACCAAGAAGACCGGCTATGTCGGACCGCACACCTTCTATGCGCTGCCCGGGCGCATGCTGATCCAGGCGCTGTCCAACAGCAAGGACCACGGCGGCGTGACCGGCATGGCGGTCTACAACAACCAGGGTCAATACGTGGCCAGGTACGACATGCCGGTGGGCGACCTGCCGATCGGTAAAGGTGACGGCTATGGCTACGACATCGCCATCAATCCTCAGAAGAACCTGCTGCTGACCTCCAGCTTCACCGGCTGGACGAACTACATGATGGACATGGGCAAACTGGTCGCAGATCCCGAGGCAATGAAGCGCTTCGGCACGACGATGGCATTGTGGGACCTCAAGGCGATGAAGCCCCAGAAGGTCTTTGCGGTGCCGGGTTCGCCCCTGGAAATCCGCTGGTCGCTGAAAGAAGGTGACAACTGGGCCATCACTGCCACTGCGTTGACATCGAAACTGTGGCTGGTGAAGCAGGACAGCGGCGGTCAGTGGCAGGCCAAGGATGTCGCCACCATCGGCGATCCGTCGAAGATCCCGCTGCCGGTGGACATCTCGATCACCGCCGACGGCAAGGGCCTGTGGGTCAACACCTTCATGGACGGCAAGACCCGCTACTTCGATCTCACGAACCCCGAGGCGCCCAAGCAGACCTACGAGAAGGTCACCGGCAAACAGGTCAACATGGTGTCTCAGAGCTGGGACGGCAAGCGCGTGTACATCACCTCCTCGTTGCTTGCCAACTGGGACAAGAAAGGCGACATGGACGAGCAGGCGCTGCGCGCCTACAGCTGGGACGGCAAGGAACTGACCCAGGTGTTCGAAGTGGACTTCAAGTCAGCCAAGCTGGGCCGCGCGCACCACATGAAGTTCTCGGCCAAGGCCGCGCGCGCCAGCGCGTCGCTCGGCGGCGAACCCACGCGCGTGGCCACGGCGCGGTGATCCGGCGACGCGCAGCGGTAGCGGCCATCGCTGCCTGCTGCGCCAGCAACGACCGGCGCGTATCGGCCGCGCAGTTCGAGCCGGGCCGGGGACTGGTCGGACTGCCGAAGCAAGACTTCCGGCCACCGGCGGCCGGCAGCTACCGGCTGCCGGTGATCGCGCATTCCCCGGACGGCTGGGTGCTCGAGGGCAATCACACACCTCGGCGGCTGTCCGCGTACACGCGCGGAGCCGTCACGCTGGTCAGCTTCGTCTATACGTATTGCACCGACCCGATCGGCTGCCCTCTGGCCTATGCGGCGATGCTCGACGTGATCGAGCGGGTGCGCAAGGAACCCGTTCTGCGCGACCGCGCCCGGCTGGTGTCGCTGTCGTTCGACCCCACGAACGATACGCCCGAGGCCATGAAGGCTTACGGGGGCGAGCATGCGGTGGCCCGAGCGCCGCGATGGCATTTCCTCACCACCGCATCGATGCGCCAGCTGTCGCCGATTCTTCAGGGCTTCGGCCAGGACGCCGAGATCGAACACGACGATGCCGATCAGCCCACTCGCGTGATCACGCATGTGCTCAAGGTGTTTCTGCTCGATGCGCGGGGCCGCGTCCGCGAGATCTACAGCGCCGCGTTCCTGATGCCGGAGGTCATCGTCAACGATATGCTGACGCTGGCGCTCGAGCCGGCCGGCGCCGCACCATGAGCCCCGGCCAGCCCGGCCCAGGACCCGCACAGCCGGCGGCGCAAACCGCGCGCCGGGCCGCTCGCGGCATCGCTCGGTGCGTGTTCGCGGTGAGCGCTGCAACTGCCGGCAGCAACGCCGCCCTCGCCGACCCCGCGCTCGGTCTGCCGCCGCGTGCGGCGCTCTCACGGATCGAGCTGGTGCGAGCGGAACTTGGGCGGCAGCTGTTCTTCGATCGCCGGTTGTCGTTCAACGGCACGATGAGTTGCGGGATGTGCCACGTCCCGGAGGAAGGGTTTGCATCCAACGCATCGCAGCAGGCCGTGGGCATCGAGGGCCGAAGCCTCCGCCGCAACACGCCGACGGTGCTCAACGTCGCGTGGATGTCGGATCTGTTCCTGGACGGGCGCGAACATTCGCTCGTCACGCAGGCCTGGAGCCCGCTGCTGCACCCGGACGAGATGGCCAACCCGTCGCCCGGGCACCTGCTCGCCCGCCTGCGCGGGATGGCCGACTATGCGGGCCGATTCGAGCGTGCCTTCGGCGGGCGAAGCGCATCGATGGACACGCTGGGCGAGGCGCTGGCAGCGTACCAGCGCACGCTGGTGGCCGGCGACTCGCGCTTCGATCGTTGGCGCTACGGTGGCCAATCGCAGGCGCTCGATGCACAGGAGCGGCGCGGCTTCGCCTTGTTCACCGGCAAGGCCCGGTGTGCACTGTGCCACTTGGTGGGCGATTCCTACGCGCACTTCACCGATCAGCGTTACCACGTCACGGGAGCTGGTGCCGCCTGGCAGGCTCGAACCAGCATCGAGGTCCCGCTGGCGCCAGGAGTGAACACGACGCTCAGCGTCACCGACCGGGAGGCCTACGATCGCGCCCCGGTGCACGATCTCGGGCGCTGGGAGATCACGCTGGATCCGCGCGACCGCTACGCCTTCCGCACGCCCAGCCTGCGCAATGTGGCGCGCACGGGGCCTTACATGCACGACGGTTCGCTGCCGACCCTGGAGGCCGTGGTCGACTTCTACACGCGCGGCGGCGGTCCGGCGCCCGATCGTTCGCCGCTGCTCGTGCCCATCGCACTCGACGCATCAGAGCGCCAGGCATTGACTGCGTTCATGCGCGCGCTCGACAGCCAGGCCCTGCCCGCGCTGATAAGGCGGGCGCGCAGCCCGTACGCGTCAGGGGCCGCGGTCCGTTGACCGGTACAGAGTGCTCGTTGGCGCCGGTCGACACCGACCGCTGCCATGCGCCGAGCGGCGAGCGATGCGTACCCCGACACCCGTGCCACTCAAGGCCACGACGCATCCAGTACGATGGGCGCGCCGCGCCACCCGATCGATAGCCCCAGGAGCACCCATGGCCGATTCCGCCGCCGCGTTCACGAAGCTCGTTCCGGGGTTCGAGTTCCTGCAGGGGCTCGTCAAGAACGCCGGCGCCGCGCTGCCGAGCGTGGGCCAGTGGATCGCGCCGACGCTCAATCCCGAGGAGCTCGAAAAGCGCATCGAGGAGTTGCGCACCGTGCAGTTCTGGCTCGAGCAGAACGCGCGCATGCTGGCCGCCACGATCCAGGCACTCGAGGTGCAGCGCATGACGCTGTCGACGCTGAAGACGATGAACGTCTCGGTCGGCGAGCTGCGCGACTCGCTCACGCTCAAGCCGCCGTCGGCGAACGCGCCGGCGATGTCCGATCCGGCGCCGGCGCGTTCGGCGTCGCGGGCGCGCAAGCCGGCGAAGGCTGCCGGTCGGGCCGGGCCCGCGTCGGCGCCGGTTGCGCCGGCAGGGGTGGTCGACCCGATGCAGTGGTGGGGCGCGCTGACCAAGCAGTTCACCCAGCTGGCCGCAGGCGCGATGAAGGACAGCGCCACCGATGCCGCGAAGAATCTGGCCGGCGCCATGGTCAAGCAGTCGTTCGACGCGGCCGGACAGACGCTGAAGAAGGCCGCGGCGGTGCCGGCGGCGGTGGCGCAGACCGCTGCCGGCGTCGCGGCCCGGACCGCCAAGGCCGTGGCACCGAAGCCCGCCACCACCGCCAAGGCAGCGGCCCGGAAGACGCGGCCCAGGCCCGCGACCCGACCCTGAACGAGAGGAGCCGTCGGTGAGCCTGCATTGCCTCCATGCCCACAGCGGGGAAGGCGATGCGCCGGCGGCGCTGGCGGCGGTGGTGTCTGCGCTGAAGGCCCAGGCCGCACGCGGCGGACCCTTCGCACCGACGCTGGCGATCATGTACCTCACCGACCACCATGCCGGCGCGGCCGAGGCGTTGGTCGCCGGCCTGCGCACGGCATGGCCCGGCATCGTCGTCACCGGCTGTTCGGGTATCGGCATCGCGGCCACCGGCACCGAGTATTTCGACCAGCCCGGCCTGGCGGTCATGCTCACCGATGTGCCGCGCGAGCAGTTCACCGTGTTCAACGGCCGCTCGCCGCTGCCGCGCGACGCCGCCTGGGCCGCTCTGGTGCATGCCGACGGCGCCACGCCGGACCTGCAGGACCTGCTCGACGAACTGAGCGAACGCCTGGGCTCGCGCTACCTGTTCGGCGGCATTGCGCAGGGCCGCTCGCGCACGGTGTTGCTGGCCGACGGCGTGTTCGACGGTGGCCTCGCCGGCGTGGCCTTCGAGGCGCAGGTGGCGCTGGTGTCGCGCGTCACGCAGGGTTGCCAGCCGGTGGCGCGCAGCCACCGCGTCACACGCGCCGAGGGCTCGGTGGTGCTCACGCTCGACGACCGACCGGCGCTGGCGGTGCTGCTCGCCGACCTGCAGATCGATCTCGGCCAGCCGCAGCGCGCGGTGCCGGTGTTGCGCAGCACGCTGGTGGGACTCAGCGATGCCGGTGACGCGCTGCTGGCGCGCGGCGGCCAGTTCGGCACCGATACCCGGGTGCGGCATCTGATCGGGCTCGACCCCAATCGACAGGGCTTTGCGGTGGCCGACACGGTTGCGCCGCAGATGCAGCTCGCGTTCTGCCAGCGCAGCATGGAAGCCGCACGGCGCGACCTCGTGCGCATCTGCACCGAGGTGCGCGACGAGGTCGAGGCCGGCACCGTGTCGGCCGCCTCGACCGCCGGCGGCGCCGAGGCCGAGCCGCGACGCATCGCCGGCGCCATCTACGTGTCGTGCAACGGCCGCGGCGGAGCGCATTTCGGTGCGCCGTCGGCCGAACTGCAGATCGTGCAGCGCGCGCTGGGCCCGGTGCCGCTGGTGGGCTTCTTCGCCGGCGGCGAGATCGCGCGCCACCATCTCTACGGCTACACCGGCGTGCTGACGGTCTTCGTGGCCTGAATGCCTCCCCGAGGGGCGCCACCACCGGCCCGGCGAAGCCGGTTCCGCGGCGGCCGCTTGGCTGTGCTGGATTCCTGCGTCGACGGCAAAGGCGTTCTTTGAATCGGCTCGCCGGCCAGCCGCTACAGTGATGGCCCATGGGTGCCTCCGCTGCGACCGCTGAATCGTCATCTCCTGCCGAGCGTGCACGCCGCCAGCATGAGGTGCTGGCGGCGCTGGCGCGCGTGCTGCCGCCACACGCGCTGCTGCATCGGCGCGAGGACACGGTG
>JAEUPI010000159.1 GCA_016790175.1 Burkholderiaceae bacterium | reverse complement strand
CAGCGACGGGTGGTCGAAGCTGGCCAGCAGCTGCGCTTCGTTGATGAAGCTGCGCAACCCCAGCTCGAAGGTCTCGACGGCCGAGTCCGAACTCGGCACCACGCGCGATCCGACGCGGCCGGCCAGCGACCAGGGCACGTACTCCTTGATCGCCACCTGGCGCTTGAGCACGCCGTCCCATGCCATGTAGACGATGCCGAAGCCGCCTTCGCCGACAGTGGCACGGATCTCGAATTCGGCCAGATGTGTGCCGTCGGGCAATGCGTTGCCGCTGCGCCGCGCGGGCAGCGGCAAGGTGGGATCGTCTTCGGTGTGCAAGGCGTCATCGGGCCGCGGATCCGATTCAGGATACCGCGGTGGCCCGCCCGCCGATAGGTCCGGCCGCAAAGCGCGCGCGACGAGCCGCGCGCGCCGATCAATAGGTCTCGAGGTGCAGGCGCCCGTCGCGCTTGAGTGCGGCCGACACCGCATCCCAGCTCAGCCCGGCACGCTGCACCACGTCGCGCAGGGCCAGCACCACGCCCTCTTCCATCGCCTTCAGGCCGCAGACGTAGAGGCAGGTGTTGGCGTCCTTCAGCAGCTCGCCGAGGTCGGCGGCGCGCTCGCGCATCAGGTCCTGCACGTAGCGCTTGGGTGCGCCGGGCGTGCGCGAAAACGCGAAATTGATGTCGATGAAGTCCTTGGGCAGATTCATCAGCGGCCCGAAGTACGGCAGATCGGCCTGCGTGCGCGCGCCGAAGAAGAGCATCAGCTTGCCGCCCTCGAACTTCGCCGAAGCGCGCAGGCGGCGCCGCCACTCGGTCATCGCCCGCATCGGCGCGCTGCCGGTGCCGGTGCAGATCATCACGATGTTCGATCGCGGATGGTTCGGCATCAGGAAGCTGGTGCCGAACGGGCCGATCACCTGGACCTTGTCGCCGACCTTGAGGTCGCACATGTAGTTCGACGCCACGCCGCGCACCGGCCGGCCCTGATGGTCCTCGAGCACGCGCTTGATCGTCAGCGACAGGTTGTTGTAGCCCGGACGTTCGCCGTTGCGCGGGCTGGCGATCGAATACTGCCTGGCGTGATGCGGCCGGCCCTGTGCGTCGGCACCGGGCGGGATGATGCCGATCGACTGGCCCTCGAGCACCGGAAACGGCATCGTGCCGAAGTCGAGCACGATGTGGTGGGTGTCGTATTCGCGGCCGACCTCGGTGACGCGCACATTGCCCGCCACCGTGGCGGTGGTGGGGTTCTTCGGCCCGTAGAGGTTGGTGTAGGCATGCGCCGCCGACCACGGCGGCAACGTGGCGCCGAACGCCGCGGCGCTGAACACCGTCTCGCCGGCCGCGGGCTGCACCGCCGGCGCAGCCTGCGCCGGAGGCAGCGGGGCGACCGCCACCTCGGCGTCGTCGGCTGCGTCGATCGCCACCTCGGCCGGCAGCACGTCCCACAGCAGTTGCTCGGCCAGGCTGTAGGCACGGCTCTTCGGCACCACGCGCCAGCTGTCGATCGCGCCGGTGGGACAGGGCGGAATGCAGTCCATGCACAGATTGCACTTGGCCGCATCGACCACGTAGTTGCGTGAATCGTGCGTCACCGCACCCTTGGGGCAGGTGGCCTCGCAGGTGTTGCAGCGGATGCAGATCTCGGGGTCGATCAGGTGCTGCTTCAGCACCCGCGGGTCGACGGCGGTGTCCATGGTGCGAGGTTAGCAGGCAGCGCGATCAGTTGAACCGCACGTATTCGAAGTCCACCGGCTGGCGGTTGATGCCCATGACCGGCGGCGCGATCCAGTTGGCGAACTTGCCGGCATCGGTGACGCGGCCCATCAGGCTCGCCACGAAGGCGCGGTCGGCATCGCTCGGCAGCCACTGCTCGACCTTGGCGTTCCACTCGTGGTCGCTCACCACATGGCCCTCGGGCGACACCTTCACCTCCTTCAGCGTGCCGATGTTGCGGTGGAAGGCCTTGTGCGGCGTCTTCAGGCGGAACGGGATGCCGGCCTTCTCGATCACCTTGTTCCAGCGCTCGACGCCGGCCCGGCTGTCGGTGATGTAGTCGTCGCGCAGCACCTCGTTGAGCGCGT
>JAEUPI010000115.1 GCA_016790175.1 Burkholderiaceae bacterium | reverse complement strand
CAGCTGGGTCGAGCTGCTGCTGGCCAAGACGCTGACCTCGGTGGACGCCAAGCCGATCGCCGCCACGATGACGCGCACCGCCAGCACCTCGGGCTACGAGCTGGGCCTGCTGGCCGCGGCCGGGTCGCTCACGATCGTGCCGGGCGCGGTGGTGATCTGGTTCGTGCGCAACTACATCGCCAAGGGCTTCGCGCTCGGGCGCGTCTGACGGGGGGAGTGCAGGATGCAACCGGTCGTCCAATCGGGTTTGGGCTGGATGGCGTGGACCTGGCAGACGGCGCTGTTCTTCGGCGTGATCGTCGCGCTGCTGGTGCTGATGACGGCGCTCGAGCTGCGCCGTCCCGGCGGCGCGCCGCGCCACGGCATCCTCGGTCTGACCACCACGCGCGGCGACCGGCTCTTCATCTCGCTGCTGGCCTCGGGCTACATCCACCTGCTGTGGCTGGCCTTCTTCGGCACGCCGCTGTGGGGCGCCAGCGCACTGTCGCTGCTGGTCGCCTGGGCGCTCTTTCGTTATGCCTGAATCCGCCGCCACGCCGGCATCCGCGGTCGACGTGCTCGTCGTCGGCGGCGGCATCAACGGCGCGGGCATCGCGCGAGACCTGGCGGGCCGCGGCCTCTCGGTGGTGCTGGTCGAGCAGGATGATCTGGCGTCGCACACCTCGTCGGCGTCGACCAAGCTCATCCACGGCGGCCTGCGCTACCTGGAGTACTACGAGTTCTCGCTGGTGCGCAAGGCGCTGGCCGAACGCGAGGTGCTGCTGCGCGCGGCGCCGCACATCATCTGGCCGCTGCGTTTCGTGATGCCGCACGACCCGTCGATGCGGCCGGTGTGGATGATTCGCGCCGGGCTCTTTCTCTACGACCATCTGGCACGCCGCGAGCTGCTGCCGCCCTCGCGCACCGTGAGCCTGGCCACCCATCCGGCCGGCGCGCCGCTGAAGCCGCAGTTCACCAAGGGCTTCGTCTATTCCGACGGCTGGGTCGACGACGCGCGGCTCGTGGTGCTGAACGCGATGGACGCCGCGGCGCATGGCGCCCGCATCTTCACGCGCACGCGCTGCGTGCAGGCGCGCGCCGAGGCCGGCGTGTGGCGGCTGCAGTTCGAGGGGCCGTCGGGTGCGCCAAGGGCCTTGGCCGCGCGTGCACTCGTCAACGCGGCCGGGCCGTGGGCGGCGCAGTTCCTGCGCCAGGCGGTGGGCAAACCCGGGACCAAGGCGCTGCGCCTGGTGAAGGGCAGTCACATCGTCGTGCCGCAGATCTTCGCGCACGACCATGCCTACATCTTCCAGAACGCCGATGGGCGCATCATCTTCGCGATCCCCTACGAGGGGCGGTTCACCCTGGTCGGCACCACCGATGTCGAATGGCATGGCGAGGCGGCCGCGGCACGCATCGATGCCGGCGAGATCGCCTACCTGTGCGAGCAGGCGAGCCGCTACTTCGCCAAGCCGGTGTCACCGGGCGACGTGGTGTGGTCGTATTCCGGCGTGCGACCGTTGATCGACGACGAGTCGGGCAACCCGGCCGCGGTGACGCGCGACTATCGGCTCGAACTCACTCGCGAGGCGGGCGCGCCGCTGTTGTCGGTCTGGGGCGGCAAGATCACGACCTTCCGCAAACTCGCCGAGGAAGCCGGCGACGAGCTTTGCCGCGAGCTCGCCCACGGCGGCCGCACCTGGACGGCCGGCCGGCCGCTGCCCGGTGGCGATCTGTCGGACTGGGTCACGCCGAGCGGCCGGCCCGACACCGACATCGAGCGATTTCGCGAGGCGCTCGCCCGGCGTGTGCCGCAGGTCGACGCCGATACGCGGGCGCGCTGGTCGCGCAGCTATGGTTCGCTGGTCAGCCGCATCCTCGAGCGCGGAAGCCTCGGCGCCAGCGTGGCGCCGGGCGTGCACGAAGCCGAGTTGCACTATCTGCGCGAGCAGGAATGGGCGCGCAGCGCCGACGACGTGCTGTGGCGGCGCAGCAAGCTCGGCTTGCATTTGTCGCCCGCGCAGCGCGACGCCGTGGCGGCCTGGTGGGCGAAACATGAGCACGACGCGCCGCTGACGGTCTGAGATCGAGCCGCCGCGGCGGCACCGACCGGTCTTGCGCGCGAACGTTCGTGCCTGCGCCCGGGCCTGCAGCGGAAACGTCTGCGCACACAGTGGGCCTGCGCCTGCAGGTAACCGTCACCGTCATCGTGCGTTGTGCACAGCGAGGTCGCTCCTCACGGCACTGAAACACCTGTACGCCGGCCCCGCCATCACAGTGCCGCGCGATGGACAGGCACCGTTTCGAGCGCACGATCCGTTTGCTCTGTGCAGGCCCGGCCATGCTGGCGCTGGCAGCCTGCGGCAGCCTGTGGACGTCACCGACGGGTCCTGCTGCCCCGGCCACACCGGAGGTGCGGCCGGTGGTCGCAGCGCCCGCGCCGCCGTCAGCGCCCAAACCCGCGACACCCGCAGCACCGGCGGCGCCCGAGCGGGTGTTGCCGCGCGTGCACCGGCTGGCCAGCGGCCCGCCGAACCATCCCTACGAGATCAAGGGCGAGGCCTATGTGCCCGACGACACCGACGTGCCGGTGCGAGAAGTCGGCCTGGCGTCGTGGTACGGCCATCCGTTCCACGGTCGTCGCACGGCGAGCGGCGAGGTCTACGACATGAATCGCCTGACGGCCGCGCACAAGACCATGCCGCTGCCGAGCTACGCCCGCGTGCGCAACCTCGCCAACGGCCGCGAGATCATCGTCAAGGTCAACGATCGCGGGCCGTTCTATCCGGGCCGCGTGATCGACCTCAGCCGCGCCGCGGCGCGCCAGTTGCGCATCACCGGACTGGCCAGGGTCGAGGTCGAGCGCATCACGCACGACGAGATCCGCACGGGCGCCTGGCGCGATCGCACGCCAGGCAGCGCCCAGGCGGCTGCCCGCGGCAACGTGAAGGCGCAGGTGCGCTCCGCTCGCCAGAGCAGCGGCACTCGCGTCGCCGACGCGCGCTGAGCCCTCACGCGCTCAGCCCGCGCTATCCTCCGCCGCTGACGACCCGCCCCGCCCTGGGTGCGGGCGCAACCATCAGCGCTCGCGCCCCCAGGCATCACGATGTGGATCGGCACCCTGTTCGCACTCGCTGCCGGCCTGATGTGGGGGCTGGTGTTCGTGGGGCCGTTGCTGCTGCCCGAGTATCCGGCGGCGTTGCAGTCCTTCGGTCGATACCTCGCGTTCGGCCTGATCGCACTGCCGCTCGCCTGGCTCGACCGCGCGACGCTGAAGACGTTGACGCGGGCCGACTGGATCGAGGCCGGCAAGCTCGCGCTGGTCGGCAACATCGTCTACTACCTGTTCCTTGCAAGCAGCATCCAGCGCGCCGGCGGGCCGCTGCCGACGATGATCATCGGCACGCTGCCGGTGGTGATCGCGATCACGTCGAATCTGCGCGACCATGCGCGCGACGGCCGGCTGCGCTGGCGCGCGCTCACGCCGTCGCTGCTGTTGATCGCTGCCGGCATCGGCTGCGTGAACCATGCGGAGTTCACCGCGCTGCGCGGTGATCCGCAGGCCGACTTTGCCCGCTACGCGTTCGGTGCGCTGCTCGCCGTGGGCGCGGTGGCGTGCTGGACCTGGTATCCGATCCGCAACGCCGACTGGCTGCGCGCGCATCCCGATCGCCGCCCGCGCGGCTGGGCCACCGCGCAGGGCGTGGCCACGCTGCCGCTGGCCCTGGCCGGCTTCCTGCTGTGGTGGGGCTGGAGCGCAATGCAGGGCAGTGACTTCGCGCTGCCGCTCGGGCCGCGCCCGGGCTTCTTCCTGCTGCTGATGTTCGCGATCGGCCTGTTCGCGTCCTGGCTCGGCACCTTGTGCTGGAACGAGGCCAGCCAGCGCCTGCCCACGACGCTGGCCGGTCAGTTGATCGTGTTCGAGACGCTGTCGGCACTGACCTACGCGTTCATGTTGCGCGGCCAGGCACCCGGGGCGCTGACGCTGGCCGGCATCGTGCTGCTGGTGGCCGGCGTGGCCTGGGCCTTGCGCGCCAAGCCGGAGCCGATCGCAGCGCAGGCACACGCGGGTTGAACGGATGCTGCTGTTCTCGAACCGCGATCGACCGTTCCACCTGGGCCGGTTTCCGATGGAGCGCCTGCGGCGTGCAGCGCCGGGCGCCGTTGATTTGGCTGTCGTGCCGCCGATGCGCGAGCTGCCGTTCGATCGACCGGATGCGCAGTCGATCGTGCACGCGATCAGGCCCTACCTCGACATGTTCGACGTCGTGCGCGACGGCGCCGTGGGGCCGCGCGAGGCCGAGATCCCGGGTGATGCCGGCGAACGCTCACGCCATTTGAAGGCCGCCGGGATCTATTTCGACGCGTCGATGATGGGCATCTGCGCGTTGCCGCGCGAAGCGCTGCTGGCCGAGCCGATCCGCAATCCGCGACTGGCTGCGATCGCGGCCGAACTCGAGCGCAGCCAGCCGAAGAGCTTTGCCGCCGGCATGGACATGATCCTTGCCGATGTGATCGACTCGGCACGCGCCGAACGCGGGCCGATCACCGCGCACACGCATGCCCTGGTGGTACTTGTCGAATGGCACCGCGATCCCCGCGCCGGCGAGGCCGGCTGCGACTGGATCGAGGGCGCGCAGGCCGAACGTGCCGCGGTGCTCGCGGCGCAGACGTCCGTGCTGCTGGCAACCTATCTGCGCATGCTGGGATTTCCAGCGCGCTCGCACTCGGCGACCTGCAGCGAGGTGGATCTCAACCGGCTCGCAGTCGCGGGCGGGCTCGTGCGTCCGGACGGGGTCAATCCGTTCCTGGGCACCCGCTACGGTCTGGCCGCGGTGACCACGACATGTGTGCTCGCGCCGGATGCGCCGCTTGAGATCGGCCATGCGACAGCCGCGCGCCGGCGGGACCCGTTCGTGCATCGCGAGTACCGGCTCGGACCGCACGCGTTCGAGACGCTGATCCGGCGCACCGAACCGACCACCTTCATCGATCACGCACGGGTACCGCGATTTCCGAAGCGGGCGGACTTCTTCGCACGCGCGCTGTTCGGCGACCTCGGACGCGACGTGCAGGAAGGCGCCAAGAACGCCCACTACGTGATGAAGAGCCCGATCGGCGCTTGCGCGCGCCGTGCGCTCGGCGCCTTGCTGCTGCTGCAGTTCGGCGAGGCGCGCGGCCCGGTGTCGCCCACGACCGCCGACGCGCAGCGCAATGCCGACAACGTCAAGGCCACCGCCTACTGGCTCGGCATCGATGCGGCCGGGCTGTGCGCAATTCCGGCATGGGCCTGGTACTCGCACGACGCGGGCGGCCAGCCGATGCCCGCGTACCACGCCCACGCGATCAATCTGCTCGTCGACCAGGGCTACGAGACGATGGAAGGCGCGAGCGGCGACGACTGGATCAGTGTGGCGCAGAGCATGCGCGCCTATCTGCGTTTTTCGCTGCTGGGCGGCATCCTGGCCGAGCAGATCCGGCGCCTGGGTTACTCGGCGCGCGTGCATTCGGTGCTCGACGGCGATCTGCTGCAGCCGCCGCTGCTGCTGCTGTCCGGTCTGGGCGAGGTGAGCCGCATCGGCGAGGTGATCCTCAACCCGTTTCTCGGGCCGCGGCTGAAGAGCGGCACCGTCAGCACCGATCTGCCGATGGCCTTCGATGCGCCGATCGACTTCGGGTTGCAGCGCTTCTGCGAGCAATGCCAGAAGTGCGCCCGCGAATGCCCGTCGGGCGCGATCACCGCCGGGCCGAAGGTGGTCTACAACGGCTACGAGATCTGGAAGAGCGACGCCGAGAAATGCGCGCGCTACCGCATCACCAACGCCGGCGGCGGCATGTGCGGCCGCTGCATGAAGACCTGCCCGTGGAACACCGAGGGCCTGCTCGCCGACCGGGTCTGGCGCTGGGCGGCCGGGCGTTTGCCGTCGCTGGCCCCCGCGCTGGCCGCACGCGACGACCGCCTCGGCCGCGGCGGCATCAATCCGGTGAAGACCTGGTGGTGGGACATCGAGCTCGATCGCGCGACCGGCGCCTACGTGCGCGCGAAGCAGACCCATCGGCGCGGCCTCAACGTCGGCCTGCAGATCGACCCTGCAGAACAATCGCTCGCGGTCTATCCGGCCGACGTGATGCCGCCGCCGTTTCCGGTCGCGCATCCGGTGAACCGCGAGCAGGGCCTCTTGCGTTACCGCGCCTTGCTCACCCCGAAGCAGTACCGTGAGCGCCTGGCCAGAGGCGACACCGAAGGTCTCGCGCCGCCGTTCGTGATGCCGTCCGGCGAGCCGCCGGTGTTCGCTGTACGGCTGGCACGCCGTGTCGAGATGACGCCCGAGGTCGCACGCTTCGAGCTCGAGGCGCAGGGTGGCGGCGAACTGCCGCCGTTCGACGCCGGCGCACACATCGATGTCGTCGTCGCGCCGGAGTACCTGCGCCAGTTCAGCCTGGCCGGCGATCCGCGCGACCGACGCACCTGGGTGCTCGGCGTTCAGCGCGAGCTGCACGGCCGCGGCGGCTCAGCGCTGATGCACCGCGCCTTTCGGCCCGGGCGCACGGTGTTCGTCTCGAAGCCGCGCTGCCATTTCGCGCTCGACGAGTCGGCGTCGCGCACGCTGCTGTTCGCCGGCGGCATCGGCGTGACGCCGCTGTTGGCGATGGCGCATCGGCTGCATGCCCTGGCGCGCGACTTCGAGCTGCATGTCAGCGCGGCCAGCCGGAACACGGCTGCCTTCGTCGACGACATCGAGCGCGCGCCCTGGCGCGATCGCGCGCAGCTGCACTTCAAGGCCGACGGCCGGCGCGCCGACCTGCCGCATCTCGTGCCGCCGTACGCCTCCGGTATGCACCTGTACTGCTGCGGCTCGTCGCGCTACATGGACGCGGTGTTTCACGCGGCGCGGGCGGCGCGATGGCCCGACGAGGCCCTGCACCGCGAGTTCTTCCAGGTGCCCGAGGCACCGCTGCGCGAGAACCATCCGTTCATGTTGAGGCTGCTGGCCAGCGGCCGCATGCTGGAGGTGCCGGCCGACCGCGCCGCCACCGACGTGCTGGCCGAGGCCGGCATTCCGATCGATACCAAGTGCTCCGATGGCCTGTGCGGGGTCTGCGCCACGCCGTACGACGCCACCGCCTCGGCGGCGATCGACCACCGCGACCATGTGCTCGGCGCGGCGGCTCGCCGCGAGCGGGTGATCCTGTGCTGCTCGCGCGCGGCCGAGGCCGGCGGCGTGATCACGCTGAGGCTGTAGCGTAACGCCGATCCTCCGCGGACATGGCGCGTGTGCAACCGGTCACGCAGATGGCTGGCGCCGGGCATCGCCACGGCGGGTGGCCGGCGCGAAGATCAGTTCTTTCGGCGCCATTGCCGCATGCGCGGGAGACTTCAGATGCCCCAACTGCACCAGGCCTTGCGCGGGCTGGCCCTCGCTGCCGTTGTTCTGGGCACGACGCTGTCCGCTCGCGCCGGCGACGCGCAGCGCTGGCAAGCGCTGTTCGACGCCGCACCGAGGCTGCCCGCCGCGCTGGCCGACGCTCAGGTGGTGGTACGCAGGGCCCATGACGGCCTCATGGTGGACGCGCGCGATCCCGTGTGGCGCCAGCGCGCCCTCGAGGCCGACGCGATGCTGGTGCCGGTGTCGGCGGCGTCGGCGCAGCAGTTCAAGGCGACGATGGAGGCCTTCAACAACGATCCGAACGCGGCGCGCATGGCCAAGGGCCTGGAACAGGTGATGGACGACGCCATGCGCGCCATGCAGCGCGGCGAGCGACCCACGCTGCAGTCGAAGGATCCGCAGGTCAACCAGCTGCTGCGCGACGCCGACAAGCCGCCGTCGACCGAAGGTCTGCCGCCGATCGCCGCCCTTCGCTTGGAGAGCCAGCGTTTGCAGCCCAATGGCCAGACGTTCAGGCGCCAGCTCCACGATCAGCGACGCCTCTACGCCCGACAGCATGCAGAGCTGGATGCTCAGCCCGCGGCCGATCGCGCCGCCCGACGCGAGCGGGTCGAGCGTCACCGTCGGCTCGCGCAGCAGCAACTGCAGGAGGCGGCGGCGCTGCAGAACGCGGCGCTCGACGCGCTCAGGCCCCTGGTGCAGAAGATGAGCGCGTTGGCGCAACAGGCCGAAGACCGCGGCGCCTCGGCGGCCGAGCGGGTGCAGGCATACAGCTGGCTCAAGGGCCAGATCGATCTGGTCGACGCCATCGCGCGCACGACGATCGAGGATGTGGGCTTCTGGGCGCTGGTGCAACCCACCGACGATGCGGTGGGCGCGGCGGGACCGGCGTACCTGGTGCCCGCGCTGGCCGACGTGAATCTGCAGGCCGACGGACGGCCGCTGCCGATGGCGCTGCACTATCCGCGCGGACGCATCCCCACGCCCTGGCCGCCGGCCGCGTCGGCGCCGCGCTGATCAGACGGCCAGCGCGTCGTCGAGCACCTCCACCCAGTGCCGCACCGGCGTGCGCGTGCCGGACTGCAGATGCTGGATGCAGCCGATGTTGGCCGACACGATGGTCTCGGCCTTCACGGCGGCGAGGTGGCCGAGCTTGCGATCGCGCAGCTGGTGGGCCAGCGCGGGCTGCAGCACCGAGTAGGTACCCGCGGAACCGCAGCACAAGTGGCTTTCCTCGCGCGCCAGCTCGATCTCGAAGCCGAGCTCGCGCATCGCCGACTCCACGCCGCCGCGCAGTTGCTGGCCATGCTGCAAGGTGCAAGGTGGGTGAAAGGCCAGGCGTTTGGGCGTCGCGCGCTTGGCCAGCCGCTGCTTGAGCTTCGGCACGATCTCGGGCAGCAGCTCGCTCAGGTCGCGCGTCAGCGCCGCGATGCGCCGGGCCTTCTCGGCATAGGCCGGGTCGCGCGCCAGCGCGTGGCCGTAGTCCTTCACCATCACACCGCAGCCGGAGGCGTTCATCACGATCGCCTCCACCGGCCCCTGTCCGTTCAGCCCGGCGACCATCGGCCACCAGGCGTCGATGTTGCGCCGCATGTCGGCCCGGCCGCCTTCGGCGTCGGCCAGGTGCGTGCGCAGGGCGCCGCAGCAGCCGGCTTCGGCGGCCACCAGGGTCTGGATACCTGCGGCATCGAGCACGCGCGCGGTGGCTGAGTTGATGTTGGGCATCATCGTCGGCTGCACGCAGCCCATCAGCATCAGCACCTTGCGCGGATGGGCGCGTGTGGGCCAGCGGTGCACATCACCGGCCGTGCGCGCGGGCACCTTGTCGCGCAGCATGGGCGGCAGCAGGCCGCGCACGGTCTGGCCCAGGCGCAGCGCCGGCGCGAACAGCGTCGAGGTCATGCCCTCCTTCAGCGCCCAACGCGCCGCACGTTCGGCGGCAGGCCGCTCGACCTGGCGCTCGACGATCTCGCGGCCGATGTCCACCAGCTCGCCGTAACGCACGCCCGACGGGCAGGTGCTCTCGCAGTTGCGGCAGGTGAGGCAACGGTCGAGGTGCAGCTGCGTGCTGCGCGTGGCACGCTCGCCTTCGAGCACCTGCTTGATCAGGTAGATGCGGCCGCGCGGGCCGTCGAGCTCGTCGCCGAGCAGCTGGTAGGTCGGGCAGGTCGCGGTGCAGAAACCGCAGTGCACGCACTTGCGCAGGATGGCCTCGGCCGCCTGGCCCTCGGGCGTGTCGCGGAATTCGGGAGCGAGTTGGGTCTGCATCGAACTGGGCGTTCAGGCAAGCTCGTACGAGAGGATCCAGTAATGCGTGTGCGCGATCCACTGCGGCGCGCGCGCGCGCGCGCCGAGCACCGCGAAGGCCTGCTCGGGCGTCGGAAAGTTCTTCAGCACCTCGTGCACGCTGCCGTCGTCGAGCGTGCGCATCTGGTAGGTGTTGCCATCGGCGTCGCGGCGCGAGATCGGTGTGCTGCTGGTGGGCACGAACGAGTTGTCGAGCATCACCACGCGCGCGCCGGGTTCGAGCCGCGCATGCAGCGTGTCGAGCCAGCCCGGCAGCCGGGCCAGCGGCACATGGCTCCACCAGCAGCCGGCGAACGCACCATCGAAAGTGCTGATGCCGAGTTCCGTCATCGCGTAGGCATCGACGGTCGCGAAGCGCACGCTCGGTGGCAGGGGTTTGGACTTCGCGATCGCCATCGTCTCGGGGTTCAGATCGGTGGCGAGCCAGTCGAGTGCGTCGCGGGCGCCGTGCGGCGTCCACCAGCCGGTGCCGCAGGCGATCTCGAGCACGCGGCGGACTGCGAACACGCCAGGCAGCCAGGCCTCCATCGCGCGCAGGTCGGTCTGCCGCTCGGGCTTGTGATAGACCCGCTCGTAGTACGCCGCGCGCCGGGCGTAGTAGGTCTGCATGCCGGCCACGACGTCGCTCATCGTTCAAAGCTCCGGGTAAAGGCGGCCCGGATTGAACACGCGGTCGGGGTCGAAGGCCGCCTTCAGCTCACGGTGGATGCGCGCGAGCGGCGCCGGCAGTGGCGCGAACACGCCACCGCTCACCGCACCATGCCGGAAGGCGCAGGCATGGCCACCGCTGGCCTGCGCCGCCGCGCGGACGCGGTCGGCGGGTTCGTCGCAGACCAGCCAGCGCTGCGCACCGCCCCATTCGACCAGCTGGTGGCCCGGCAGCTGCAGCGGTGCGGCGGTCTGCGGCAGCGCCAGGCGCCACAACGTCTGGCCAGCGGCCACCGCGGCATCGGCGGCGGTGAAGAACTCGTCGCGGTGGTCACGCAGGCCGTCCCAGAAGCTGCGCGCCAGCGTGGGGTCGATCGATTCGCCGCCGAGCTGCTGCGCGGCCGCCTGCACCGCGGCGTGCGCACCGGCGAGGCGCACCACGAGCATGCCGTCCCACCACGCGCTGGCGTTCAGCGGCAGCGGCTGGCCGCCCCAGGCGTTGAGCTGCTTCAGCGCGGCGGCCTGGTCGAGCTCGAAGCGCAGCGTGTGCACCGCCGGCGCCACCGGCAGCACCTTGAGCGACACCTCGCAGATCACGCCGAGGATGCCCATCGAGCCGGCGAGCAGTCGCGACACGTCGTAGCCGGCCACGTTCTTCATCACCTGGCCGCCGAAGCTCAGTACCTCGCCGCGGCCGTTGACCAGCGTGGCGCCGAGCACATAGTCGCGCACGCCGCCGACCGCCGCACGCGCCGGGCCGGCGAGGCCGGCGGCGACCATGCCGCCCACGGTGCCACCGACGCCGAAGCGCGGCGGCTCGAACGGCAGGCACTGCCCCTTCTCGGCCAGCGCGGCCTCGAGATCGGCGAGCGGCGTGCCCGCGCGCACGGTGACCACGAGTTCGCTCGGTTCGTAGCTGCTGATGCCGGCCAGCGGCCGCACGTCGAGCGGCTCGCCG
>JAEUPI010000066.1 GCA_016790175.1 Burkholderiaceae bacterium | reverse complement strand
CCGCCGAGGAAGATCGTGCCCTGGTTGCGCACGATGATGGTCTCGTCGCTCATTGCCGGCATGTAGGCGCCGCCGGCGGTGCACGAGCCCATCACGATCGCGATCTGCGGGATGCCCTGGCCGCTGAGGTTGGCCTGGTTGTAGAAGATGCGGCCGAAGTGCTCGCGGTCGGGGAACACGTCGTCCTGGTTCGGCAGGTTGGCGCCGCCGGAGTCGACGAGGTAGATGCACGGCAGCCGGTTCTGCGCCGCGATCTCCTGTGCGCGCAGGTGCTTCTTCACCGTGAGCGGGAAGTAGGAGCCGCCCTTCACCGTGGCGTCGTTGCAGATCACCATGCACTCGACGCCGCTGACGCGGCCGATGCCGGCGATGAGCCCTGCGCTGGGTGCGGCGTCGGTGCCGTCCTTCTCCTTGTAGACGTTCAGTCCGGCGAGCGCGCCGACCTCGAGGAACGGCGTATCCGGGTCGAGCAGCCGCTCGACCCGCTCGCGCGGCAGCAGCTTGCCGCGCGCGGCATGTCGCTTGCGCAGGTCTTCGGGGCCGCCGAGCGAAATGCGTTCGAGCTGCGTGTTCAGGTCGGCCACCAGCGCGCGCATCGCCTGCGCGTTGGCCTTGAACACCTCGGTGCGAGGATTGAGCTTGCTCTGGATCGCGGCCATCACATCGTCTCGGAGAACAACTCGCGGCCGATCAACATGCGGCGGATCTCGCTCGTTCCGGCGCCTATTTCGTAGAGCTTGGCATCGCGCCACAGGCGGCCGGTGGCGTATTCGTTGGTGTAGCCCACGCCGCCGAGCGCCTGGATCGCCTCGCCGGCCATCCAGGTGGCCTTCTCGGCGGAATACAGGATCGCGCCGGCAGCGTCCTTGCGCAGCGTGCGCGCATGGTCGGCACGGTCGCAGGCCTGCCCCACGGCGTAGACGTAGGCGCGGCAGGCCTGCAGCGTGGTGTACATGTCGGCGAGCTTGCCCTGCATGAGCTGGAACTCGCCGATGCTCTGGCCGAACTGCTTGCGCTCGTGCAGGTAGGGCACCACCACGTCCATGCACGCGGCCATGATGCCCAGCGGCCCACCGGAGAGCACCGCGCGCTCGTAGTCGAGGCCGCTCATCAGCACCTTGGCGCCGTTGCCTTCGCCGCCGAGCACGTTCTCGGCCGGCACCTCGCAGTTCTCGAAGAACAGCGGGTAGGTGTTGGAGCCGCGCATGCCCAGCTTGTCGAGGTGCGTGCCGTGCGTGAAGCCCTTGAAGCCCTTCTCGATGATGAAGGCCGTCATGCCGCGCGCACCCATGTTGACGTCGGTCTTGGCGTAGACGATCAGCGTGTCGGCATCGCCGCCGTTGGTGATCCACATCTTGCTGCCGTTGAGCAGGTAGCGATCGCCCTTGGCCTCGGCCTTGAGCTTCATGCTCACCACGTCGGAGCCCGCATTGGGCTCGCTCATCGCCAGCGCCCCCACATGCTCTCCGCTCACCAGCTTGGGCAGGTACTGCTTCTTCTGCGCCTCGGTGCCGTTGCGGTGGATCTGGTTGACGCAGAGATTCGAATGCGCGCCGTACGACAGACCCACCGACGCGCTGGCACGGCTGATCTCCTCCATCGCCACCATGTGCGCCAGGTAGCCCAGCGGCGTGCCGCCGTAGGCCTCCGACACCGTGAGGCCGAGCACGCCCAGATCGCCGAAGCGGCGCCACAGGTCGGCCGGGAACTCGTTGGCGCGGTCGATCTCGGCTGCGCGCGGCGCGATCTCGTGCTGGGCGAAGTCGCGCACCGCCTCGCGCAGCGCCGCGATGTCCTCGCCCAGGGCAAAGCTGAAGGTGGACTCGAACATGGGGTCTCCTGGTACGGCCGAGCGCCGCATGAATTGAGCAGCACTCAGATCGAGTCACTGCCTCAGGCCCTTCGCCGATCACGCCTGTTGCACTGCAGCAGCAGCAAAACCGACACAAACCGGCTGGCGCAGGTTAACAGAGCCGCGAGCCCGGTTCAAGCTGAATTTGAGTGATACTCAAGCCATGGCTGCCCACCCGCCGCGCCGACCCCGAGCCGATGACAGCGCACCGCCGCGCCGCAGACCGCGGCCGCCTGCCGATGGCCCGTCCGCGCCGCGGGTGCAGCGTCGGGCACCGGCGAGCGCCAAGTCGGAGCAACGGGTGCGCGACATCGTGCGCGTCGGCCGCGAGGTGTTCTCGGAACGCGGCTACGAGCGTGCCACGACCACCGAGATCGCCCAGCGGCTGGGGATCAGCGAGGCCACGGTGTTCACCTACTTTCGCGGCAAGCGCGAGCTGTGCCTGCGCGTGATCACCGAGTGGTACGACGAGATCATCGCGGCCATCGCCGCGGGCCTGCCGCGCCACAAGTCGGTGCGAGCCCAGCTGGAGTTCATCGTGGCGACGCACCTGCGGCTGTTCCTCGTGCACGGCACAGGCATGTGCGCGCTGGTGCTGAGCGAGGGTCGGAGCAAGGGGCCGAGCGACCTGGGTGATGCGGTGCTGCCGCTTCAGCGCCGCTACACCGCGCCGCTGATGGATCTGCTGGCCAGGGGTCAGGCCAGCGGCGAGATCCGCGCCGACGTCCCGTTGCGCCTGCTGCGGCCGCTGGTGTTCGGGCCGATGGAGCACATCCTGTGGGAAGCGGTGGCCACGCAGCGGCGCATCGACATCGATGCCACCGCGAGCACGATGACCGAGCTGCTGTGGAATGCGCTGCGCGCGCCGTCGGCCGAACTCGCCGCGCTGCGCGCGATGCGTAGCGAACTCGGTGCCGTGCTCGATCGCGCGCAGGCCGGCTGAACCGGCTCGCGCACCGTCAGATGTACCAGCTGAAGTAGAAGCCGATCTGGTTGCCGTCGGCGCTCGGACCGCCGGCCTTGGGCTTGTACTTCTCGCTCACCGCGCGCATCTTCAGGCCGATGTTCGGCGTGACCAGGTATTCGCCCTCGATCACGGCGCCGGTGGTCGAGTCGTACGGGATGTTCACGTAGTTGAGCACGCCGGAGCCGGCCACCTTGGGGCTGTTGACGAAACGCACGCCGCCGCCGACGCGGAAGAACGGGTTGATCTGCAGATGCGCCAGCACCTCGATCGGATAACGCGAGAAGCGCAGCGAGCCGTTGCTGCCGCCGCTGGTGTCGTCGATCTGGTAGCCGACGTTGACCTGCATCGACACGGTCTGCGTCGCGCGAAACTCCACGCCGCCGAACAGGTGCAACAGGCCGCCGGCCTTGATGTCCTCGGAGCTGCCGTCGCCGAACACCACGGTGGCCAGCGTGTCGCCGCCGGTCGTCAGCCCTGCACCGAACACACCGCGCGCCGTGCCCGTCTGCGCGAGCGCGCCGCCCGAGGCCAGCAGCGCAGCCATACCGGCGATGACGATGGGTTTCATGCAATGTCTCCCGTAGCAGTGATGGACTGGCCCGGATTGTCGCGAGCGGCGCCGGGCGCCATCGCCGCATCGTGGCATGTCCGCCACGCACCGACGTGAACAGTTGTCACCGCGTCAACGGCGCCGTCGAAGGCCCAGCGCCATCACGGCGCCCACGACGAGCAGCGCGCCCAGCCACTGCACCGGTGCGATCGCCTGACCGAGGAGGGCCCAGGCCATCACCAGGGCCGCCACCGGCTCGACGTTGAGGATCGGCGAACTGCCGACCACACCCAGCCTGGGCAGCAGCACGAACAGCGAGGTGAACGCGGTGCCGTAGAGGATCGTCAGCGCGGCCAGCCCCCACCACCCCGCCGGCGCGTTCGGCCAGTGCAGGCCGCCGTGCAGCGGTGCCGCCGCCAGCGCCAGCACGCCCACGATCGCCATCGTGATCGCGCTGCGCAGCCGGCCGTCGAGCGCGGCGACCTCGTGCTGCGTCAGCGCCAGCACGACGCCAAACGACGCGCCGGCCGCCACCGCCAGCGCCACGCCGGGGCCGATGACCGACCATTGCCCGCGCGCGCCGAGACCCGAGGCGGCACCCCAGACGTCGAGCGCCAGCGCCAGGCCGACCAGGATCACCGGCATCGCGAGCAGCACCTGCCGCTGCGGTGCCTCGCGGTACAGCACGTAGGCCCAGAATCCGGTCCACAGCGGCCAGCTGTTGAAGGCCAGCAGCGCCAGCCCGACCGGGATGCGCGCGACAGCGCCGTACAGGCACACGCTCTGCACCGCCACCAGCAGGCCGATGAGCGGCATGATGCGGCGCTGGCGCGGCGTGAGCACCAGCGGCACCCGGTGGAGCCACACCAGACCGGCGACCACCACGGCCGTGACCAGGCTGCGCGCGGCCACCGCGGTGACCACGTCCGTGCCATGGTCGAACGCCACCCGCGCGGCCACATGGTTGCCGCCGAACAGGCAGGCCAGCAACAGCAGGGCGACGAAGGCCTGGGGGCTCGGTGCGGTGGTGTTCATCGGCAGCGAAGGGCAGATGCCGGATCATCCGCGATGCTGCGTTTCAACTCGGCGAACGACGCCAGATGACCGGCGATCGCGCTGGCCGCCACCGTCGGCGGGCTGGCGAGCCAGACCGCGCCCGGTCCCGAGCGACCGGGGAAGTTGCGGTTGATCGCGCTGACGGTGACTTGGCTCGCGTCGGTCGAGGCGCCGGGCCCGCAATTGGCACAGGCGCCACAGGCGGGTTGCAGCAGCTCGGCACCGACGCGTTCGAAGGCGTCGAGGTAGCCGCGCGCGATGCAGTATTCGCGCACGTCGACCGTGCCGAATTGCAGGTACAGCCGCACGCCCGGTGCAATGCGCAGTCCGCGCTCGGCGGCCCAGCGCAGCACCGCATGGTAATGGTCGAAGTCCTCGCGTTTGCCGGCCGTGCACGAGCCGCCATAGGCGATGTCGACGCGTGGCCGCGGCGTCAGCGCCGCCAGTGCGATGCCGCGGCCGGGGTCCCCGGGCGCGGCGACCATCGGCGACAGTGCCGAGCAATCGACCACGACCGTCGCCGCGTACGGCGCGCCCTCGTCGCTGGCCATCCACGACTGCAGCTCGAAGCGAAGGCCGCGGCGCTCGCGCAGAAAGCGTTGGGTTTCGGCGTCGGGTGCGACGATGCCGGTAAAGCCGCCCAGCTCGGCCACCATGTTGGTCAAGGTCGCGCGTTCGTCGGTCGCCATCGTGCCGATCGCCGACCCGCCGAACTCGAACACCTTGCCGAGCCCGGCGCCGGCGCGGATCGCCGGCAGCGCCAGCAGGTGCAGCACCACGTCCTTCGCAGTCACCCCGTCGAGCAGCGTGCCTCGCAGCTCGATGCGGATCGACTCGGGCATCGTCAGCCGCACCGCACCGGTGACGAACGCATTGGCCATGTCGGTGGTGCCGACGCCGAAGGCGACGCAGCCCAGCGCACCCGAATGCGGCGTGTGCGAATCGGTGCCGACGATCAGCTGCCCCGGCAGTGCATAACGCTCGGCGACCATCGCATGCGAGATGCCCTGCGACCCCGCGTTCTTCGGGTCACCGGC
>JAEUPI010000064.1 GCA_016790175.1 Burkholderiaceae bacterium | reverse complement strand
CTGGCCTACTCGTACTTCGTGTACGGCTGGTGGATGGTGTCGGTGCAGGCCTTCAACGGCGCCGGCGACACGATGACGCCGACGTGGATCAACCTGGTGTTCTTCTGGCTGATCCAGATTCCGCTGGCCTGGGCGCTGGCGTTGCCGCTGAGCTGGGCCCACTCGGGCGTGTTCTGGGGCGTGTTCGTCTCCGAAACGAGCGTGGGGCTGTTCACGCTGTGGCTGTTCACGCGAGGCCGGTGGAAGACCAAGAAGGTGTGACGGCGAGAACCGCACGCCGTCCGCCCGCCGCATCAGGCGAGCGGCAGGCGCTTGAACATACGGCGGTACTGCCCCGGCGTGAGGCCGGTGAGGCGCTTGAACAGGCGGCGGAAGAACGACACGTCGGAGTAGCCGCATGCCTCGCTGACAGCGTCGAGCGCGTCGGCGCCGGACTCCAGTCGCTGCTTGGCCGCTTCGATGCGAAGGTTCTGCACGTACTCGAGCAGCGAGCTGCCGGTGGCGTCCTTGAAGCGCCGCTCCAGCGTGCGCTCGGGAATCGCCGCCAGCGCCACCGCACGGGCCACGGCGTCGGTGGCCACCCAATGCTCGCGCAGCCAGTTCTCGCACTGGCGCACCACGGCGTCACCGTGGGGTTGCTGAACCGCCAGCGGGGCGAACGGCAGCTGGCCCTCGGCATGCCACTTCATCAGGTAGACCTTGGCAATGCGAAGCGCCTCGCCGGGGCTGGCATGCCGGCCGATGATGTGCAATGCCAGGTCGTGCCATGAGGTCGTGCCGCCGGCCGTGACGATGCGCCCGTCGGCCCGCGCGAACACCAGGTTCGGCGCCGGATCGAACCGCACCTTCGGGTACTGCTTGCGAAACAGCTCGCGGTAGCCCCAGTGCGAGGTGGCGCAATAGCCGTCGAGCAGGCCGGTTTCGGCCAGCAGCATCGCGCCCGAGCACGCGGAATAGAGCGTCGAGCCCTCGCGGTAGCGCCGCCGCAGCCATTGAATGGCCTCGGGGTGGCGCCCGGCCATCGATTCGTCGGGGCCTAGCCACAGCTCCGGCACGATCACGATCGGCGCGGCGGGATCGTCGGCAATCGCCGCTTGCGGATGCACCGGGATGCCGTTGCCGCAGGCAAAGGGTGCGGCTTGGTGGCCGACGATGCGCACGCGGAAGAGGCGGCGCGGCGGTGCGTCGCGCGCCAGGGTCTGCCACAGGTTGCCGGCGGCCATCAGCACGTCGACCATGCCGTACAGCGCAGAACCCGCGGTCTCGGGGACCGCCAGCACCAGCACCTCGGTGCCGGAATCCGTGGTCAGCGCGTCGTCGCTGGCCATCGGTGAACTTCGGTGGCGCTATCAGCGCGTTCGTGGCGGCGGTCCATCTTCAACGGCAGGCGATGAATCCATATCGTCCCGGTCCAGGTTGAGCCGTATCTGCAGCACAACCGACAACCCCGAAACCCACCATTGGAGCCTTGCATGAATACCTCCGCTCAGACCCAGGACCGCCCGCAACAACAGGCGGTCGCGCCTCGCATCGTCAACGGCGTCGATGTCGACGCGCTGATGTCCACCGTCAACGCTATCGCTACCGACGGCGGCCTCGGCGCCTGCCGCTTCCGCGCCACCAACAACTGGCTGCATGGCAGCCACAACCGCACGACGGTGGTCGACTTCTACGGTGCCCGCCAGGTGATCGCGCACCGCCAGACCTTCACGATGGACGCCGACGAGCCCGCCATCTTGGCCGGCAACGACCACGGCGCCAACCCGGTGGAACACCTGCTGCACGCGCTGGCCTCGTGCGTCACCACCAGCATGGTGGCGCATGCCGCAGTGCGCGGCATCCGCATCGAGGAGCTGGAGTCGACCCTGGAGGGCGACCTGGACCTGCGCGGCTTTCTCGGGCTGAACGCCGGCGTGCCCAAGGGCTACACCGCCATCCGCGTCGGCTTTCGCGTCAAGGCCGCGTCCGACGACCTGCCGCGGCTTCGCGAGCTGGCGGCGTTTTCGCCCGTGTACAACACGTTGATGAACGGCACGAACGTCGAGCTGAGGGTCGAGCCGATGTAGATCGGCCGCGCAGCGAATGCTCGCGAACGCAGCGCGGTGACGTGATGTCGCGCGCTGCTGTCTGCGTGGTTCGCATTCAGCGCGTCAGTCGAACGACCTCCGGCGCTTCGAAGTCGATGCCCACCAGCGCCTGCGCGCGGCGCAGATTCTCGCGGGCGGCCGGACTCAGTCGCTCGAGATCAACGCGTCCTTGTGCATCACACGGAAAGGCCAGCGCGCGACCCTTCGCGTACAGCGAACGGAAGCGAAGCTCATGCTCGCTGGCAGCTGCTGGCCGGTCCGGGGCGCAAGCCATGGTGGTCACGTCGAATCCTCTTGTCAGGCAGCAGCATCGCCGGCCACCCCGCGCACCTGGCTCGGCGGCGGAAAGGATGCACTCCCGTCGCGGTAGATCGCGGGCGATGCGTTGGGTTCCCGTGGAGTCGTGCGAATCGAGGGCCACCCCCTTCCGCACGTCGCCAGCTCGCGCACCTTGCAGGAAATGTCGAACAATTGCACATGGCCTTGACCCCGCTCGACCACTTCATCGCCCAGGCCGCCGCCCACAGCCGCGAGCTGCGCGATCCGGCGGACTGCGTGCTCGCGCTGGCGCCGCTGATGTTCGACCTGATCGAACATGCCGGCAGCTTCCTGCAGCCGCGGCATTTCAGCAGCAGTCCGCTGGCCTATACGCGCAACCTGATCTACGACGCGCCCGACGCCAGCCTGTCGCTCTATTCGATCGTCTGGCTGCCCGGGCAGTGGACGCCGGTGCACGACCATGGCAGCTGGGGCGTCGTCGGCGTGGTCGAGGGCGTGCTGGAGGAGCGGAGCTACGTGCGGCTGTCGCCCGACCGCGGCGCCGACCACGACATCGAGCTCGCCCGCGGCGGCACCATCCTGCTGCGGCATGGCGCGGTGACGAGCTTTGTGCCCAACCCCGACCATATCCACATCACCGGCGTGCCGCTCGAGCACCCGCGGGCCGTCAGCCTGCACCTGTATGGCCGCATGATGAGCAGCTTCAACGTCTATGACGTCGAGGCCCGCACACGGCGGCGCATCCAGGTCGCGCACAACGAGAGTTAGCACGGCTCCTTCACAGCACGAGCCCGGTGGCGACGGCTGCGCGGTGACGGCGAAGCGCGTGCGCCTGACTTCATAGTCAGCCGCAATGACCCTGTTCATCTCATTCGATTGGCCCGCTGCCGCGATGCGCCGGACACTGCGTAGGCCCAAGTGCCAACGCGTCGCGCCTCGAAACCCTCGGGCGCCCCGTTCGGCACCCGCATCGAAAGGAGCAGCACCATGCCGAACGAGCTCACGTGTCCCTTCCACCATGTCGCGGGTGGCGGCACCAGCAATCGCGACTGGTGGCCCAACCAGTTGCGTGTCGACCTGCTGAACCAGCACGGCAGCCGGTCGAATCCGCTGGGTGAGACCTTCAACTACGCCAAGGCATTCAAGCAACTCGACTACCAGGCGCTGAAGGCCGATCTGGTCAAGCTGATGACCGACAGCCAGCCGTGGTGGCCGGCCGACTTCGGCCACTACGGCCCGCAGATGATCCGCATGGCCTGGCACGCGGCCGGCACCTACCGCACCGTCGAT
>JAEUPI010000020.1 GCA_016790175.1 Burkholderiaceae bacterium | reverse complement strand
GCGCTGCCGGTGTGCAGCGGGAACAGCCAGTGCATGAACGACTCGCCCGCGCTGCGTGTGCGATCGCTGCGCTCGACCAGGATCTCGCCGGTTACCGGGTGCACCCAGACGATGGTGTCGCCGAGGCGGTGTACGTCCGACGGCTCGGTCAGGTAGAACAGCATGCCGGTGTTGCCGCGCGGCGGAATGTGGACCTCGCTGATGCGGCGTTCGGGGTGCGTGTCGCGCACGCGCTGCACCATCTCGTCGAACCCGACCGGCTCGCCGCTCGGCGTCTGCCGCCAGGGCAGCGTCGGAAACGACTCGACGCGCGAGAACAGGCCCACAATGTCGCGCACATAGTTCAGGTACACCAGCGTCGCGCCGGTGAAGGTCGACAGTAGCAGCACGATCGCCATCAGCACGCCGGCGCTGCGGTGCGCGTCGAACGCCACACGCGTGGCGCTGGCCCGGGTGTTGATCCACACCAGCCTCGCCCACGCGGCCCGCTTGCGCGGCCAGGCCGTGACGACGCCGCTGACCACGCCGGCCAGCAGCAGCACGCCGGCGATGCCCACGATGTTGGAGCCCCAGTTGCCGAGCAGCACGTTGCGGTGGAATTCGTAGAGCGTGCGCATCGCGTCGGGCGGCGCCAGGCTCAGGCGCTCGAGGCTGCGCGTGCCGAGCAGCTCGCCGCTGGCGGGATCCACCAGCGCCTCGATGCGGCTCGATTCGACGCGGCTCGCCAGCGGCCGCACCTGCAGCCGGTAGACCCGGTTGTCGCCCCCCGGCAGGCGCAAGCGCTCGATGCGGCCGAGCTCGTCCATCAGCCGCGCACGCTCGACGATAGCACTGGGCTCCAGCGGCGGGCCCGGCAATCGCGGCTTCAGCAGCGCCGGGTTCAGCCAGGCGTCGATGGCGTCGCGGTAGACGAGCAGCGCACCGGTCAGCCCCACCAGCATGAACCACAGCCCGAGCCCGATGCCGAGCCAGCGGTGCAACGTGAACCAGATCGAGCGTCTGCGATGAGCCACGGCAAGACGGCCTGCCTCGGCCCCTAGGGCTGCAGGCGCATTCGAGCCTGTCTAGCGATGACGCGCGCCAAGCGCCCCGGGGCATTCCGGAATGTCCCGGGGCGCGCGATGATGCACCATGCGCCCTTTCGGGCAGGGAGCGGAACATGAAATGGGAAGGCAACCGCCAGAGCGAAAACGTCGAAGACCGTCGCGGTGATGGCCCGTCGATGGGCGGCGGCGGCATGCGCATCGGCGGCCGCGGCATCGGGCTCGGCACGATCGTGATCGCGCTGGTGGCCGGCTGGATCTTCGGCATCAACCCGCTCACGATCCTGGGCGTGCTCTCCGGCGGCGGCATGCCCGACGCGTCGGTCGTGCAGCAGGAGCAGGGGCCCGCCAAGCGTCCGCCGGCCGACGACCGCATGGCCGCGTTCGTCTCCACCGTGCTGGCCGACACCGAAGACGTGTGGAAGCAGCAGTTCGCCGCCAACGGGGCGCAGTACCGCGAGCCGCGCCTGGTGCTGTTTCGCGGCGCCACGCCCACCGCCTGCGGCACCGGCCAGGCAGCGATGGGGCCGTTCTACTGCCCCGGCGACCAGAAGGTCTATATCGACCTCGGCTTCTACGAGACGATGAAGCAGCGCCTCGGCGCGCCGGGCGACTTTGCGCAGGCCTACGTGATCGCACACGAGATCGGCCACCATGTGCAGCACCTGATGGGCATCACCGAGAAGGTCGACGCGATGCGCCAGCGCGTCGGCGAAGCCCAGGGCAATGCGCTGTCGGTGCGCCTGGAGCTGCAGGCCGATTGCTTCGCCGGCGTGTGGGCGCACCATGCGCAGCGCGCGCGGCAGGTGCTCGAGCAGGGCGACGTGGAGGAGGCGCTGAACGCCGCTTCGCAGATCGGCGACGACAACCTGCAGCGCCGTTCGCAGGGCACCGTGGTGCCCGAGAGCTTCACCCACGGCAGCAGCGCGCAGCGCGTGGGCTGGTTCAAGCGCGGGCTGCAAGGCGGCAGCGTGCGCGAGTGCAATACCTTCGACAGCAACGCACGGCTGTAGCGCGCGCCGCGCCATGACCACCCACCATGCCTCGCACGCCCACGAGCGCATGGCCGCGCTGCGTTCGGCCGACAAGGGCAAGGTGGTCTCGGCCGACGAGGCCGTGCGTCTGCTGCGCGACGGTGACATGCTGGCCACCGGCGGCTTCGTCGGCATCGGATTTCCCGAGAACCTCGCGGTCGCGCTCGAGCGACGCTTTCTCGACAGCGGCGCGCCGCGCGATCTCGGGCTCGTGTATGCGGCCGGCCAGGGCGACGGCAAGACGCGCGGCCTGAACCACCTGGGCCACGACGGCCTCGTCCGTCGCGTGATCGGCGGCCATTGGGGGCTGGTGCCCGCGCTCGGCAGGCTGGCGGTGGAGGGCCGCATCGAGGCCTGGAATCTGCCGCAGGGCGTGATCTCGCATCTGTTTCGCGACATCGCGGCCGGCAAGCCGGGGCATCTGAGCCAGGTGGGGCTGGGCACCTTCGTCGATCCGCGCCATGGCGGGGGCGCGATCAACGCGCGCAGCACCGACGAGCGCGTGCGGCTGATGCATATCGACGGCGAGGACTATCTGTTCTACAAGGCCTTCCCGATCGACGTGGCCTTCATCCGCGGCACCACGGCCGACCCCGACGGCAACGTGACGATGGAGCGCGAGGCGCTGACGCTCGAGGCGCTGGCGATCGCGATGGCGGCGCGCAATTCCGGCGGCATCGTGATCGTGCAGGTGGAGCGCGTGGCGGCGAGCGGATCGCTGCATCCGCGGCAGGTCAAGGTTCCCGGCGTGCTGGTCGATTGTGTGGTGGTGGCCGAGAAGCCCGAATACCACATGCAGACCTTCGCCGAGCCGTACAGCCCGGCCTTCGCCGGCGAGATTCGCGTACCGCCGGGGCATTCGACCCCGATGGCGATGAGCGAGCGCAAGATCATCGCGCGCCGCGCGGCGCTGGAGTTGCGGGCCAACGGCGTGGTCAACCTCGGCATCGGCATGCCCGAGGGCGTGGCGCAGGTGGCCGCCGAGGAGAAGGTGATCGACCTGATCACGCTGACCGCGGAGCCGGGCGTGATCGGCGGCATTCCGGCCGGCGGGTTGAACTTCGGCGCCGCGGTCAACACGCAGGCGGTGATCGACCAGCCCTACCAGTTCGATTTCTACGACGGCGGCGGGCTCGATCTGGCGATCCTGGGTCTGGCCCAGGCCGATGCCGAGGGCAACCTCAACGTGAGCCGCTTCGGCCCGCGGCTGGCCGGCGCCGGCGGCTTCATCAACATCAGCCAGAACGCGCAGCGGGTGGTGTTCGTCGGCACCTTTCTCGCGAACGGTGAGCGCAAGTTCGTGCGCGAGGTCGAGCACCGCACCTTCTCGGGCCGCGAGGCGCACCGGCGCGGCCAGCCGGTGCTCTACGTGACCGAACGCTGCGTGTTCCGCCTGCATGCCAAGGGGCTGGAGCTGATCGAGATCGCGCCGGGCCTGGAACTGCAGCGCGACATCCTCGACCAGATGGATTTCGAGCCGGTCATCGAGCGCGAACCGGCGCGCATGGACGCATCGATCTTCGCCGACGCGCCGATGGGCCTGCGCGCGCGGCTGCTGCTGAAGCCGCTGCCGGAGCGCTTTCACTACGACGCTTCGCAACGCACGCTGTTCATCAACTTCGAGCGGCTGGCGATCCGCAGCGCCGACGACGTCGAGGCCGTGCGGCACGAGGTCGAATCGCATCTGGCACCGCTCGGCCACAAGGTGTATGCGGTGGTCAACTACGACCACTTCACCCTCGCCCCGGAGATCGAAGACGAATGGGCTGCGATGGTGCGCATGCTGGTCGACCGCTACTACCTGAACGTCACGCGCTACACCACCTCGGGTTTCCTGCGCACCAAGCTCGGCCCGGCGCTGGCGGCGCGCGGCGTGGCGGCGCACATCTACGAAACCGCCGACGAGGCGCGCGCGCACTTGCGCGATTGAGGTGCGCACTCTAGCCGCGCACCCCGGCGCGCACTAGGATCACCGGATGAACGATCCCACCGCTCCCATCGCCTTGCGGCTGCGTGCCGCGCTCGACCTGCAGCGCGCCGCCTACCATGCCCAGCCGGTGCCCACGCTGGCCGAACGGCGCACCGACCTTCAGACCTTGCGGCGTTTCGTGAGCGAGCAGCGCGACGCGCTGTGCGAAGCGATCAGCGCCGACTACGGGCACCGCTCGCGCCACGAGACGCTGATGGCCGAGATCGTTCCGGCCATCGGCGGCATCGACCACGCGATCGGCCATCTGCGGCGCTGGATGCGCGTGCAGCGCCGCGCGGTCGATCTGCGGAGCTTCTTCGGCGCGCGCAATCGCGTGATCCCGCAGCCGCTCGGCGTCGTGGGCGTGATCGTGCCGTGGAACTTCCCGGTCAACCTGAGCATCGTGCCGCTGACCGCGATCCTTGCCGCCGGCAACCGCGCGATGGTCAAGATGAGCGAGAACTCGCGCCATCTCGCCCAGCTGCTGGTCGAGCGCATGCCGGCGTACTTTCCACCGGAGAAGCTGCAGTTCTTCGACGAGACCGGCGGCGTCGGGCCGGCGTTCTCGCAGCTACCGTTCGATCACCTCTTGTTCACCGGCTCCGGCCAGACCGGCCGCGCAGTGATGGCCGCGGCCTCGAGCAACCTGTGCCCGGTGACGCTCGAGCTCGGCGGCAAGTCGCCGGCAATCGTCGATGACGGTTTCCCGATCGAGGTCGCGGCCGAGCGGATCTTGTTCGTCAAATGCCTCAACGCCGGACAGATCTGCACGACGGTGGACCATGTGTTCCTGCCCGAGGCACGCATCGAGGCCTTCGTGCAGGCGGCGCAGGCCGTGGTGCCGCGCCTGTATGGCCGGCTCGATTCGCCCGACTACACCTCGATCATCGATACACGCGCGTTCGAGCGGCTGGTGGCCGCGCTCGACGACGCACGCGCACGCGGCGCGCGGCTGGTTCCGCTGCTGCCGGGCCCGGCCTGGGACGCGGCGACGCGCAAGATCAACCCGCACCTGGTGCTCGGCGCCGCGGCCGACAGTGCGCTGATGACGCGCGAGATCTTCGGCCCGATCCTGCCGGTGATCGGCTACCGCAGCCTCGACGCGGTGGTCGAGCAGGTCAACGCAGGCCCGCGGCCGCTGGCGATCTATCCGTTCAGTCACGATCGCGCGACGGTGCAGATGCTGCTCGACCGTGTGATGTCGGGTGGCGTGTCGGTCAACGATGCGTTGTTCCACGTCGGCCAGCACGATCTGCCGTTCGGCGGCGTCGGCGCATCGGGCATGGGCCACTACCACGGCCGCGAGGGCTTCGAGACCTTCTCCAAACTGCGCCCGGTGTTCTACCAGGCACGCTGGTCGACGATGAAGCTGATCATGCCGCCGTACGGCCGGCTCGCCGAGCGGGTGTTCGGCTTCCTGATGCGCTGATAAGCAGGCGCGTTCAATCAGTTAGAGAAGGGTCCCGTTTCCCGCACGGGCCCGTGCGGCGCGGCAGGCGGTACCCGCCCGTGGCTCATGCTGGGTCGGTCGACGCCTGCGGCGCCGACTGCGCTGTGGTGCTCGCGTCGAGGGTCGCGCCGCCGAACTCACTACGCTCACTTCGTTCGCCGCGTTCAAACAACGTCGGCGAGTCAGAACACGAAGCGCGCACCTACAGTGCGCGCCGACCCTCGCCGCTGCGCTCCTCGCCGACCCAGAAATCGCCCCGGACGGGCACCGCCTGCCGCGCTGGTCGACCGAGCGGTTCGAAGTCCCTTCGTTGAGCCGCTCGGCGCAGCGCGCGCCAGACTTCTCAGGAGTCTGATGCACGCTGGGCCTCTGTCTTCGACAACGAGCCCGAATCGCCTTCGCGGTTCTTCCATGAGATCGATCGCGAGTCGGCATGGGCCAGCGCGTCGTCAGGTCGGAAACGTCCCCGGCAGCAGGATGCTCTTGTCCACCTGCTCGACGCGCGTGCGGCCGCAGAAGGCCATCGTGAGGTCGAGCTCCTTGTGGATGATCTCCAGCGTCTTGGCGACGCCGGCTTCGCCCATCGCGCCGAGGCCGTAGACCATCGCACGGCCGATGTAGGTGCCCTTGGCGCCGAGGGCCAGCGCCTTCAGCACGTCCTGCCCGGAGCGGATGCCGCCGTCCATGTGCACCTCGATCTTCGAGCCGACCTCGGCCACGATCGCCGGCAGCGCCTCGATGCTCGACTGCGCGCCGTCGAGCTGTCGGCCGCCATGGTTGCTGACGATCAGCGCGTCGGCGCCGGAGGCGACGGCCAACTTGGCGTCTTCCACGTCCTGAATGCCTTTGAGGATCAGCTTGCCACCCCAGCGCTTCTTGATCCACTCCACGTCGCCCCAGTTCAGACGCGGGTCGAACTGCTGATTGGTCCATGCCGACAGGTTGCTCACGTCGGTGACGCCCTTCACATGGCCGACGATGTTGCCGAACTGCCGACGCGATGTGCCGAGCATGCCCAGTCCCCAGCGCGGCTTGGTCATCAGGTTCAGGATGTTGGCGAGTGTCGGCTTCGGCGGCGCCGACAGGCCGTTCTTCAGGTCCTTGTGGCGCTGGCCGATGATCTGCAGGTCCAGCGTCAGCACCAGCGCACCGCATTTCGCGGCCTTGGCGCGGTCGATCAGGCGCTCGATGAAGTCGCGGTCGCGCATCACGTAGAGCTGGAACCAAAACGGCGCCTTCGTGTGTGCGGCCACGTCCTCGATCGAGCAGATGCTCATCGTCGACAGCGTGAACGGAATGCCGAACGCCTCGGCCGCCTTGGCCGCGAGGATCTCGCCGTCGGCATGCTGCATGCCGGTGAGACCCACCGGCGCGATCGCCACCGGCATCTTCACCGGCACGCCGACCATCGTCGTCGCGGTGCTGCGGCCCTCCATGTTCACGGCCACGCGCTGGCGCAGCTTGATCTTCTGGAAGTCGCTCTCGTTGGCGCGGTAGGTGCTCTCGGTCCACGAGCCGGAGTCGGCATAGTCGTAGAACATGCGCGGCACTCGGCGCCGCGCCAGCACGCGCAGGTCTTCGATGGTGGTGATCACGGTCATCATTCGTCTCCTCGGCGCGCATTGTGCCGGCAGGGGCTGCTGCAGCGACTGAAACGCGTTGTGGCCGGGTTTGAATTCGGCTCAATCAGCGCAGCGATTGCTGCAACCAGTCGACGAAGGCGGCACATTCCCAGCGCTGCAGCTTGCCGGGCTTCCAGCACAGGTGGTAGTGATGCGGCGACGGCACGGCCCGCGGGCTCAGGCGCACCAGCCGGCCGCTGTCGAGCCAGGCCGCGCCGAGCTTCAGGCGCAGCAGCGCGACGCCGAAGCCGGCAACCGCGGCGTCGAGCGTGAGGCCGATGTCGTCGAACTGGTCGCCCTCCGCCGGTTCGCGAAGCGTCAGCCCGCAGGCCTGGAACCAGGTGCGCCACGGTTCGAGCGGGCAGCGGATCAGGCGCGCGCGGGCGATGACGGCATCGGTGTCGAAGCCGTCGAACGGGCCGGCCTCGTGCAGGTATTCCGGGCTGCAGGCGGGGGTCACCTCGTCGCGAAGCAGCAGCACCGATTCGCGATCGGCAAACGGGCCTGTGCCGAACCGCAATTCCAGGTCGGCGCCGTCCACCGGTGCGTTCAGCACCGGCAGCGCGACCTGCAGCACCAGGTTGATCTCCGGATAGCGATGGCGGAACAGCGAAAGCCTGGGCAGCAGGATCTGCCTCGAGAACGTGGGCGTCACCGCAACGCGCAACCGCGTGGCCTCGCCGCGGCCGTCTGCGTCCGGCTCGCCCTGCAGCAGCGACAGCGCCTCGCGCACACGGCCGAGGTAGGCGTCGCCGTCGGGCGTGAGCACGAAGCCGCTGCGGCCGAACAGCTTGAAGCCGAGCTGGGTCTCGAGCTGTCGGATGCGATGGCTGACGGCGCTGGGGGTGACATGCAACTCCTCGGCGACCTGCGTGACGTTGCGCCGCCGCGCCAGCGCTTCGAACGCGAGCAGACCCTGGATCGGCGGCAGCCGGGGCATGGCGCTCGACTCAAGGCCGGCGGCGCGGCGGGGCGGCCGTCAGCGCACCATCAGGTTCGGCAGCCACAGCGAGAGCCCCGGGAAGGCACACAGAATCACCAGGCGCACCACGTCCACCGCGATGAAGGGCATGGTGCCGGCGTAGATGCGCATCAGCGGGATGTCGCGCGCGATCGAGTTGATGACGAACACGTTCATGCCCACCGGCGGACAGATCATGCCGAAGGCAACCGCCATCACGACGATCACGCCGAACCACACCGGGTCGAAGCCGAGCTGCGTCATCGCCGGGAACACGATAGGCACCGTGAGCAGGATCATCGCCAGCTCGTCCATCACCGCGCCGAGAATCAGGTAGCCCAGCATCACGATCGCCAGCACGCCATAGGCGCCCACCGGCAGGTGCACCAGCCAGTCGACGGCGGTCTGGGTGAACTGCGTGATCGTCAGGAAATAGCCGAACAGGAAGGCACCGACAACGATCATCATGATCGCCGACGACACGCGCAGCGAATCCACCAGCGCCTGGCGCACCTGGCGCCAGCCCAGCTGGCGGCGCACGAGGCCGATCAGCAGCGTGCCCGCGGCGCCGACGCCCGAGGCCTCCTGCACCGTGAACAGGCCGCCATAGATGCCGCCCAGCACGAACAGGAACAGCAGCAGCACCGCCCACAGCGGGCGCAGGCTCGCGAAGCGCTCGGCCCAGCTGTGCGGCTCGCCGAGCGGCAGGCGATCCGGGCTGCGCCAAGCCATCCACTGCACCAGCGCCGCGTAGAACAGCATGCCGAGCAGGCCGGGCACCACGCCGGCGGCGAACAGCTTGGCGATGTCGACCTCGGTCATGATGCCGTAGAGCACGAAGATCGTCGACGGCGGGATCATGATGCCCAGCGTGCCGCCGGCCGCGATCAGCCCGGCCGAGAAGCCCGGGTCGTATCCGGCACGGCGCATCTCGGGCAGGGCCACCTGCGTCATCGTGGCCGCGGTGGCCACCGACGAGCCGTTGATCGCCGCGAAGCCGCCGCAGGCGGCGATGCCGGCATAGGCGAGGCCGCCGCGCTTGTGGCCGAACCAGGCGCGGCCGGCGGCGAACAGCTCGCGGCTCATGCCCGAATGCGACGCGAACGCGCCCATCAGGATGAACATCGGGATCACCAGCAGGTTGTAGTCGGTGAGCACCGACAGCGGCACGTTGCCCAGCAGGTTGAGCGCCGGCTTGACGCCGCTGAGCGCGCCGAAGCCGAGCACGCCGGCGATGCCCATCGCCACGCCGATGGGCACGCGCATCGCCATCAACACGAACATCAGCACGAAGCCGCCGATCGCGACCGCCTCACGGCTCATGTTGCCCCCTTGGCGCTACGCGCCATCCCCCCGAGGGTGAGCGAGCGCCTACGGAGCGGCCGGGCGGCGCTCATCGGCGGCCTCCTTGGCGCGGCGCAGTGCGTCGAGGCCGGAATCGTCGCTCACCGGGTCGGCGTGCGGATCGTGCCCGCGCACCAGCTCGATCACGCGGGCCAGTGCCAGCACGGCGGCTGCCACCGCGCCGCAAGCCGCGATGCTGGTGAACCACATCAGCGGCAGGCGCAGGTCCGACGTGGCCTGCGTGCCGCTGGTGAGCACCTTGGCGAACACCATCCACGCCATCGGCACCAGGAAGGCGAGCGTGACGAGCCCGGCAATGATGTCGAGCACACGCCGGCCACGCGGGCGCAGATGCTCCCAAACGATATCCACCGCGATATGGCCGGCGTGATAGGTGGCGACCGCGATGCCCCAGAACAGCGCGATTGCCATCAGCAGCTTGCTGCCGTCGAACCAGTCGGGAATCTGCACCGACGCCAGATCGCGCAGCGTCACATTGGCCGCGGTGAGCAGCGCGATCAGCAGCAGGAAGAAGGCCGCCACCGATTCGGTGGCGGCGAGCAGTCGCTTCATCGTGGCGGGTCGAAGGCCGGCCGCCCGAACCGAGCCGCGCGGCGGTGCGCGACCATCAGTAGGCGCCGCCGGCCTTCTGCAGTCGGGCGCGCAGGTCGTCGAGAGCGGCCTTGCCCGGCACACCGGCCTTGTCGGCCGCAGCGGTCCACTGGTCGTAGACCGGCGCGACCGCCTTCTTCCAGTTGGCGATCTGTGCCGGCGTCATCGGCACGATGGTGTGGCCGCCCATGGCCTGCAGCTTCTCGCGACCGGCGTCTTCGGCGTCGCCCCAGGCGGCGCCGACCTTGGCGGCCCACTCGTTGTTGCAGTGGCTGTCGATCACCTTCTTCTGGTTGGCCGACAGACCGTCGTAGAACGGCTTGTTCATGGCCCACACGAACACCGCGGCATACAGCCGCATGTCGGTATGGAACTTGGTGACCTTGTCGATGCCGAACGAGATGATCGAGTTCCAGGGGAAGGTGATCGCATCGGCCACGCCCTTTTCGAGCGCGTCGCGCGCCTCGGGCGCCGACACCTGCACGCTGGTGCCGCCCAGCACGGTGACCATCTGCGCCACGGTGCCGTTGGCCGGGCGGATCTTCATGCCCTTGATCTGCGCCGGATCGGTGAGGGCCTGCTTGCCGTGGAAGGTGCCGACGTGCAGGTGCGCGAGGCAGACCTTCACGTCCTTCATTTCCTTCTCGGCGTACTGGCGGTACCAGGCATCGAGCGCCTGCGAGGCCGGGCCCGGCTTGTCGACCAGGAAGGGCAGCTCGCCGGCGGCGATGACCGGGAAGCGGCCGGCCTGGTAGCCCGGGTTCACGTACGACACGGTGGCGATGCCGTCGCGTGCCATGTCGTAGTGATCGGGCGCCTTGCCGAGCTGCTGCGCAGGATAGATCGTGACCTTGATGCTGCCGCCCGAGGCCTTCTCGATCGACTGGCCCCAGGGGATGAAGCCGGTGGTGGCCAGCAGGTGGTTGGCCGGCACCCAGTGCGCGAGCTTGATCTCGACGGGTTTGTCCTGCGCGAAAGCAGGCCAGCAGACGGCTGACGCCACGAGGGCGGCAAGGCGGATGTTTCGGTTCATGCAGGGTCTCCGTTGGCGAAGGGCGATCTTCGGGCGATCGGCCCGCATTGGGAGCGCGGAGAATCCCGGGGCCGTCGCAGGGCGCGGCCGACGCGAAGGTTTGACGGGCCTCAACGCGCCGGGCTGCGGGCCAGGTTGCCGGCGCGCACGCCGAGCAGCCGGATGCGGCGACTCAGGTCCACACGCTTGAGGCACAGCCCGGCTGCGTGCCGGATCGCCTTTGCATCGTTGATCGCATCGGCCAGCGTCAGATCGCGCGTGACGGTCTTGAAATCCTCGAACCGCAGCTTGATGCCGATCGTGCGGCCTGCATAGCCCTTGCGCTGCAGATCCTGAGCCACGGCTTCAGCGAGCTCGGTGAACACGCGGCCGAGCTCGGCGCGGTCGCGCCGGGCATGCAGATCGCGATCGAAGGTCGTCTCGCGGCTCATCGACACCGGCTCGCTGAACACGACCACCGGCCGATCGTCGATGCCGCAGGCGGCGTCGTGCAGCCAGCGGCCGATGTTCGGACCGAAGTGACGCACCAGATCCTGCGGATCGTGTGCCGCGAGCTGGCCGATGGTGTCGATGCCCAGCGCCTTCAGTTTCGCGCCGGCCTTCGGCCCGATGCCGTTGATGCGCCGCACCGGCAACGGCCAGATGCGCAGTGGCAGGTCGTCGCGTGCCAGCAGCGTGAGCCCATCGGGTTTGTCGAGTTCGGAGGCGATCTTCGCGAGCAGCTTGTTCGGCGTGATGCCGATCGAGCAGCTCAGGCCGGTGGCCCGCCGCACGTTGTTCTTGATTTCCAGGCCCAGCGCACGCACGCCGCCGAACGGATCGTGACCGACACTGTCCTGCGCGCCGGGCAGATCGCTCAAGTCGATGTAGATCTCGTCGATGCCACGGTCCTCGATCACCGGTGCCACCTCGGCGACCGCGGCCTTGAAGCGGCGCGAGTACGCGCGGTACTCGTCGAAGTCGGTGGGCAGCAGCACGGCCTGCGGCGCGAGCGCGGCCGCCTTCATCAATCCCATGCCGGAGTGCACGCCGTAGTCGCGTGCCGCATAGGTGGCGGTGGTGATCACGCCACGGCCCGCATAGTCGGCCAGCTTCGCGAAGCGACGCGTGCCGTCGGCCAGCAAGACCGGCTGGTGTCGGCGGCCACCGCCAATCACCACCGGCTGGCCCGCGAGCTCCGGGTAGCGCAGCAGCTCCACCGACGCGTAGAAGGCGTCCATGTCGAGGTGGGCGATCCAGCGTCGGCGGGCGGCGCACATGCGCTCGATTGTCGATCGCGCGTCCGGCCAGAGCGCGTGCGGCGTGCAAAACCACCGCTTGGCCGCGCTTTGCGCGGACGCGCGGCACTCGAGGCACCTCGAGGGCCCCGGCGCCGTGGCGCGCCGGGCTAGGATGCCCGCCGCCCCGAACCGCCGAGTCCGTCGACGCCCATCGCGATGTCCAGCGCACCACCCGATCCGGTGGCCTCCGAACAGGCCGCGATGACCGAGGCGCTTCGTGCGGTGCTCGGGCCGCTGGCGCGGCTGGTCCTCGACCGGGGACTGCCGTTCGCGACGGTGCAGGAGCAATTGAAGCTGCTGCTGGTGCAGACCGCCGACGCGTCGCACACCGAGCTGCTGCCGCACCGGCGGGTCAGCCGCATCAGCACGGCCACCGGCATCAACCGCCGCGAGGTCACGCGCCTGATCCAGGCCCTGCGCGAGGGTCGGGGCGAATCGGCGCCGACACGCCGCTCGCTGGCCAGCGAGGTGTTCACGCACTGGCTCACCGCGGCGGCCTATCGCGACCGGCAGGGTCGGCCGCTTGCCTTGTCGCGCAATGGCCGGGCCCCCAGCTTCGAGGCACTCGCGCGCGAGATCACGCGCGACGTGCATCCGCGCAGCATCCTCGACGAACTGCTGCGCCTGGGGTTGGCGCGCGTCGATCCGGGAGCCGACACCGTGTCGCTGGCGCGTGAGGTGTTCGTGCCGCAGGGCGACCGGCCGAGCATGCTTCGATTCCTGGCCGACAACGTGGGCGACCATGCCGCGGCCGCGGTGGCCAACGTGCTGGGCGATGGCGAGCAGCACTTCGAGCAATCGCTGTTCGCCGAAGGACTCAGCCCGGAGTCGGTGGCGGCCCTGCGGCAGCAGGTGGCGGCGCAGTGGCAGGCGCTCATGAATTC
>JAEUPI010000250.1 GCA_016790175.1 Burkholderiaceae bacterium | reverse complement strand
CGCCCCGGCCGTGGGCGTGGACCGGCAACGCCACGTCGCGATCGTCGAGATCCGGCGCCCGCCGCACAACTACTTCGACATCGCCATGATCCAGGGCATCGCCGATGCCTTCGAAGCCATGGAGGCCGATGCCGATTGCCGCGCGATCGTGCTGTGCTCGCAGGGCACGGCTTTCTGCGCCGGCGCCAACTTCGCGAACCGCGACGCGGCGCCGCCCCAGAAGAGCCCGCGCGCGGTCAACCCGCTGTACTTCGAGGCCATCCGGCTGGTGGCCTGCACCAAGCCCGTGATAGCCGCCGTGCATGGCCCGGCCATCGGCGGCGGCCTGGGACTGGCGCTGGCCGCCGACTTCCGCGTGACATGCGCCGAGGCGCGCTTCTCGGCCAACTTCAATCGGCTGGGCATCCATCCCGGCTTCGGGTTGTCGCACATGCTGCCGCGGCTCGTCGGCCAGCAGCAGGCCGCCATGCTCTTCTACACCGGCCGGCGCCTCGGCGGCGAGGAGGCGGTGCGCATCGGTCTGGCCGATCAGCTCGTGCCGCAGCCGGAGGTGCGCGCCAAGGCGATCGAGTTGGCCGAAGAGATCGCGGCCTCGTCACCGATCGCGGTGCAGTCCACGCGCGCCACGCTGCGCGCGGGCCTGGTCGAGCAGTTCCGGCTCGCGGTCGCGCGCGAGAGCATCGAGCAGAACGTGCACTTCAAGACCGAGGATTTCAGCGAGGGCGTCAAGGCCATGGGCGAGCGGAGGACGCCGCGGTTCCAGGGGCGGTGACGGGCAATCGCTGCAATGGTCGATGTCGATGATCTTGGCGCTCTTCGCCTCACCGCCTCAAGCCTCGGGTTGGATTCGCGCAGGCGCCTGCGGCTGTGTCGCCGCGCCGAGCACACGCATGGCCTCGCGCCGCGACTCGTCGACCAGGCTCTCCATCAGTTGGCCGGCGCGGTCGGCATCTCCGGCGAGAAGGGCGCCGAAAACCGTGCGCCAACGTCGTGCCGAAGCGCGGCGCCGCTTCGCGTCGGCAAGAGTGAGCAGCGTGTAGCGCCAGCTCTGCCTGGCCAGTGAGCGCATGATGTCGGCCAGGCGGTCATTGCCCGTGGCCTGTGCCATGCGCTGCGCCAGCCGAACGCTCGCCGCCACGTACTGACCCCCATCCTCGACCCGAGTCGCGAGCCGCTCGAGCTCCTGGACGCCGTCCTCGAGCCTGGCAACGACGTCGCGCCCGCGGGTCGCGAGACGTCGCGCCATCGCGCCGGCCAGCACCGCCCTGATCTCGAAGACATCGTTGACTTCGCGCACCGACAGCTTCGTCACGTGGGCTCCCCTGTTGGGCAGCAAGCGAACGACGGCATCGCGCTCGAGGATCCGCAGCGCCTCACGCACCGGCCCCCGGCTCACGCCGAGCGCGACGGCGATGGCCTCTTCGCGAATCCGATCGCCGGGGTGGTAGTGCCCTTCGACGATGTCCGAATAGATTCGTTCAGCGATCTGCTCCGGGAGCGTCAAGAGTCCCCTGGGCTGCGGGCTCCGGTTCGCCGAAGCGGACATCGAGTGAGGCTCCCGCGATGGATCACCCGGTGAAGGCACTGGTTTCAAGATCTCAATTGCTACTTGAGGATTGTCAACAATAACATTCTCGCATAATATGAACGGCCGACAGCGAGGCGCTGTCAGGAGATCGCCACGGCAACGAACCTCAATCTGGCCATGGAGCGTCTTCCTGGGGACCTACCGCCAGACGGGCAGCCGTCGCCGCCGCTGGGCGGGCTGCGGGTGATCGAGTTCTGCAACACCATTGCCGGACCGACATGCACGCGCCTGCTCGCTGACTTCGGCGCCGAGGTGATCAAAGTCGAGCCTCCCGAGGGCGATCCGGTTCGCCAAATGGGATTCCACAAGGATGGCCTCTCGCTCTACACGCCCTCTCTCTTGCGGGGCAAACGTGTCGTCGTGCTGGATCTGAAGCAGACACGCGGCGCAGAAGTTGCGATGGCACTGATCGAAGGCGCCGACATCGTCGTCGAGAACTACCGGCCCGGCGTGATGGAACGGTTCGGTCTCGGGTACGAAGCCATGTCACGGCGCAATCCGGGCCTCGTCATGGTGCGGATCAGCGGCTACGGCCAGGATGGCCCCTACTCCGATCGCCCGGGCTACGGCGTCATCTGCGAGGCGGTCGGTGGCGTCCGCAACATGATCGGCGAACCCGATCGCCCTCCGGCCCGCGTCGCGTTGCCGAGCACCGATCATCTGGGCGCCTTGTACGGTGCATTCGGCGCCCTAGTCGCCCTTCGAGAGCGCGCGAGATCCGGGCGCGGCCAGGTGGTCGACGTCGCACTGTACGAGGCGGCTTTCACGCAACTCGAGATGATCGTGTCGGCCCACGAACTGCTTGGCGTGGTCCCGGCGCGCGAAGGCGCCAGGCTCGGAGGTGTCGCCCCGAACAACCTCTATCCGACCCGCGGCGGCGGCTTCGTTCTTCTGGCGGCAAACAATCAAGCCATCTGGCGCCGGCTCGTTGCCGCGATGCAGATGCCGGGGCTTGCGGACGATCCGCGCTTCGCGTCGATGCAGCAGCGCGCCCGACCGGAGAATGCCCAGGCACTGGATCGCCTCATCGCCGACTGGACTGCCGGCTACGACGCCGATGCGCTGGAGGCAGTACTGCGTTGTGCCGAGGTGCCTGCGGCGAAGATCTACACCATTGCGGACATCTTCGAAGATCCGCACTTTCGGGCGCGGGACATGCTGGTCGAGGTCGCCCATCCTCGGTGGGGCCACACCACGCAAGTCGGAATCGTGCCCAAGCTGTCGCGCACGCCGGGGAGGATAGGCTGCAGCGGACCCGAACTGGGCCACGACACCGCAGCGGTGCTTGGCGAGATCCAGGGCAGCGGGCAGCGGTAGTGCGAGGCGATCGAGGCAGCGATACGGCGGCCGGTCGGCGTGCAACGCCGATTGCCGATGTGGAGCAGAGAAATGACCGAAAACGGCTCGGATGAGGGGGGCGCAGGGGCGCCGGATCGCGCTGCCGATTGGGCGCCAGAGCTCGAGGAACTGGCGCAACGGCGTCGCATGGCCGCGGCCATGGGGGGGGCGGAGTCGGTCGAGAGGCAGCACGCGCAGGGCCGACTCACGGTGCGCGAGCGCATCGACGCGTTGGTCGATCAAGGATCGTTTCGCGAAGTCGGCCAGATCGCCGGGAAGGGCCGCTACGAGAACGGTCGCCTGCGCTCACTGACCCCGGCATCCTACGTGGCCGGACTCGCTGCCATCGATGGCCGGCCCGTGGCGGTGGGCGGAGAAGACTTCACGGTGCGCGGCGGATCGAGCGCGGGCGGCGTTCGGCGAAAGGGCGGGCAGGGCGGTTTCTCCGAAGACCTCGCGCTTCACTTGAAGATGCCGCTGGTGAACCTGTGCGAAGGCGCTGGCGGGACGGTCACCTCGACGCGTGATCGCGGCTACACGAACCTGCCGGGAGCCATCGGCAATCTGAAGACATGTGTCCAATTGCTGGGAATGGTGCCGGTGGTCTCGGCGGTTCTCGGCAGCACGGCCGGCGGGCCGGCGATCCGTGCAGTGCTGTCGCACTGGTCCGTCATGGTGCAGGGAACGAGCCAGTTGTTCGCTGCCGGTCCTGCACTGGTGGAGCGATCGCTCGGCCACAGCGTCGAGAAAGAATCCCTTGGCGGTCCGGCGGTTGCGGTGGAAGCCGGCGGCGCCATCCACGACGTAGTGCCCGATGAGTCCGCGGCGCTGGCCATGATCCGACAGTTCCTTTCGTACATGCCGCGCAATGTCTGGGAAGCGCCGCCGTCCACGACGCCCACGGACCCTCCTGCAAGGCGCGAAGAGGCGCTGGCGGCCATCATCCCGAAGAATCGCCGCCATCCCTACGACATGCGCCGACTCGTGCGCCTGGTAGTGGACAAGGATTCGGTGATGGAGCTGCAGCGGACCTACGGGAAGGCCGTGATCACGGCCCTTGCGCGCATGAATGGCCGCGTCGTCGGGATCATCGCGAGCAATCCGTTGGCCAACGCAGGCGCGTTGGATCACAAGGCGGCGCGCAAGCAAACGTCGTTTCTCGAGCTGTGCAACACCTTTCACATTCCTATCGTCTTCTTCGTGGACGTCCCCGGCATGATGATCGGCCGGGACGCCGAGATGGCCGGCACTCTGCGCGAGGGCGCGCGCGCAATAGCGGCCAAGCATCGTGCAACCGTGCCGATGATCACCGTCATCGTTCGCAAGTGCTACGGCATGGCGGGCGGCATTGCGGTCGACGACGAATCGCTGAAACTTCGTGTCGCGTGGCCTTCTGCCGAATGGGGCTCGCTGCCGTTGGAAGGGGGAGTACTCACCGGCTACCGCAGCGAGATCGCCGCCGCATCCGACCCGAAGGCGCGCGAGCGCGAGCTCGAAGACGAGTTGCGCGCATTGTCGTCGCCGTTCCGAACCGCAGAGGTCTTCGCTGTCGAAGACGTCATCGACCCCCGCGAAACACGCCCGTACCTATGCCGGTTCCTCGATGTCGCGGCCGAGGCGGTGCGGACGCAATTGGGACCCAAGACGCACCACGCGTACAACCTTTGATCGATGTGGAGCAACCTCCTGCAACCCTCGCCATGGAGCACCCGATGCGATTCCACGAACACATGGATCTCGTGCAGCGCCGTCGAAGGATCCTGTTGTCCCTGTGCTTGGCGCCGGCTGTCGGTGGCGTGCGCGCCGCGGATCCCTATCCGAGCCAGCCGATCAAGATGTTCGTCGGATTCTCGCCCGGCAGTGCGACCGATGTCGTCGCGCGGGCCATCGGCGACGCGTTGGGCAAGCGGCTCGGGCAGCCGGTGGTGATCGACAACCGCACCGGTGCCGGGGGCAGCCTTGCTGCCGATGTCGTTGCGAAGGCACCTCCTGACGGCCACACCCTTCTGCTGGCCTCCAGTTCAATCACCATCAACCCCGCCGTCTATTCCAAGCTTGCATTCGATGTCGCGCGAGACCTGACGCCGATTTGCCTGGTCGCGCGATCACCATTGATCGTCGTGGTTCATCCGAAGGTGCCTGCCAATTCGCTCGCGGAGTTCGTCAACCATGCGAAGAGCAGCCCGGGGAAACTGAACTACGGCTCGTCCGGACTCGGCGGCTCGTCGCACATGGCGACGGAGCTGTTCGCGATGGACACCGGCATTCAGGCGGCGCACATTCCCTATCGTGGCAACAGTCAGGCGCTTGCGGCGCTCCTGGCAGGCGACGTTGACTTCCTGCTGGACACAGTCATCAACGCCATGCCGCACATTGCCGCGCAGAAGGTGCGGGCGTTGGCACTCCTGAGCGACAAGCGTTCGGCACTCGTCGCCCAGGTGCCTACGCTTCCCGAACTCGGTTACCCGAGGCTGAGCACCAGCCTGTTCTTCGGTGTCCTGGGTCCGGCCGGCCTGCCGGCGACCGTCGTCGAGCGATTGAACCGGGAGCTGCTTGTCGTTCTCAAGGACAAGGACATCGAGAAGCGGTTGGTCGAGTCCGGCGGCCTGTCGCTCGAGGGCGGCTCGCCGGAGGAGTTCCGCAAGGTCATTGCTGACGACCTGTCCACTTGGAGGCGGGTGGCCGCCGATGCGAAGGTGCCCACACAGTGAGATTCGCTGACCGCACGAGCGAGTTGTGGCGCCTTGAAAGAGGCCCGGGGCCGCTTTGCCGGTCACTTCGACTTTGCATCAATCATTTAAGAATACCCATGTCAACGTACGAAGCCAAGTCCGAAGTAACCGGATCCGTCTGGAAGATTCTCGTGGCCGTAGGTGAGCACACGGATCGCGATGCAGCCATTCTGATCGTCGAGTCGATGAAGATGGAGATCCCTGTGCTGGCGCGGCAGGGCGGGACCGTGCAGGCTCTATTGGTGAACGAGGGGGAGACGGTTGCCGAAGGGCAACCTGTAGCCAGGCTCGTGACTTGACGGCAATGCGCAGAGCGCTGATCGCCAACCGCGGTTACTCGAGCTTGATGCCCGCGTTGCGAACCACGGCGCCGAAGCGATCGTGGTCGGCCTTCATCCTCTGCTCGAACTCCGCGGGCGAACTGGCGACCACCTCGAACCCGAGTTCGAGCAGACGGGTCTTCATCGCCGGCTCGCGGACGATGGCGACGATTTCGCGGTTGAGCTTGTCCACGATGGCCCGGGGAGTGCCCGCCGGCGCGAGAAAGCCGACCCATACCGAGAAGTCGACGTTGGCAATGCCCAGTTCGGCAAAGGTCGGCAGGTCGGGCAGCACGGCTGATCGGCCTGCCGAGGCCAGCGCGATCGGTCGCAGGGCGCCCGAGCGCACATGCGGCGCGGCCAGTGGCACGTCGGCGATCGACACCGGAACCTGTCCCGCCACCACGTCGGCGATGGCCGGCGCGCTGCCGCGGTAGGGCACGTGGACCATATCGATGCCGGTGGCCGACTTGATCAGCTCGCCGCCGAGGTGCCCGGCGCCGCCGTTGCCCGACGTGGCAAAGCTCAGGCCGCCCGGCTTGGCGCGCGCCAGGGTCAGAAACTCGGACAGGTTCCTCGCCGGCACCGAGGGATGCACGAACAGGCCCATGGCCAGCGAGGTCGCGTGGACCACGGGCACGAAGTCCTTGATCGGGTCGTAGGGCAGCTTGGCGTAGACGTGGCCGTTGATCACGTGCCCTGAGTTGACGAGCAGCAGCGTGTAGCCGTCGGCCGGTGCACGCGCGACGAGCGCGGCGCCGATGCTGCCGGTGCTGCCGGGCTTGTTCTCGACCACCGCTGGCTGACCCCAGCGCTCCTGCAGGCGGCGCGCGATGTCGCGCGTCAGCACATCGGTGCTGCCGCCGGCCGGAATGGGTGCGATGAATCGAATCGGTCGATTCGGGTAGTCGTCGGCTTGCGCCCAGGCCGGGATCTGCACGATGCACAGTGCGAGCGCAGCCAGAAACCTTCGTGGTGACCGGAGCATGGTGGCCTCTCCTTTGCGGGCGCGATCGATGCCAGTTACTGCACCGTGAGGTTGAGGGACTTGATGAGAGGGCCCCAAAGCGCCAGTTCGGTGGCGATCACCCGCGTCAGCCCCTGGGGCCCGCCGAATGCCACGTCCAGGCCCAGCGCCGCGAGGCGCTCGCCGGTGTCCGGTGCGGCAGCTGCAAGTTCCATTTCGCGCGTCAGCCGCTGCTGCACGGCCGGCGGCAAGCCGGGCGGCGCGACCACGCCCATCCAGCCGCGAAACTCGTAGTCGGGCACGGTCTCGGCGATCGCGGGCAGGTCCGGGTAAAGCTTGTGGCGGTGTCGCCCTGTCGTCGCCAGCAGGCGCAGCTTGCCGGCGGCGGCCAGCGGCCCGGCACTGTTGGGCGCGTCGAAGACGAAATGCAACGCGCCACCCATCAGGTCGTTGATCGCCAGCGCCGTGCCGCGGTAGGGCACGTGCGTGAGCTTCGCGCCGGCCTTGGCCGCGAGCAGCTCGCCGCTCAGGTGGTTGGTCGATCCGATGCCGGCCGAGCCGTAGCTCAGCGCGCCGGGCTGCGCGCGCGCTGACGCGAGCAGATCGGCCAGGCTGCGCCACGGGCTGTCGGCGCGCACCGCCAGCACGTTGACGTACTCGCAGAGCTTGGCCACCGGCGTGAGATCCTTGAGCGGGTCGTATCCGACGTTCCTGTACAGGCTCGGCCCGATGCTCAGCGATGCCGTGTGGGCAAAGCCGATCGCATAGCCGTCGGGCGCCATCTTCGACAGCCGCGCGATGCCCAGCGTGCTGCCGGCACCGGGCATGTTCTCGACGATCACGGTCTGGCCGAGCTGCGCCTGCAGCCGGCTGGCGAACAGGCGCGTCACGCTGTCGGCGGGCCCGCCGGGCGCGAAGCCGACGAGGAAACGCACCGGGCGCGACGGATAGGCCGCGTCCTGCGCGCCCGCGCGCCAGGGCAGCAGTGCGGCGGCGATGCCGCCTAGCAGACAGTCGCGACGAGAGTGAATCATCGGGCGTTTCTCACGGTTGGCCACCGGAGCCGGAACGAGGGGTGCTCAGTACGAGCGCGGCAGCCCCATCACATGCTCGGCGATGTAGTTCAGCACCATCTCGCGGTTCAGCGGCGCGGTGCGCAGCAAGCGCACCAGGCCGTACAGGTCGTAGATGCCGTACTCCTTGGTGAAACCGTTGCCGCCGTGGGTCTGGATCGCCGCGTCGACCGCGTGGATGCCGGCCTCGGCGCCGGCGTACTTGGCGATGTTGGCGAACTCGCCCGCCGGCTCGCCCCGGTCGAAGGCCCAGGCCGCCTTCAGCGCCATCAGCGAGGCCATCTCGATCTCGCTGCGCGCGATCGCCAGCGGATGCTGCACGCCCTGGTACGCGCCGATCGGCGTCTTGTTGAACAGCTTGCGGTCGTTCGCGTACGCCACCGCCTTCTTCAGCGCGAAGCGGCCGACGCCGGTGCACAGGCCCGACAGGATGATGCGCTCCGGGTTGAGCGTGTCGAACAGGATGCCGAAGCCCTTGTCCACCTCGCCAAGCACGTCGTCCTCGGTCAAGGCAACGTCGTCGAAGAACAACTGCCACTGCGTCTCCGGCACCGGAAAGGCAACCGGAATCAGCGTCTTGCTGATGCCCTTCTTCTTCATGTCGACCATGAAGATGGTGAAGCCGTCGGTCTTCTTCTTCACGTCGGCGCGCGGCGTGGTGCGCGTCACCACCATCGCGTAGTCAGCGTGGTTGGCGTCGGTGATGAAGACCTTCTGGCCGGTCAGGCGGAAGCCGCCCTTGCCGTCGGTCTTGGCGAGGGAGGTGATCTCCATCGAGTTCGAGCCGGCGTTCGGCTCGGTGATCGCAAAGCAGAAGCGGATCTCTCCCGAGCAGCCGCCCGGCAGCAGGCGGCGCTTCATGGCCTCGCTGGCGTGCTTGGCCATCAGGCCCATCGTCATCGTCGGGCCGACCACCAGGTTCAGCAGCGGGATGCCGTTGTTCGCGAGGCCCTCCATGAACAGCAGCATCTCGGTCATGCCCTGGCCGGCGCCGCCATAGGCCTCGGGCACCATGATGCCGAGGAAGCCGTCGTCGGTGATCTGCTTGTACAGCTCGGTTGGCCGCTCGCACTTCTCGGCGTACTTCTTCCAGTAGGCATGGTCGAAGCGCTGCGACGCGCGGTCGCCGTACTCGTAGACCATGCGTTGTTCCTGCGTCAGGGCGAAATCCATGGGGGCTCCTGCAGTGGCGGTGGTTGGGGCTGGCTTCAGCGGTTGGCCGAAGGAAACTTCGGTGCGCGCTTCTCCCTGACTGCCGCCACGCCTTCGGGCGCGTCCTCGCCCAGGAAGCACAGCATCTCCATCGCCAGTGAGCTCTCGAAGATCGGCCGCGCCAGGTTCATCCAACCGTTGAGCGAACGCTTGGTGAAGCGGATGGCCTGCTGGCTGCCGGCGGCCAGCTTGTCGGCGACTTCCATCGCCTTGTCCATCAGCTGCGCGCGCGGCACGCACAGGCTGACCAGGCCGATGCGCTCGGCCTCCTTGCCCGAGACGAACTCGGCCGTCATCAGGTAGTACTTGGCCTTGGCCATGCCGCACAACAGCGGCCAGCAGATCGCGGCATGGTCGCCCGCGGCGACGCCGAGCTTGACGTGGCCGTCGGTGATCTTCGCCTCCTCGGCCATGATGCTGATGTCGGCCATCATCGCCACCGCCAGGCCGGCGCCGACCGCCACGCCGTTGATGGCCGAGATCACCGGCTTGTCGCAGGCCATCACGTTGTAGACGATGTCCGAGGCCTCGTTCATCACCATGTTGATGGTCTCGGCGTTGCCGACCATGTTGGTGATCCAGGACAGGTCGCCGCCGGCCGAGAACGCGCGGTCGCCGGCGCCGGTGATCACCGCCACCTTGGTCTTGGGGTCGTCGTTGACGACGCCCCATACCTTGGTCAGTTCCCAGTGCAGGCGGCCGTTGGTGGCATTCATCACCTCGGGGCGGTTGATGGTGATCAGCAGTACGCCGTTGGGCTTGGCGTCGAACTTGAGGAACTGGAAGTCGGCATAGTTCATTGAAGCATTCCTTGTGCAAGAAGCTGGAAGGGGAGGGGGCGAATTCAGACGGGATCCCACGAGAACACGACGGCCGAGCTCTCGAGCGGGAAGAAGTTGGGCTTCATCGCGGGCAGCACGCGCTCGGCGATCGTCTCGGGCGTCCAGCCCTCGGAGGTGTGCATGCCGCGCACGGGCCGCGGCTGGCTCATCAGGAAGATCTCGTTGCCGCGCACGGCGAAGATCTGAGAGGTGACCTCGGCCGCAGCGTCGCTGGCCAGGAAGGCGGCCATCGGCGCAATCTGCGCGGTGTCGAGCTTCTTGAGCTTCTCCACGCGGGCCTGCTGCTCGGGCGTGTCGG
>JAEUPI010000243.1 GCA_016790175.1 Burkholderiaceae bacterium | reverse complement strand
GCGCGACGGAATCGCCGGCGTCTCGTGCGCGAACTCAGTCTGCCGCCAGCCGCATCGGAATGCGGCGTGGCCGCACCGCGGGTGGCGCCTTCGCCTCGAAGCGGCCGGCGATCGCCGTGCCGCAATGCCGGCAATGGCCGTCGTCCAGCTCGTAGCGCAGGATGCGGTGCCAGTCGCGTTCGACCAGCGGCTTCGCACAACCGGGGCAGAACGTCGTGCCGCCCTCGGTGTCGTGCACGTTACCGGTGTACACGTAGCGCAAGCCCTGCGCGCGGGCGATCTCGCGTGCGCGCTGCAGCGTGGACTTCGGCGTGCGCTGCACATCGGTCATCTTGTAGTCCGGGTGGAACGCGGTGAAGTGCAGCGGCACGTCGGGCCCCAGGTGATCGGCGATCCAGCGGCTCATCGCCTCGAGCTCGGGCGTGCTGTCGTTGCGATCGGGAATCAACAGCGTCGTGATCTCGAACCAGCAACGCGTCTCGTGTTTCAGAAATTGCAGCGTGTCGAGCACCGGCGCCAGGTGCGCACCGGTCTGCTGGAAGTAGAACGTGTCGGTGAAGGCCTTCAGGTCGACGTTGGCGGCGTCCATCTTCGCGTAGAAGTCGCGGCGCGGCGCGGCGTGCATGTAGCCCGCGGTGACGGCGACCGTCTGCACGCCCACGGCGTGGCAGGCATCGGCCGTGTCCATCGCGTATTCGGCGAAGATCACCGGGTCGTTGTAGGTGAAGGCCACGCTCTTGCAGCCGGATTCGCGCGCCACCTCGGCGATGCGCTCGGGCGAGGCGGCGTCCATCAGCCGGTCCATCTCGCGGCTCTTCGAGATGTCCCAGTTCTGGCAGAACTTGCACGCCAGGTTGCAGCCTGCGGTGCCGAACGAGAACACGCTCGAGCCGGGGTAGAAGTGATTGAGCGGCTTCTTCTCGATCGGATCGATGCAGAAGCCCGAGCTGCGCCCATAGGTGGTGAGCACCATGGCGTCGCCAATCCGCTGGCGCACGAAGCACAACCCGCGCTGCCCTTCGTGCAGCCGGCAATCGCGCGGGCACAGGTCGCACTGGATGCGGCCGTCGTCCAGCCGGTGCCACCAGCGCGCCGGTTGTACGCCCGCGGTCGGATCGTCGCGTCGCATCAGGAAGCTCCCACCGGCTCGACGAACTTGCGCACGCGGTAACGCTGCAGGCGCAGCCCGTCGGCCCAGAAGTCGGCCGGCAAGCCGGCCTTGCGCTTCAGCGCGGCGAGAAAGTCGCCCGGCCCCGGCAACTGCTCCCACACCTGAGGCAACAGCGTCGCACGCCGACCGCGCCACTCGAGGATCACGCCGTCGACTCCGGGCCGCAGCGCCGCGCGTGCGTCGGCCTCGCTCGACGCAGCCAGGGGCAGCGGCGGCCCCAGCAGCGAGACCTCGATGGCCAGTGCACCGAACTCCTCGCGCTGCAGCGGCGCAAAGCGGCTGTCGCGAAACGCCGCGCACAGCGCCTGCAGACGCACGTCGTGGCCGAGCGGCCGCGTGGCCACCAGCGTACCGACGCAGCCGCGCAGCGCGCCGGCCAGGCGCAGTGTCACGAAGGTCGCACCCGGTGCCGACAGCGCCGGGTGCTCGGGCTCGTGGCCCGTCGGCAGCGTGAACGCATCGGCAATGGCGTTGCGCGCACGTGCCAGCAGCGCGGCACCGAGCCCGCCGGCCTCCTGCCGTCCGGCCTGTTCCGCGACATCGCTCGTCGACATTCCGGACCCTTCGAACGCGACCGCGCAATAGCCGACGACGCGTGCACGGTCACCCGCCGTGTCGCCGGAATTGCGCAGATCGAGCAGTCGTGCAACCAGCCCATGGGCGCGTGCCGCGAGCAAGGCCCCCGCCAGCGGCGTGGCGCCGCAGGCCTGCGCGTGGTCGAGCGCAGGCTCGAGCCTCAGGATGCGATCGACCGTCGCGCGATCGCAGGTCTGTGCCTGCGGGTAGGCGAGATAGTGCGACAAGTCCGACGAAATCACGATCAACGTCTCGTCGCCGCCCCACAGGCGTTCGATCACCTGGGCCACGGCCTCGGCGCTCACCGAACCGACCGCCAGCGGCACCAGCGTGAAGCGCTCGAGCACGGTCTGCAGGAACGGCAGCTGGACTTCGAGCGCATGCTCCTCGGCATGGGCGGCGTCGCTGAGCACCACCTGCGGCAGATCGCTCAGCGACTTCAGCGTCTCGCGGTCGAGCGGCACACGGCCGAGCGGGGTCTCGTAGGCCTCCACCGCAGGCGCCGCGATGCCGCGCACCGCCACCCGGTGTGTCGGCCCGAGCAGCACCACGCGGCGCACGCGCGAGCGCCAGCGCGCCAGCAGCGCATAGGCATGCGCTGCAACCGGCCCCGAGTACACATAGCCCGCATGCGGCACCAGCAGCATCTTGGGCATCAGCGCGCCCTCGGGCGGCGGCACCGCCCCGAGCATGGCGCTCACCTGCGCCTTCAATACCGCCGGCTGTGCCGGATAGAACCGACCCGCCACCGCCGCAGGCCGAACGGCCTTACTCATCGGACACCCTCCTGTGTCCCAAATGGGAGCGCCGGGACCGAGATCAAGAACCGTGTCGGCGCAAATCGATCCTCGATCAGTCGGCGCGGGCGTACTTGATCGAGCAACCGTAGGCCGTGGTCTGCGGCTGGCTGACCGCCTTGCCGGCGAGTGCCTCGGCGAGCGCCTGGTTCACGTAATTGGTGGCCGTCTTGATGTCGCTCACGCTGGCCGATGGCTTGCTGTCGATCGCGCCGGCATAGACGAGGCGGCCTTGCGGATCGATGACGTACATGTGCGGCGTGGTGCGCGCGCCGTAGGCCCGGCCGAGCTTGCCGCCAGCATCGTCCAAGGTCGCCGTCGCTACGGCGTTCTTGCTCTTCAGCCAGGCGGCCAGCTCGGCCGGCGGCTGATAGTCGCCGGCATCGCGGGATGTCGAGCTCACGCTGAGCCAGACCACGCCTTTGTCGATCGCCGACTTCTGCGTCGCCGGCATGTTGCCGCTGTTGTAGTGCTTCTGCACGAAGGGGCAGCCCGGGTTCACCCACTCCAGCACCACATGCTTGCCTTTGAAGTCGGCCAGCGCGACCGTGCGACCCTGCAAGTCCTTCATGCTGAACGCCGGTGCCGGCTGCCCCACCACGGCCTGGGCCGAGGCGCCGGCGCCTGACAGCAGCGCCGCGGTGAACAAGGCATTGACCACCCATGTCTTCATCGGGATCTCCTTCGTCGGTCAGGGAATCGGCAACGCCGCCGCCGAACGTGCGGCCGGCGGCGGCCCCCAGCGCGCCATGGCGTCGCGCACCTCGGACACGCTGGGCATTTCGGACAGCAGCTGCGGTTGCGTGGCGCCGGCTGCGTACAACGCGTAGACCGGCACCCCGCTGCGGCCGAGCTGGCGCAAGGCGGTGGCAATCGCCTCGTCACGCCGCGTCCAGTCGGCACGCAGCAGTTGCACGCCCCGTGCGTCGAACTCGCGCAGCAGCTGCGGATCGCTCAACGTGGTGCGCTTGTTGAACTGGCAGGTCACGCACCAGGCCGCCGTGAAATCCACGAACACCGGGCGGCCCTCGCTGCGCAGCTGTGCCAATCGGTCCGCCGACCAGTCCGTCCAACGCTGCGTCGCGGGCACCGACTCCCGCACGACGGCCGGCACGCCCTCGATCACCGCCGGCGGTGCCCACATGGCCCACACCACCACAGCAACGGCGCCGGCCGCGGCGGCGGACAGCCGAACGCCGGACCGCGCCGGCGTGGATCCCCAGGCCCATGCCGCGAACGCCACCAGCAGCAGCAAGGCCAGGGTGGACGCCACGCCGTCGACGCCCACCTGATGACCGAGCACCCACAGCAGCCAGACCACGGTGGCAAACATCGGAAAGGCCAGCAGCGCCTTGAAGCCAGCCATCCAGGGGCCCGGACGCGGCAACAAGCGCCCGAGGCCAGACCACAGGCTGGCGGCCAGGAACGGCGCGGCCATACCCAGGCCAAGCGTCGCGAACACCGCCTGCGCCTGTGCGGGCGGCAGCGTCAGGGCCACGCCGAGTGCGGCGCCCATGAACGGTGCCGTGCAGGGCGACGCCACGACGACGGCGAACACGCCGGTCAGCGCATGGTCGGCGAGCGGATGGCGAAGCCGCAGCACGCCCAGGCGACCCGTGAGCGCGCCCGACAGCTCGAACACCCCAAGCAGATTGAGCCCGATCAGCGTACACAGCACGGCGAGGCCGACCACGAACCCCGGTGACTGCAGCTGGAAACCCCAGCCGAGCGCTGCGCCGCCGGCACGCAGCATCAGCAACAGGCCGGCCAGCGCCACGAACGAAAGCAACACGCCGCCGGTGTACGCCAGGCCGGCTGCCAGCCGGTGTGGGCGCTCGTTGCCCTGATTGGCGATCGCCAGGACCTTGAGCGACAACACCGGAAACACGCAGGGCATCAGATTCAGCAGCAGGCCGCCGAGGAAGGCGAAGAGCAGCACCGCGGCCACCGACCGATCCACCACCGGCGGCTCGCCCGCCACGGCGGCGTCGGCAGCCGTGCCCGGCGGTGCGCCCACCGCCGGCCAGGCGGCCACGGTGAACGGCAGCAGGACGGCAGCCGTTTCGCCGCCTTGCTGCAACAGCGCCCGCATCGACGCCGGACTGGCACTGCGCTGCGCCGACAGCGGCACCTGCAGACGCAGCGTGTCGCCCTGCCAGGTCGGCGTTGTCGGCGCGGCGTGGTCGATCACACCGGACTCCTCGACGAACAGTTGCAGCGGCCGGCCGTGCCAGCTGCCGGGCAGGCCCGACACGGCAAGAACCAGCGCACGGCCGACCACCTCGGCGCGTGCCGACACGCCCGGGTGTTCACGCGGCAGCCGGCGCTGTGCCGATTCGAACAACCCCGCATGCGACGACAGCGCCGAATGCCTGTCGATGCTCAGCGCGAACTCGCCCGATTGAGGAATGCAGTTCTCGCGGCAGGCCAGCCAGTCGGCCCGCAGCCGCACCTCGAGACGATCGGCATCGACGTGCACCGGCACGTCGAAAGGCGCCTGCAGCAGCACGGCGCCTTCGTAGCCGTAGTTCACCAGCGGCCCCGCCGGCAGACGCTGCGGCGTCGGCCACTGGATCGCACCGGCCACCATACCCGGCGGCAGCTGCCACTCGAGCGAGGTCGGCAGGCCCGAGTCGCCCGGGTTCTTCCAGTAAGTGTGCCAATGCGGCGCGTGCTGCAGCAGCAGGCCGAGCCGGAGCGGCTTGCCGGGCGCCACGCCTTCGGGTGCATGCGCCACCAATTCGGCGCGCACCTCGGCCGTCTCGACGACGCTGCCCTGCGCCCATGCCGCCAGCGGTGCCAGCAGCACGAGCGACAACCAGCGGCGGATCAGAGGCATGCGTTTTCGAGGACACCCGGCCCGGCGGGTTCCGCGCGAGTGTGTCACTGACGCGTCGACCCTGCACGGCGCCCGGCCGGTCCGATACGGCGGGCCGGCAGGTGCGTCAGTCGGGCTTGATGCCCGCACGCGCGCAGATTTCCTTCCAGGTCTTCTGCTGCTGCGCAATGAACGTGGCGAACTCCTCTGCCGGTCCGCCACCGCCAATCGCCGAGTCGCTGGCGAAACGTTCGGTCACCGAATTCGACTTCAGCGCCCTCTGCGACTCCTGCTGCAGTCGAACGACGATATCCCGCGGCGTGCCCGCCGGTGCCAGGATGCCGTACCACTGCGAGGTCTCGAAGTCCTTGTGGCCGTGTTCTGCCACGGTGGGCACGTCGGGCAGCGCCGGCAGGCGTTGCGCGGTGCCCACCGCGATCGCGCGCAGCTTGCCGCTCTTGATGTGCGGCAGCAATGCCGGCAATCCGGCACTCGTGGCCTGGGTGCGGCCGGCCAGCAGGTCGGTGAGCATCGGGCCCGTGCCGCGATACGGAATGTGCGTGATGAACATGCCCGTCACCAGCTTCAGGTATTCCATCGACAGATGGCCGGCACTGGCGTTGCCGGCAGTGCCGTAGTTGAGCTTGCCGGGGTTCTTCTTCACGTGGGCGACGAACTCCTTGAAGTTCGCGGCCGGCACGTCGGGATGGATCACGTAGAGGTTCGGCACCTTGGCCAGCAGCGTGACCGGGACGAAGTCCTTGTTCACGTCGTATGGCAGGCTGGGGAAGATGAATGGATTCACCGCCAGCGAGCCCACATGGCCGAGGATGATCGTGTGGCCGTCGGGCGCGGACTTGGCCACCTCCTGCATCGCCGGCACGCCGGCGCCGCCACCCTTGTTGTCGACGAACACCGTCTGGCCGAGCTGCTTGGTCAGCTCGTTGGCCACGGTGCGCGCGACGATCTCGCTGGTGCCGCCGGGCGCAAACGGCACGACGAAGCGGATCGACTGCTTCGGCCAGCCGGCCTGTGCGCGGACGATGGCGGGAATTGCGAGCGTGCTGGCCGCGATCAGTTGGCGGCGATTGAAGGTCATGACGGTCGGGCTCCTTGGATGTCGGCCCACTGTAGCCGCGCTATCCGGCCGAAGGCATCCGGGCCAACACCCGATCGACCATTGCGCCGCTCTGGCCGAGATAGTTCGCCGGATCGAGCATGCGTTCGAGTGCCGCACGATCCGCGTGCCTGGCGATCTGCGGGTGCGCGGCCAGCAGGTCGATCAACGGCCGTCCGGTCTGCAGCGACTCGCGGCACAGGTCGTAGACCAGATCGTGCGCGGCCTCGCGGCCGAGGTGATGGCCCAGGCCCATCATCACCGCCTCGCTCATCACCAGCCCACCGGTGAGATCGATATTGCGTCGCATCGCCTGCACGTCGACCTCCAGGCCCTCGAGCACGGCGCGCGCCTGCTTCAGCGCACCGGC
>JAEUPI010000240.1 GCA_016790175.1 Burkholderiaceae bacterium | reverse complement strand
TCGGAGTAGAAGGCCAGCACCTGCAGGAAGGCCGACGAGCCTTTTTCCACCGTCACGCCCTGGCGCCGCACCTCCTGGGGCAGCCTGGTCTCGGCCTGCTTGACGCGGTTGTTCACCAGCTGCGCGGCCTGGTCGGCGTTGGTGCCGATGTCGAACGTGACCTGGATCGTGACCACGCCGTTGCTCGAGGCAGTGGAGCCCATGTAGATCATGTGCTCGACGCCGTTGATGGCGTTCTCGAGCGGTGCGGCAACGGTCTGCTCGATCACCTCGGCGCTGGCGCCGGGGTACACCGCAACCACCGTCACCACCGGCGGCGCGATCTCGGGGTATTGGGCGATCGGCAGCGAGCGCGTGGCCGACAGTCCCGCGATCACGATGAAGATCGCCAGCACGGCCGCGAAGATCGGCCGGTCGATGAAGAAACGCGAGAACATGGCTGCGGCTCCTCGGCGGTTACTTCGACGCGGTCGGCGGCGCCGACGCGGCGGCGCGCGCGGCGTTCGGCGGGGCAGAGGCAGCCCCAACGGGCGCCACCACGATCGGCGCACCGGGGAAGAAGATGCGCGCCATGCCGTCGACGATCACCGCGTCGCCGGCGGCCAGGCCACCGGTGATCACCCAGCGGTCGCCCACCTGCTCGCCGACCTGCACCGGCTTGGGCAGTGCCTTGCCGTCGGCGGCGACGTAGACGAACTTGCCCTGCGGCCCCTCGAGCACCGCGCGGGTGGGCACCAGCATGGCCTTGGGCATCGTGGCGCCCGACAGACGCACGCGCACGAACTGTCCCGGCTTGAGCACACCGTCGGGATTCGGCACCTCGGCCTCGGCTTCCACCGTGCCGGTGGCGCCGGACACCCGCGTGTCGCTGAACAGCAGCTTGCCCTTGCGCGCATACAGGCTGCCATCGGCGAGCCTCACCTCGACCGTGAAGGCCTGGTTCGCCGGCAACTGCAGCTGGCCGCTGGCGGACTCGTTGCGCCATTTGAGCAGGTCGGTGTCGGCGATGCCGAAGCGCACCTTCGCCGGATCGGTCTGCGTCAGCGTGGTCAGCAGCGTGGCGGGGCCGGCCACCAGCGTGCCCTCGCTCACCTGCGAGCGCCCCACCGAGCCGGCGAGCGGCGACTCCACGCGTGTGTAGCTGAGGTTCAGTGCCGCCTCGGCACGCCGCGCCTGTGCGCCCTTGAGATCGGCGCGCGCCACCTGTTCGGCCGAGGTGGCGTCGTCGAACTCGCGCTGGCTTACCGCGCGCGCCTCCCACAACGGCTTCAGCCGGCCGAGCGTGCGCGTGGTCTGAGCCAGCCGCGCCTCGGCCGCGGCCACGTCGGCATCGGCCTTGTTGAGCGCCACCTGAAACGGCGCCGGGTCGATCGTGTACAGCGACTGCCCCTTGCGGACCGTGCCGCCCTCGGTGAAGTTGCGCTTCAGCAGCACGCCCGACACGCGGGCGCGCACCTCCACGTCGCGCGAGCCGGCGGTCTGGCCCACGTATTCGTAGGTCATCGGCAGCGAGGCAGCGGCGAGTGCCATCACCGCCACCGCGGCCGGCGGTGGGCCGCCGGCACCTTGCTGCGCGTGCGAGGGGCCCGGCCCGCAGCCGGCCAGCATCGCCGACGCTGCGGCCAGGCTCGCCAGCAGCACCGCTGCATGCCGTACGAATGATCGATCGAACATGGGGAAGATCCTCTCTCGCGATGGATTTCGCGCTCTCCAAACGCAGCGAGCAGCCGGCTTGCAGCGGGCTGCTCGCGTACGACA
>JAEUPI010000226.1 GCA_016790175.1 Burkholderiaceae bacterium | reverse complement strand
CCGAGGTTGCCGCCATGCTTGGAAAACGCGTGCCGCACCTCGGCCACCGTGCGCACGCGGTTGTCGGTCATGCAGTCGACGATGATTGCCGCGCCGCCGATGCCGTAGCCCTCGTAGCGGATCTCCTCGTAGTTCACGCCCTCGAGGTTGCCGGTGGCCTTGTCGATGTTGCGCTTGACGGTATCGGCCGGCAGGTTCACCGCCTTGGCCTTCTCGATCGCCAGCCGCAGCCGCGGATTGGCCGAGGGATCTCCCCCGCCCTGCCGCGCCGCGACCATGATCTCCCGGATCACGCGCGTCCACGCCTTGCCGCGTTTTTCGTCCTGGCGGCCCTTGCGGTGCTGGATGTTGGCCCACTTGGAATGACCGGCCATGAAGACTCACGTTCGGGATACGATGCGCGCGATTTTAGTTGAGGGTTCCTCATGGCCGATCCGATACTCGTCGCCAAACACGGCGACATCGAATGCGAGCTGCTGCCCGCGCTCGCCAACCGTCATGGCCTGATCACCGGCGCCACCGGCACCGGCAAGACCATCACGCTACAGACCGTGGCCGAGAAACTCTCGTTGCTCGGCGTGCCGGTGTTCATGGCCGACGTCAAGGGCGACCTCACCGGCATCACGCAGACCGGCAAGCTGCCCGACAAGGTGGCGGCGATCGTCAAGGAGCGCGGCCTGCCGCTGCCCACGCCGACGGCCTGCCCCGCGACCTTGTGGGACGTCTACGGCGAACAGGGCCACCCGGTGCGCGCCACGGTCTCCGACATGGGGCCGCTGCTGCTCGGGCGCATGCTCGCGCTGAACGAGACACAGTCGGGCGTGCTCAATCTCGTCTTCAAGATCGCCGACGACTCGGGCCTCGCGCTGCTCGACATGAAGGACCTGCGCGCCATGCTGCAGTACGTGGGCGACAACGCGAGCCAGTTCACCACCGAATACGGCAACATCAGCGCGGCGAGCGTCGGCGCGATCCAGCGCGGGTTGCTGCAGATCGAGGAACAGGGCGGCGACAAGTTCTTCGGCGAGCCGATGCTCGACATCGGCGACTTCATGCAGACCGTCGACGGCAAGGGCGTGGTCAACGTGCTGGTGGCCGACAAGCTGCTCAACGCGCCGCGGCTGTATGCCACCTTCCTGCTGTGGATGCTGTCGGAGCTGTTCGAATCGCTGCCCGAGGTGGGCGACCTCGACAAGCCCAAGCTGGTGTTCTTCTTCGACGAGGCGCACCTGCTGTTCAAGGATGCCCCGGCCGCATTGGTCGAGCGCATCGAGCTGGTCGTGCGCCTGGTGCGCAGCAAGGGCGTCGGCGTGTTCTTCGTGACGCAGAACCCGCTCGACGTGCCCGACACCGTGCTCGCGCAGCTGGGCAACCGCGTGCAGCATGCGCTGCGCGCGTTCACGCCGCGCGACCAGAAGGCGGTGAAGTCGGCCGCCGACACGATGCGCCCGAACCCGAAGATCGGCGACATGGCACAGGCCATCACCGAGCTCGCGGTCGGCGAGGCGCTGGTCAGCTTTCTCGACGCCAAGGGTCGCCCGAGCGTGACCGAGCGGGTGTTCGTGCTGCCGCCGGGCAGCCAGATCGGCCCGATCACGCCCGATCAGCGCAAAGCCCTGATTCAAGGCTCACTGGTGGCCGGAGCCTATGAGAAGACGGTCGACCGCGAATCGGCCTACGAAAGGCTCAAGGGCCGCGCGGCCAGCAGCGCCGACGCGGCCGCCGCCGGCGCCGGCCGCTCGATGGCCGACGAGGCGCGCGCCGCCACGCGCGGCGGCACCGCCCCGGCAACTGCCGAGGCTGGCGGCGGTGTCATCGGCGGCTTGAAGGACGTGCTGTTCGGCTCCACCGGCCCGCGCGGCGGCAAGCGCGAGGGCCTGGCCGAATCGGCCGCGCGCTCGGCGGTGCGCTCGATCGGCTCGGCGGTGGGCCGCGAGATCATCCGCGGCGTGCTCGGCGGCATTCTCGGTGGCGGCCGGCGGCGCTGAGCGCGTTCGACCCTGCGCGTTCAGCGACCACGTTTGCATCGAAGGAACCCCCGACATGGCCTGGTGGCGCTGGTTGCTGGCGATCGTGATCGGATTGCCGGTGCTCACGATCGGCGCCGGCCAGCTGGGACTGCTGCGCGGCAAGCCGCCGGAGGATCTCGGCGTGCGCGACGGGCGGCTCAAGCGGCCGTCGTTCACGCCCAACAGCGTG
>JAEUPI010000219.1 GCA_016790175.1 Burkholderiaceae bacterium | reverse complement strand
ACCGGTGGCGGTGCCGACCAGATGGCCCGGCTGATCCAGCAGATCGTGGCGAAGAACAATCTGATGAAGCAGCCGCTCAGCGTGGTCAACAAGGCCGGCAACTCCGGCGCCGAAGGACTGCTCGACGTGAAGGCCGCCAGGGGCAACCCGCACAAGCTGATCATCACGCTGTCGAACCTGTTCACCACCCCGCTGGCCACCGGCACCGACTTCACCTGGAAGGACATCACCCCGGTCGAGATGATGGCGCTCGACCAGTTCGTGCTGTGGGTCAACGCGGATTCGCCGTACAAGTCGGCCAAGGAGCTGCTCGACGCGATGCGCGCCGCCCCGCCGAACGCCATGAAGCTGGGCGGCACCGGCAGCAAGCAGGAGGACCAGCTGATCAGCGTGCTGTTGGAAACGGCCGCCAGCACCAAGCTCGCCTACCTCCCGCTCAAGGGCGGCGGCGACGTGGCCAAGAGCCTCGCGGCCAAGCAGGTCGACATCACCGTGAACAACCCGATCGAGGCCGAGAAGCTGTGGCGCGAGGGCGTGGTGCGGCCGCTGTGCGTGTTCGACGGCAAGGTGCCCGACTATCCGAACAAGATCACCGCCACGCAGAGCTGGGCCGACGTGCCGACCTGCATGTCGTTCGGCATCCCGGTGCAGTACCAGATGATGCGCGGCATCTTCACCACACCCGGCGCCACACCCGACCAGGTGGCGTACTACGTGAAGCTGCTCGATCAGGTGCGCGCCACGCCCGAGTGGAAGACCTTCCTCGCGCAAGGCGCGTTCCGCCCGCAGGTGCTGACTGGCGACGCGTTCGTGACCTGGCTCGACCGTGCGGAGAACTTCCACCGCGTGCTGATGCGCGAGGCGAAGCTCATGTACGCGCCGGCCACGGCCGCCGCCCCGGCGCCGGCACCGGCCCACACCGCCAAGCGCTGAGCCCGCGCGCAAGGGCTGAGCGGTTCCGTCAGGCCTGACCCGGGTCAAGGCCCGGTCATCGCGCGGCGTTACGATGGCTGTTGCGGGCCTCGCCGGCCCGTCAACCTTCCGGAAGGACGCCGCCCGATGGCCACCCACGCCCGTTTCAGCTGGGACGACCCGCTGCATCTCGACGAACAGCTCAGCGCCGACGAACGAGCCGTGCGCGATGCGGCGGCCGCCTACTGCCGCGACAAGTTGAGCCCGCGTGTGCTCGAGGCATTCCGCCACGAGAAGACCGACACCGCGATCTTCCGCGAGATGGGCGAGCTGGGTCTGCTGGGCCCGACCATTCCCGAGGCCTACGGCGGCGCCGGCCTCAACTATGTGTGCTATGGCCTGATCGCCCGCGAGGTGGAACGCGTCGACTCCGGCTATCGCTCGATGATGAGCGTGCAGAGTTCGCTGGTCATGGTGCCCATCAACGAGTTCGGCACCGAGGCGCAGAAGCAGAAATACCTGCCCAGGTTGGCGCGCGGCGAGCTGATCGGCTGCTTCGGCCTCACCGAGCCCAATCACGGATCCGACCCTGGCAGCATGATCACCCGCGCCAAGAAGGTCGCCGGCGGCTACAGCCTGTCGGGCGCCAAGATGTGGATCACCAACTCCCCCGTGGCCGACGTGTTCGTGGTCTGGGCCAAGGACGACGAGGGCTCGATCCGCGGCTTCATCCTCGACAAGGGGGCCAAGGGTCTGTCGGCGCCGGCCGTGCACGGCAAGGTCGGCCTGCGCGCCAGCGTCACCGGCGAGATCGTGATGGACGGTGTGTTCTGCCCGGAAGACAACGCGTTTCCGGAGGTGCGCGGCCTCAAGGGCCCGTTCACCTGTCTCAACAGTGCGCGCTACGGCATCGCCTGGGGTGCACTCGGTGCGGCCGAGGACTGCTGGCACCGTGCGCGTCAGTACGTGCTCGACCGCAAGCAGTTCGGCCGGCCGCTGGCGGCCAACCAGCTGATCCAGAAGAAGCTCGCCGACATGCAGACCGAGATCACGCTGGGCCTGCAGGGCTGCCTGCGCCTGGGCCGCATGAAGGACGACGGCACGGCGGCGGTGGAGATCACCAGCATCATGAAGCGCAACAGCTGCGGCAAGGCGCTCGACATCGCTCGCATGGCGCGCGACATGATGGGCGGCAACGGCATCAGCGACGAATTCGGCGTGGCACGGCATCTGGTGAACCTGGAGGTGGTCAACACCTACGAGGGCACGCACGACATTCATGCGCTGATCCTCGGCCGCGCGATCACCGGCATCCAGGCGTTCACGTCCTGAGTTGGTGATGAGCGGTCCCCGCATGCTCGAGGGCGTGCGCGTTCTCGATCTGTCGCGTGTGCTGGCGGGCCCGTGGTGCGGGCAGTTGCTGGCCGACTACGGCGCCGATGTCATCAAGGTGGAGCGGCCCGGCACCGGCGACGACACGCGCGCCTGGGGCCCGCCATGGCATGGCGAGGGAACGAACCGTGTCGCGGCCTATTACCTGAGTGCCAACCGCGGCAAACGCTCGATCGCGGTGGACATCGCCGCGGCCGACGGTGCAACGCTGGTGCGCGAGCTCGCACGGCATGCCGACGTGCTGCTCGAGAACTACAAGGTCGGTCAGCTCGCCCGCTATGGCCTCGACGCCGCGAGCCTGATGGCACTCAACCCGCGCCTCGTGTACTGCTCGATCACCGGCTTCGGCCAGGACGGACCGATGGCCGCCACCGCCGGCTACGACTTCGCGATCCAGGCCACCGGCGGCCTGATGAGCATCACCGGCGAGAAGGACGGCACGCCCGGCAGCGAGCCGCAGAAGGTGGGCGTGGCGGTGGCCGACCTCTTCACGGGCATGTACGCCACCACGGCCATCCTTGCGGCACTGCACGAACGCAGTCGCACCGGCCGCGGCCGCCACATCGATGCCGCACTGCTCGACGCGCAGGTGGCGATGCTGGCCAACCAGGCCAGCAACCACCTCGTCGGCGGCGTCACGCCCCGGCGCATGGGCAACGCCCATGTGAACATCGTCCCATACCAGGTGTTCAAGACCCGCGATGGCCATCTGGTGCTCGCCACCGGCAACGACGCCCAGTTCCGTCGCGTGTGCAAGCTGGCCGGCCATGCGGAGGTCGGCACCGACCCGCGCTATGCGCGCAATGAAGACCGCATCGCCCGCCGCGACGAGCTCGTGGCGATGATCGCGTTGTGGATGGGTGAGCGCACCACCGCCGAGTGGATCGCGCTGTTCGAACCCGAATCGGTGCCCTGCGCGCCCATCCTGACCGTGCCGCAGGTGTTCGATCACCCGCAGGTGCGCCACCGGGGCATGCGCATCGACGTCGACGGCGTGCCGATGGTCGCTGCGCCCATGCGCGTCGACGGCGAGCGCCCGGTCGCCGACCATCGGCCACCCGCGCTGGACGAGCACGGCCAGGCCATCCGCGCCGCACTGGCCTCGGGCAAGGGCTGGCCCGCACCCTGATCGCGCTGCTGCGACAGAATCACTGCTTCGGTTCGGAGACACGAGCATGGACATGAAGAACACGCCGCTGGCCACACTGGCCGATGCCACGCTGCTGAAGACCGACGCCCTCGTCGACGGTCAGTGGTTGCGCGGTTCCTCGCGTTTCGCGGTGATCGATCCGGCCACCGGCCGCAAGCTCGCCGACGTGGCAAGCCTCGGCGCCCAGGAGACGCAGGCAGCGATCGCCGCGGCCGACAAGGCCTGGCCGGTGTGGCGCGGCAAGACCGCGAAGGAACGTGCCGCGATCATGATGAAGTGGTTCGCGCTGCTGCACCAGCATGCCGACGACCTGGCACGCATCATGACCGCCGAGCAGGGCAAGCCGCTGGCCGAGGCGCGTGGCGAAGTGATCTACGGCGCCAGCTTCATCGAGTGGTTCGCCGAGGAGGCCAAGCGCATCTACGGCGAGACGATCCCGTCCACCGACGTCAGCAAGCGATATCTCGTCGTCAAGCAGCCGATCGGCGTGTGCGCAGCCATCACGCCGTGGAACTTCCCGATCGCGATGATCACGCGCAAGGTGGCCCCGGCGCTGGCGGCGGGCTGCCCGGTGGTGATCAAGCCGGCCGAGCAGACGCCGCTGTCGGCGCTGGCCTGCGCCGAGCTGGCTCAACGTGCCGGCATGCCGCCCGGCGTGCTGAACATCGTGACCTCCGACGGTGCGGGTTCCGTCGAGGTGGGCCAGGTGCTGTGCGCGAGCGACACCGTGCGGCACCTGTCGTTCACCGGCTCCACCGAGGTCGGCCGCATCCTGATGCAGCAATGCGCGCCGACGATCAAGAAGGTCTCGCTCGAGCTCGGCGGCAACGCGCCGTTCATCGTGTTCGACGACGCCGACCTGGCAAGCGCCGTCGAGGGCGCCATGGTCAGCAAGTACCGCAACGCCGGTCAGACCTGCGTCTGCGCCAACCGCCTGTATGCGCAGGACGGCATCTACGACGCGTTCGTCGCGAAGCTGGCCGAACGCAGCAAGAGCATCAAGGTCGGCAGCGGTTTCGAGGCCGGCGTCACCCAGGGCCCGCTGATCGACGATCAGGCGATCGCGAAGGTCGAACGTCACGTGGCCGATGCGCTGGCCAAGGGTGCCCGTGTGGTGGTCGGCGGCAGCCGCATCGGCGAACGGTTCTACACGCCCACCGTGCTGGCCGACGTGACGTCGCAGATGCTGTGCGCCAAGGAAGAAACCTTCGGTCCGGTGGCACCGGTGTTTCGCTTCAAGACCGAGGCCGAGGCCATTGCACTGGCCAATGCCACCGAATTCGGGCTGGCGAGCTATTTCTACAGTCGCGACGTCGGACGCATCTTCCGCGTCGCCGAGGCGCTGGAATACGGCATGGTCGGCATCAACACCGGGCTGATCTCGACGGCCGAGGTGCCATTCGGCGGTGTCAAGCAGTCGGGCCTCGGGCGCGAAGGCTCGCACCATGGCATCGACGACTACGTCGAGGTGAAGTACCTCTGCCTCGGCGACATCCTGAAGTGACCCGGCGCCGGCAATCCGCCGGCCTTACTCGCCAGTCTCGTCGTTCGCGGCCGGACGGCCGCCGCGCTCGACACGGTTGACGAAGCCGGCACGGCCCTGCGCCTCGCGCATCGAGGCCTCGTTGGTGGCGGCGTGCAGCAGGGCCTGCGCATCCTTGCCCTGCGCCGGATACCTCGCCACACCCACTCCGACGGCCACGGCCACGTCCTGCCCCGAGACGCTGAACGGACGTTGCAGCGTCTGCGCCAGCTTGCCCGCCACGCGATCGCCGTCGCGCTCGTCGTCGATCCAGGCGAGCAGCACGCCGAACCGGTCGGGCCCCAGGGCCGATACCACGTCGCTCGCGCGCAGGCCGGCACGCAGGCGCACGGCGATCTTGCGGCGCAGGACATTCATTGCCTCGCTGCCGAGCCGCGCCTCGGCGGTGGCCAGACCGTCGATGCGCAGTACCAGCAGCGCCATCGAGGCCGGCTCGCGCTCGCGCAGGGCCAGCAGATGCGTCATGTGCTCCATCAGCTGCGCGTGATTGGGCAGGCCGGTGGCCAAGTCGGTGGAATACGCCCGCCGCGCGATCTGCTCGATGCGCTTGCGCTCGACGGCCTGCCGCACCGCCAGCGCCAGGCGCTCGCCGGACGCGTCACGCTGAGGGATGACGTCCTGCACGCCGAGTTGAAGCCACAACGTGACCTGCGCCGCCGACGGCTCGCGCGCGCCGATCAGAACGGCCATGTCGAGCGTTGCGCTCGACAGCGACGGCCAGTGGCGCAGCGTGTTGTCGTCCGTCGCGTCTGCGAGCTGCACGAACAAGGCATCGAAGCGCTGCTGCTGCAGCTGTGCGCCGAGTTGCGCCAGACCGGTGCACCGATGCACGACGAAGGGCCCGTAAACCGAGGTCGCCAGGTCGGGCGCCGCGTCGGTCATGCACAGCAGCTGCAGCGGCGCGCTCACCGGTGTGTGGTCGGACGGGTGCGTTGAATCGATGGCCACGCTGGAGCGGGCGATGGGAATCGAACCCACGTCTTGAGCTTGGGAAGCTCAGGTCCTGCCATTGAACGACGCCCGCGAACGGCCGCGATTCTAGTCCTCGTCGCCAACCTGCCGGCGCCGTGCCGAGGCCGGTGCACCACGCGGACGGCGGTCCGTCCGCGCGACGCACGGGTGCGGGCACTCGTTCCCGGGGGGTTCGGCGGTTTCGCTGACGAGTCCATCAGAGAACGCTTCATTCTGCGGAAGAATCTGTAACAGGCTTTCGACGCACAGCAGTACCAGCCGATGCACTCCGATCCACGCAGGTTGATCCGTCACATGCTGACTCAGCATCTGCGAACGGTGATCGCCTGGCTGTTCGCGGTGGTGGCGTCGCAGGCTGCCGCGCAGAACGTGATCCAGACCGAGAACGCGAAGACCAGCGGCGTGACCAGCCAGTGGTTCATCTCGGACGCCAACTACGCGAGCAACCGCGAGATCGAGGGCTATGCCTCGGCCACCAGCGTCGCCCGCGGCGGGTCGATCAACCTCTACGTTCAGACCAGCGGCGCCGACACCAGCTACACGATCAATGTCTACCGCGTGGGCTGGTACGGCGGCGCCGGCGGCCGGCTGATGGCCGGGCCGATCACGCGCAGCCGGGTCGCGCAGCCCTCGTGCCCGATGATCGATTCCGCCACGCGGCTGGTGGAATGCAGCTGGATCGATCCGTACGTGCTGACGATCCCGAACAACACCGGTGACGCCAGCGATTGGGCCAGTGGCGTCTATCTCGCGAAGCTGACAGGCGCCACCACCGGCAAGCAGAGCTACATCATCTTCGTCGTCCGCGACGACGCGCGCTCGGCGGCGATCATGTTCCAGACGAGCGTGACAACCTATGCCGCCTACAACAACTGGGGCGGCTACGACTTCTACGACTCCGACAGCATCGGCGGCACGCCGGCGGCGAAGGTGTCGTTCAACCGTCCGTACTCGAACGGCCAGCGCCACATGAACGGCAAGGGCACGGGTGATTTCCTCTCGTGGGAAATCAACATGCTGCGCTTCGTCGAGCGCGAAGGCTACGACGTTCAGTACGCCACGAACATCGACACGCACACCTCGCCCGGGCGGCTGCTCAACCGGCGCGCGTTCCTGTCGGTCGGGCACGACGAGTACTACACGAGGGAGATGTACGACGCGGTGCAGGCGGCGCGCGACAGCGGTGTGAATCTCGCGTTCTTCGGGGCCAACAACATCTACTGGCAGATTCGCCTCGAGCCCAGCAGCACCGGCCAGGCCAGCCGTACGATGGTGGGCTACAAATGGGCGACCGACCCGGTGCAGGGTCCGACCTCGACCTACCTGTGGCGCGAAACGGCCCGCGCGCCGATCAACCGCCCCGAGGCGGCACTGATCGGCGTGATGTACGACTACAACACGGTCGACCTCGACATGGTCGTCGCCGACTGCTCGAGCTGGATCTGCGCGGGCACCGGCCTGACCACGGGTGCGGTGCTGCCCGGCATGCTCGGCTACGAGGTGGATCGCGTGGCGCCGTCGTCGCCGCCCGGGATCACGATCATCACGTCGTCGCCCTACGACGTCTGCACGGGTCAGGGCTGCGAGCGGCGCTTCGCGAACTCCACCTACTACACCGCCGGCAGCGGCGCCGGCGTGTTCGCCACCGGCTCGATGAACTGGAACTGGGGTGTCGACGCATTCACCTCGGGCCCGCTCACGGGCAAGGACGACGACCACGGCGACCGATCGAACGCGGCGGTCCAGCAGATCACGCGCAACGTGCTCAACAGCTTCGCCGCCGGCGGTGGCGGCAACGGCGCACCGAGCATCACCTCCACGCCGATCATCGCGGCCACCGTGGGTGTGGCCTACAGCTACGACGTCAACGCCACCGACCCCAACGGCGATACGCTGACCTACTCGCTGACCACAGCTCCGAGCGGCATGACGATCAACGCAACGAGCGGCCTGATCGCCTGGACCCCCACC
>JAEUPI010000178.1 GCA_016790175.1 Burkholderiaceae bacterium | reverse complement strand
CGAGCAAGAGAAAACGGGGCCCGCAGGCCCCGTTGTTGCGTGCGGCGGACGGTGATTGTTCAGGCCGGCACGCTCGGCAGTCCCGACAAGGCCATCGCCAACTCGGCCTCGTCGTAGTCCTGATCGACCAGCTTGCCGCTGAAGTAGGCCTGGTAGGCACTCATGTCGAAGTGGCCGTGACCACACAGGTTGAACAGGATCGTGCGCGACTTGCCTTCGGCCTTGCAGCGCAACGCCTCGTCGATTGCCCCCTTCACCGCATGGTTGGCCTCGGGTGCCGGCACGATGCCCTCGGCTCGCGCGAACTGCACGCCCGCCTCGAACACGGTCTTCTGGTGGTAGGCACGCGCCTCGATGAGGTCGAGCGCCAGCAGATGCGACACCATCGGCGCCATGCCGTGATAGCGCAGGCCGCCAGCGTGGAACCCGGGCGGCGTGAAGGTGGACCCCAGCGTGTGCATCTTCACCAGCGGAGTCATGTGCGCCGTGTCGCCGAAGTCGTAGGCGTACTTGCCGCGCGTGAGCGAGGGGCAGGCCGCCGGCTCCACGGCGACGATGCGGCGTTTCTTGCCGCCGCGCAGCTGGGCCCCGATGAACGGGAACGCGATGCCGGCAAAATTGCTGCCGCCGCCGGTGCAGCCGACGATCACGTCGGGGTCGTCACCGGCCATCTCGAGCTGCAGCATCGCCTCCTGCCCGATGATGGTCTGGTGCGTGAGCACGTGGTTCAGTACCGAGCCGAGCGCGTATTTGGTGTCGTCATTCGTCGCCGCGACCTCCACTGCCTCGGAGATCGCGATGCCGAGCGAACCTGGATGGTCGGGTGACTTGGCGAGGATCGCGCGACCGGCGTTGGTCTCGTTCGAGGGCGACGGAATGCAACGTGCACCATAGGTTTCCATCAGCGCACGGCGATACGGCTTCTGGTCGTACGACACGCGCACCTGGAAGACGGTGACGTCGATGCCGAACAACGAGCCGGCGAATGCCAGCGACGAACCCCACTGGCCGGCGCCGGTTTCGGTGCTGAGCTTGCGAATGCCGGCCTGCGCGTTGTACCAGGCCTGGGGCACGGCCGTGTTCGGCTTGTGCGAGCCGGCGGGCGAGACCCCCTCGTACTTGTAGTAGATCTTCGCCGGCGTGCCGAGCGCCTTCTCGAGGCGATGCGCGCGGATCAGCGGCGACGGGCGCCACAGCCGGAACACCTCGCGAACCGGCTCGGGAATCGGGATCTCGCGTTCGGTGGACACCTCCTGCATGATCAGTTCCATCGGGAACAGCGGCGCGAGGTCGTCCGGACCCACCGGCTGCATCGTGCCCGGATGCAGTACCGCCGGCGGCGGCTTGGGCAGGTCGGCCGCGATGTTGTACCAGTGGCGCGGGATCTTGCTTTCGTCGAGCACGAACTTGGTCGGTGAGCTCATCGGGTGCCTCCTGCGGTTTCGGTGGAGCGATCGATGGTAGGCACTGCAGTGCTGCGCGCAAGGGGGTCGTCCCGCGGTCGCCCGTCGTCCTTGATCAGGATCAGCGGGCGCCAGTGGCCACCGACGGGGTGCCCAGAGAACGCAGCAGGTCGCGCATGAACTGGGCGCGATCACGCGGCTCGCCGAGTTCGCGCTCGATGCGCAGCCGGTCATTGCCGGCCAGGCGGATGTGCCGGTTGCGCTGCACCAGCTCGATGATGCGCTGCGCTTCGACCGGCGGGTCCGGCTTGAAGGTGATCGACATCAGCTTAGGCCCGGCATCGATCTTCTGCACGCCGTAGCTGCGCGCGAGCACGCGCAGGCGGTGGGTATCGAACAGGTTCTGCCCCTGCGCCGGCAGCTTGCCGAAGCGGTCGGTGATCTCTTCGAGCAGCGCATCGAGCTGCTCGCCTCGCGTGGCGCTGGCCAGCCGTTTGTAGAGCGACAGGCGCACGTGCACGTCACCGCAGTAGCCATCGGGCAGCAGTGCTGGAGCGTGCAGGTTGACCTCGGTGGTGGCTACCAGCGGCGACAGCAGGTCGGGCTCCCGCCCGCTCTTCAGCGCACGCACCGCCTCGGCCAGCATGTCGTTGTAGAGCTGGAAGCCCACCTCCTGCATGTTGCCGCTCTGGTGCTCACCCAGCACCTCGCCCGCGCCGCGGATTTCCAGATCGTGCATCGCGAGATAGAAGCCTGAACCGAGCTCCTCCATGCTCTGGATCGCGTCGAGCCGCGCCTGCGCCTGCTTGGTGAGCGACTGCGTGTCGGGCACCATCAGATAGGCATAGGCCTGATGGTGCGACCGGCCCACGCGGCCGCGCAGCTGGTGCAGCTGGGCGAGGCCGAACTTGTCGGCGCGGCTGATCACGATGGTGTTGGCGCTGGCCACGTCGATGCCGGTCTCGATGATCGTGGAGCACAGCAGCAGGTTGAAGCGCTGGGCGACGAAGTCCCTCATCACGTGTTCCAGCTCGCGCTCGGGCATCTGGCCATGGGCCACGGCGATGCGGGCCTCGGGCACCAGCTCCTCGAGATGCTTGCGCCGCTGCTGGATCGTCTCGACCTCGTTGTGCAGAAAATAGACCTGCCCGCCGCGCTTGAGCTCGCGCAGCACCGCCTCGCGGATCACGCCATTGCCCTCGGTGCGCACGAAAGTCTTGATCGCCAGCCGCCGCTGCGGCGCGGTGGCGATCACCGACAGATCGCGCAGGCCCTCGAGGGCCATGCCCAGCGTGCGCGGAATCGGCGTGGCGGTGAGCGTCAGCACGTCGACCTCGGCGCGCAGGGCCTTGATCGCCTCTTTGTGGCGCACGCCGAATCGGTGCTCCTCGTCGATCACCAGCAGACCCAGGCGCTTGAACCGCACGTCCTTGCTCAGCAGCTTGTGCGTGCCCACGGCAATGTCGATGCCGCCGTCGGCCAGACCGGCGATCGCGGCTGTGGTCTCCTTGGCCGTTCGAAAGCGCGACAGCTCTGCCACCTTCACCGGCCACCGGCCGAAGCGATCGACGAGGGTCTGGAAGTGCTGCTCGGCCAGCAGCGTGGTGGGCGCGAGGATCGCCACCTGCTTGCCGCCCATCACCGCGATGAAAGCGGCGCGCAGTGCGACCTCGGTCTTGCCGAAGCCGACGTCGCCGCAGACGAGCCGGTCCATCGGCTTGGGACTCACCATGTCCTGGATCACGGCGTGGATGGCGGCGCGCTGGTCGGGCGTTTCCTCGAAGCCGAAACTGGCGGCAAAGGCCTCGTAGTCATGCATCGCATAGCGGTGCGCGTGTCCTTCGCGTGCGGCGCGACGGGCATAAAGCTCGAGCAGCTCGGCCGCGGTATCGCGCACCTGCTCGGCTGCCTTCCTGCGCGCCTTGTCCCACTGGCCGGAGCCGAGCTTGTGCAGCGGCGCCTCGTCGGCACTGACGCCGGTGTAGCGGCTGATCAGGTGCAGCTGCGACACCGGTACGTAAAGCGTCGCATCGTCTGCATACACCAGATGAAGGAACTCGCTCGGCCCTTCGCCCAGGTCCAGATGGACCAGGCCCCGGTAGCGGCCGATGCCGTGATTGGCGTGCACGACCGGATCACCGATGGCCAGTTCCGACAGGTCCTTGATCAGCGCCTCGACGTCGCTCACGGCTTCCTGCCGGCGACGGCGCCGCAGGCCCGGCGCTGCGGCGAACAGTTCGGACTCGGTGATGAAGGCGATCGCGGCGGCACCTTCGCGCCGCCAGATGAATCCCCGCGCCAGCGGCGTGGCCACGATCGCCGCGCGCTCGTCGGTTGCGTCGAACTCGGCGAGCGTCGCGACACTCGGGACGGCGATGTGGTGGTCGCGCAGGAGTTCGATCAAGCTCTCCCTGCGACCTTCGCTCTCGCCGACGAAGAGCACCCGGTCTGTCGTGGAGTCGAGATATCGCTGCAGCAAGCCCAGGGGTTCGGGTGAGCCGCGCTCGGCGCTCACGTCGGGCACGGTCGCGGCCCAGGGCGTCGGCGCGTCGCTGCCACGAAGCGTCAACACGCCGTGCCGGGCGGCCCGGGCGAAGAACTCGTCGACGCGCTGGAAGATTGCCTCCGGCGGCAGGATCGGACGCTCGGGGTCGTGCTGGAGGAAGCGGTGGCGCTCGCGCGTGTCGGTCCAGAAGCGATCGAGCGCCTCGTCGACCGCGCCATGCAGGACGACGGTCGCATCGGCACCGGCATGGTCGAGGATCGACCCCGTCTCGTCGAAGAACAGCGGCAGGTAGTACTCGATGCCGGCACCGGCAAGGCCGACCGCGATGTCCTTGTAGATGCGGCTGCGCGTCGGGTCGCCCTCGAGCCGCTCGCGCCAGCGTGCGCGAAAGGCCGTGCGGGCCGCGTCGTCGAGCGGGAATTCCCGGCCGGGCAGCAAGCGCAGCTCGGGTACCGGATAGAGGCTGCGCTGGGTATCGGGGTCGAAGGTGCGGATCGAATCGATCTCGCTGTCGAACAGGTCGACGCGGTACGGCACGGCCGATCCCATCGGAAACAGGTCGATCAGGCTGCCGCGCACGGCATATTCGCCCGGTGAGACCACCTGGCTCACGTGGGCGTAGCCGGCCAGGGTCAGTTGTTGCCGAAGCGCGGCTTCGTCGAGCTGCGTCTTCTGCTTGAACTGGAATGTCGTGGCGGCCAGGAACCTCGGCGGCGCCATGCGTGCGAGCGCGGTCGTGGCCGGCAGCAACACGACGTCGAGTCCGCGCTGCATCAATGCCCAGAGCGTGGCCAGACGTTCGGATACCAGGTCCTGGTGCGGCGAGAAGGTGTCGTAGGGCAGCGTCTCCCAGTCCGGGAACAGCGCGACGCGCAGTCCGGGCGCGAAGAACGGGATCTCGTCGGCGAGGCGCTGCGCATCGAACGGTTCCGCGGTCACGACGACCATCGGGGCCGAGCCGCTGGCACGCGCCTGCGCGACCTGTGCGAGCAGCAGCGCGTCGCCCGAACCGGGCGGCATCGGCAGCGTGGTGCGTCTTCCGGGAGCGAGGGCGGGTGGCAGCATCGGCAGCAACGTGGGGCGACCCGGGGCGGTCGTCACCGGGAGCATCCGCGGGCACCGAGTCGCGAGTCGTCGCGCGGAAGCAATTCTAGAATCGCTGTGATGACAACGAGCGGCACATCGCGCGAACCTCGGCTGTTTGCGCTGGTGCCTTGCGCCGGGATCGGTGCACGCGCAGGCACTGCCATGCCGAAGCAGTATGCGAACCTGGCCGGCCGGCCGATGGTGGCGCACACGCTGGCTGCGCTGCAGCAGGTGTCGCGATTGCAGGGCGTGCTGATCGTGATCGCGGAGCGGGATGTCTGGTTCGACGAAGCGATGTGCGACGAGTCGATCGATGCCCGCTGGGTGGCGCGCTGCGGCGGCGACACTCGCGCGGCAACGGTGGCGGCGGGCCTGAAGGCGTTGCGCGAACGGGGTGCCGTCGACGACGATTGGGTGCTTGTTCACGATGCGGCTCGCTGCCTCGTCGAGCCGGCTTCGGTCGAGAGGCTGATCAAGGCCTGCATCGACGACGAGGCGGGCGGCCTGCTCGCATGGCCCGTGGGTGACACGCTGAAGAGCGCGCGTGACGGTCGTGTGAGCGGCACGATCGATCGCACCGACAAGTGGGCGGCGCAGACGCCGCAGATGTTTCGCCTCGGCCTGCTGGCGCAGGGGCTGCAGCGGGCCGGAGCCAACGTCACCGACGAGGCGAGTGCGGTCGAGGCTCTCGGTCTGCAACCGCGACTGGTGACCGGCGATGCGAACAACCTGAAGATCACATGGCCCGAAGACTTCGCGCGTGCGTCGGCGTTGCTGGCGGCTCGCGAGCGATCGGCAACGACCGGGGAGGCGACCATGCCAGTCCAAGGATTTCGGTTCGGGGAAGGCTGGGACATCCACGCGCTGGTGCCCGGCCGGCCGCTGGTGCTCGGTGGGCTGACGATTCCGCACACACACGGCCTCGAGGCTCATTCGGACGGCGATGCGCTGCTGCACGCGATCACCGACGCGCTTTTCGGCGCTGCCGCGCTCGGCGACATCGGTCGTCACTTTCCCGATACCGACGCGGCATTCAAGGGCGCCGATTCACACCGGCTGCTGGCCGAGGCGGCGCGGCGCGTGCGCAGCGCAGGCTACGAGATCGTGAACGTCGACTCGACGATCGTCGCGCAGGCGCCGAAGCTGGCGCCTTACATGTCCGCGATGTGTACCCGCATCGCCGAGGCCCTGGGCGTGGCAGCAGGGCAGATCAACGTGAAGGCCAAGACGGCCGAGAAGATGGGGCCGGTGGGTGAGGGCAAGGCGATCGAGGCGCGCGCGGTGGTGCTGCTCTCGCGGGCGTGAACTTCAGGGTGCGCGCTTCAGGCGGATGTGCGCCACCAGTCCGCCGTCGGACGCGTTGGCGAGTTCGAGGGCGCCGCCCATGCGGGCGAGCGCCTTCTCGACGATGGCCAGTCCGAGTCCGGCGCCGGTGGCGGCCGTGCGCGCCGCATCGCCGCGGAAGAACGGCGTCGTGAGCTGGCTCAGCTTTTCCTGCGGCACGCCGGGGCCATGGTCGCGCACGCTCACGATCACCCACGGGCCGGTGCGCGCATAGCCGACCTGCACGTTGGCGACTCCGGTGTCGATCGTGCGGCCGTAGCGCCGGGCGTTCTCGAACAGGTTGGCGAACACGCGGCCGAGTTCGATGTCGTCGGCCATCACCGACAGGTCGATCGCCACCTTGCTGGTGATGCGGATCGTGGTTGGGTCGCGGAAGCCCTGGGCCTCGCGGTCGATCACCTGCGCGAGGTTCACGGGCTTGAGCTTGGTCTCGCTCGGCCGCGCGTAATCCATGAACTTGTCGATGATGGCATCGAGTTGGTCGATGTCCATCGCCATGTTGCGCTGCGCCTCCTCGTCGTGCACGCTCATCTCGGCTTCCAGACGCAGGCGCGCCAGCGGCGTGCGCAGGTCGTGGCTGATGCCGGCGAGCATCACCGCGCGGTCTTCCTCCACCTTGGCGAGTTCGCGCGCCATGCGGTTGAAGCCGCGATTGACCTCGCGGATCTCGCTGGTCATGGTGTTTTCGTCAAGGCGGGAGTCGAACTCGCCCTCGCGGATGCGGCTGGCAGCGAACGACAGCTCGCGCAGCGGCTGGTTGATCAGGCGCGCAATCGCCACCGAGCCGAACACCGTGGCCAGCAACGCGATGCCGACCCAGACGAACCAGGTGCCGCCGGTCAGCGCGCGCACGCGCCCGAGCTCGGTCTGCAGCCACCAGCTGTCCTTCTCGATCGCGAAGCCGACCCACAGGCCGGGCTGACCGTTGACGCTCTTGGCCACGATGGTCTCGCTGCCGAGGCGGCTGCGCAGTTCGCCGGCCACCACCCGCGTGAAGCGGTCTTCTTCGAAGGCAACCCACTTGTCGGTCGGCTCGTGCGGCGCGATGCGGATCGCCTCCTGCGCCGAGAGCGTCTTCACCAGCGCCACCCGGTTGATCGCATCGCTGTGGTGCAGCGCGGCGCGCGCCAGGTTCACCAGGCTGGCGATCTGCTGCGAGGCCGCCACCGCGCGCGGCTCGAACTCCAGCGCACGCAGCGTCCACACCCAGGCGACGATCCCGCTGCCGAGCAGGATCGCGAGCAGCGCGAAGGTCCGCCAGAAGAGGCTGAGCGCGACGCCTTGCGAGCGGGGCATCTCAGTGCCCGCGCCAGCGGCGCATCAATTCGCGCCGTCCGGCACGAACACGTAGCCCACGCCCCAGACCGTCTGGATATAGCGCGGCTGCGAGGGATCGGCCTCGATCATCTTGCGCAGGCGCGAGATCTGAACGTCGAGGCTGCGGTCGAAGGGCTCGAACTCGCGACCGCGCGCCAGCTGGGCCAGCTTGTCGCGCGACAGGGGCTGACGCGGATGGCGCACCAGCGCCTTGAGCATCGAGAATTCGCCGGTCGTCAGTGCAATCTGCTCCCCGTTCTTGGTCAGGCGGCGCAGCGAAAGGTCGAATTCGAACGGGCCGAAGCTCACCGACTGTGCCTCCTTGGACGGCGCGCCCGGGGCTTCCATCGCCGGACGGCGGCGCAGCACGGCATGCACGCGCGCCAGGAGTTCGCGCGGATTGAACGGCTTGGGCAGGTAGTCGTCGGCACCCACCTCGAGGCCGACGATGCGGTCGACGTCTTCGACCTTGGCCGTCAGCATGATGATCGGCGTGACGTCGTTGGCGGCACGCAGACGCCGGCAGATGGACAAGCCGTCCTCGCCGGGCAGCATCAGGTCGAGCACGATCAGGTCGATCGTCTCGCGGGTCAGGATGCGGTTCAGTGCCTTGGCATCCTCGGCCAGCAGGACTTCGAAGCCCTCCTGGGTGAGGTAGCGCCGCAACAGATCGCGGATCCGCGCATCGTCGTCGACCACCACGATGCGGTCAGGGCGAGTGTTGGCGGGGGTGTTCATGCGCTCGCAGCTCCAAATTTGTAACAGTGGCATTGTGCCGGTTCGTACCCCCCTGAAACGGGGATAAACGACCCTCTGTTACATCTATTTCTGGGCTGGCCGCCCCAAACGTGAACTGGAACACGCCCAGAACTCCCAGGCAGCGGAACCGGATTCCGACCCCGGATCGACGGCCGGCGCGTTCAAGGCGACAGGCGGCACAGGTCCCGCTCGTGTCATCTTGTTACAACTTCTTCTGGAGAGTCCACCATGCACCGATCGATCGTCACCGTCGCCCTGCTGACAGCCGGCTTGGCTGCCGCGCAGGGTGCCGAGTCCGCACCGCCGCGCGACATGTTGTCGATCGCGGCATCGGCCGTGGTCGAGGTGCCGTTCGACACGCTGGCCATCACGCTTCAGGCGGTGCGCGAGGGCGCTGAACCCGGTGCCGTCCAGACGCAGCTGCGGCAGGCCATCGATGCCGCGCTGGCAGATGCGCGACGAGCCGTGCGCCCGGGCCAGCTCGAAGTTCGGACGGGCCAGTTCCAGTTGTCGCCGCGCTATTCGAACAAGGGCGTCATCAGCGCCTGGGTGGGGCAGGCGGAGCTGGTGATCGACGGGCGCGACATGAGCGCAATCGCCCAATTGGCTGGCCGGCTGAACTCGGTCGCCGTGTCGCGAGTGGCCTATTCGCTGGCGCGCGATACACGCGAAAAGGCAGAATCCGACGCCGCGGCCCAGGCCATCACACGCTTTCGCGCGCGGGCCGGTGACTATGCGCGCCAGTTCGGCTATGCGAACTTCGTGATCCGCGAAGTCAACGTCAGCAGCGAATCGCCGCACCTGCCGCAGCCCATCGTGCGCGCGAAGGCCATGTCGGCCGCGATGGCGTCGGACGAATCAGTGCCGATCGAAGCCGGCCGCGCCAACGTGGTGGCAACCGTGAACGGCAGCGTACTGATGACGCGTTGAGGGACCGTGATGCCGCGGGGTGGGTGGCCGCCCATCGCCCGCCTATTGGGCCACCCAGCCGCCGTCCATGTTCCAGGCCACGCCGCGCACGTTGTCGGCCGCGCTCGAGCAGAGAAAGACCGCCAGGCCGCCCAGCTGTTCGGGCGTGGTGAACTGCAGCGAGGGCTGCTTCTCGGCGAGCAGCTGACGCTTGGCCTCGGCCTGGTCGACTCCGGCCTGCGCCGCACGCGCATCGACCTGCTTCTGCACCAGAGGCGTCAACACCCAGCCCGGGCAGATCGCATTGACGGTGATGCCGGTCGTGGCCGTCTCGAGCGCCACGCTCTTGGTGAAGCCGACGATGCCATGCTTGCTCGCCACGTAGGCCGACTTCTGCGCCGAGGCCACGAGGCCATGCGTGGAGGCGACGTTCAGGATGCGGCCCCAGTTGCGGCGTTTCATGCCCGGAAGGGCCAGCCGCGTGGTGTGGAACGCCGACGACAGATTGATCGCGATGATCGCGTCCCAGCGCTCGGGCGGGAAGTCCTCCACCGCAGCCACATGCTGGATGCCGGCGTTGTTGACGAGGATGTCCACCGCGCCGAACTCCGCCTCGCAGGCGCGCACCATGGCTTCGATCTCGGCTGGTTTGCTCATGTCGGCGCCGTGGTAGCCGACCTTCACGCCCAGCGCGGCCACGCCGCGCCGGGCCGGCTCGGTATCGCCGAAGCCGTTGAGCATCACATGGGCACCCTCCCTGGCCAGAGCCAGAGCGATGCCGAGCCCGATGCCGCTGGTGGAGCCGGTGACCAGCGCCGTCTTGCCTTTCAACATGAGGAATTCACTCCGCGAGATTGTTAGGATCATTATCGACAAGGAGATCCCAGCGTGACCGAGCCGCGTTTGAACCATGTGCAATGCCTCGACGCCAAGGGCCTGCACCGCATGGCCTACTGGGAGTGGGGCGACCCCGCGAACCGCCGGGTGCTCGTCTGCGCACACGGCCTGAGCCGACAGGGACGCGACTTCGACACACTGGCCCGCGCGATGAGCGATCGGTATCGCGTCGTCTGCCCCGATGTGGTCGGCCGCGGCCGCAGCGATTGGCTCGCCGATCCGATGGGCTATGTGATCCCGAGCTACGTGGCCGATACGGTGACGATGCTCGCGCGGCTCGACGCCGAGGTGCTGCACTGGGTCGGCACGTCGATGGGCGGGCTGATCGGTCTCGGCCTGGCCGCATTGCCGGGTTCGCCCGTGCAGCGCCTGGTGCTCAACGATGTGGGCCCGGTGATCGAACCCGCGGCGATCGCGCGCATCGGCAGCTACATCGGCCGCACGGCGCAGTGGCAGACGCTCGACGAAGCCGCCGACGCACTTTGGAGCATCTCCACCGGCTTCGGACCGCACACACGCGAGCAGTGGCTGGCGCTGACCGAGCCGCAACTCAAACGCGACGGGCAGTGGCTTGTGCCGCGCTCCGATCCGGCGATCGCGGTGCCGTTCAAGGCCATCACGCCGCAGATGGCCGCGGCCGGCGAGGCCGCGCTGTGGAAGAGCTACGACGGTCTGCGTTGCCCGACGCTGTTGCTGCGTGGTGCCGAATCGGATCTGCTGTCTCCTGCGACGGCGAAGGCGATGACCGAACGCGGCCCGCATGCGAAGCTGGTGGAGTTTGCCGGCGTCGGCCATGCACCGATGCTGGTGCAGCCCGAGCAGGTGCACGCCGTGCGGGAGTTCCTGCTCGCATCATGAAGACGCTTGCCCTGCGCCCCGAGGCGGGTGCAGCGCCGATCCTGCAGATCGCCGAGTCGGCGGCCGATGTCCCGGTGTTGGTGCCGGACGTGCCGGCGGCCCCCGGCCCGGCCGAGCTGGCGCGTGCGCGGGCCTTTGCCGAGCCGCTGCTGGCGGCCCAGCAGCTCGACACCGGCGAAGGCGCGCTCGCACATGCCGATGGCGTGGCTGCGATCCTGCAGGCCGTGGGGGCGGCGCCGTCGATGCGCGCGTCGGTCTACCTGGTCTATGCGGGAGACTTTCTGCAGCGTCCCGAGGAGGTCGTTCGCAAGGCCTTCGGCGATTCCTACGCCAGTCTGGTGGAGCACACGCGCAAGCTGGTGCAGATCCAGCGCGCGGCACGGCAGGCGAGCGTGGAGGCGGAACGTCGCGAACTGCAGACCGAGCGCGTGCGCAAGATGCTGCTCGCGTTCTCGCGCGACCTGCGGGTCGTGCTGCTGCGATTGGCGTCCAGGCTGCAGACGCTGCGCTGGTACGCGGCATCGAAGACCCCTTGCCCCGCCGATCTGGCGCTGGAGTCGCAGCAGGTGTTCGCGCCGTTGGCGAACCGGCTGGGCATCTGGCAGATCAAGTGGGAGCTCGAAGACCTGGCATTCAGATTCCTGCAGCCGGTCGATTACACGGCGATCGCACGCCAGCTCGACGAAACACGCGCGGATCGCGAGCGTGCGATCGAGGCGGAGCGCGGGCGCCTGATGGCCTGGCTGCGCGAAGCCGGCGTGTCGGCCGAGGTGCAGGGCCGGCCCAAGCACCTGTACAGCATCTGGAAGAAGATGCAGGGTAAGCAGCTCGGGCTGTCGCAGATCTTCGACCTGCGCGCGCTGCGGGTGATCGTGGGTGACGTGCCGGACTGTTATGCCGCACTGTCTTGCGTCCATGCGCACTACCGGCCGGTGCCGGGGCAGTACGACGACTACATTGCGCGACCGAAGGCCAACGGCTACCAGTCTCTGCACACCGTGGTGCTCGACGACGAGGGGCGTTCGATCGAGATCCAGATCCGTACGCGCGCGATGCACGACCATGCCGAACACGGCGTGGCCGCGCACTGGGCCTACAAGGAGGCCGGTGCGCGCGGCTATGCCGGAGTGGCCGCGGCCGGCGCGTTCGAGGAACGTGTGGCCGTTGCGCGCAAGGCGGTGTTGCAGCAGTTGCTCGCCTGGGAGCGTGACCACGCGGCGCAGGCGGCGGGCTCGGGCGGGCCCGGGTTCGACGACCGCATCTTCGTCTTCACGCCGCAGGCCACGGTGATCGAATTGCCCGCCGGCGGCACTCCCGTGGACTTTGCCTACGCGCTGCACACCGATCTGGGGCATCGCTGCCGCGGTGCACGCGTCGACGGCGCGCTGGTACCGCTGAACACGGCGCTGGTCAACGGGCAGACCGTGGAGGTCACCGCCGCCAAGGAGGGCGGGCCGTCGCTCGACTGGCTCAACCCCGAGCTCGGCTTCCTCAAGAGCCCGCGCGCACGGGCCAAGGTGCGCGCCTGGTTCAATGCGCAGGCCCAGGCCGCCACGATCGCGCGCGGCCGCGAATTGGTGGAGAGGCTGTTGCAGCGCGAGGGCAAGACCGCGCTCAAGCTCGACGACCTGGCCACGCGCCTCGGCTTCAAGGGTGCCGACGCCTTGTTCGAGGTGGTGGGCAAGGACGAGTTCTCGCTGCGCTCGATCGAGGCGCTGCTCAAGCCCGCCGAGCCACCGCCGCCGGCCGAAGGCATCGCGCTGCGCCGCACGCGGGCGACCGAGGGCGGCGTGTTGGTGGTCGGCGTCGAATCGCTGATGACGTCGCTGGCACGTTGCTGCCGGCCGGCGCCGCCCGATGCCATCGCCGGTTATGTCACGCGCGGCAAGGGCGTGGCCATTCACCGCAGCCATTGCAGCAACTACCGTCAGATGCTGCGCGTGAATCCCGAGCGTGCGATCGCCGTCGCCTGGGGCGCGCCGGGTGGCAACCCGGCGGCGATGTATCCGGTGCAGGTGGTCATCGATGCCAGCGACCGACCGAGCCTGCTGCGCGATGTGTCCGAACTTTTCGCCAAGGAACGCATGAATCTCACGTCGGCACGACCGCAAACCGTTCGCGGCCCCGCGGGACCGCTGGTTCGGCTGGAGGTGACGGTCGAGATCGACGATGCGCAACGTCTGGCCGGCGTGCTGCAGCAGGTGTCGCGCCTGTCGGGCGTGCGCAGCGCGCGGCGCCTGTGACCCGATGAGATGGTGCGCTGCTAGAATCCTCGCTCTCTTCCAGGCGCGTAGCTCAGCTGGTTAGAGCACCACCTTGACATGGTGGGGGTCGGTGGTTCGAGTCCACTCGCGCCTACCAGATGCCAGATGCCGGGCCCGGTCGTTCGCCGGGCCCGGCTCTCTTTCGTCTGCCGTGCCGTGCCCTGGGGAAACCCGGCTGCAAGGCGATGAGGCGCTGCCTGCGCCGCCGCCTAGAATCATGGCGCACTGCACAAGGAGTCACCCGCGATGTCAGCCACCCGCCGCGCTGCCGAATCAGGGCCTGCCGCCAAGGGTCCGCGCGTGCTCAAGAAGTATCCCAACCGACGCCTGTATGACACGCGCTCCAGCAGCTACATCACGCTGGCGGACGTGAAGAAGATGGTGCTCGACGGCGAGGACTTCGAGGTGCGCGACGCGAAGAGCGGCGACGACCTCACGCGCAGCATCCTGCTGCAGATCATCCTCGAGGAGGAGGCAGGCAGCGTGCCGATGTTCAGCACGCAGACGCTGGCCCAGATCATCCGTTTCTACGGACATGCGATGCAGGGCGTGATGGGCGAGTACCTCGAGAAGCACATGCAGGCCTTCGCCGACGCTCAGCGGCGTTTCAGCGAGCAGACCGGCGGCGTGTTCGACGCCAAGGCCTTCGCGCCCGAAGCCTGGACCCAGATGATGAATCGGCAGACGCCGATCATGCAGGGTCTGATGAACAACTACCTCGAACAGAGCAAGGCACTGTTCGCGCAGATGCAGGAGCAGATGCAGAAGCAGGCCGGCTCGCTGTTCCCGGGCGTGCCGGGCTTTCCTGGCGCCAAGCGTTGAGCCGGTCGTTGGATGATCCGCCGACCATCGGATTCGTCTCGCTGGGTTGCCCGAAGGCGCTGACGGATTCCGAGCTCATCCTCACTCAGCTGAGCGCTGAGGGTTACCGCACGGCCCGGAGTTATGCCGGCGCCGACCTCGTGATCGTCAACACCTGCGGCTTCATCGACGCCGCGGTGCAGGAGAGTCTCGATGCGATCGGCGACGCGCTGACCGAGAACGGGCGCGTGATCGTCACCGGCTGCCTCGGCGCCCGCTCCGGCGCCTCGGGCGATGCGCTGGTGCGCGAGGTGCACCCGTTGGTGCTCGCCGTCACCGGGCCGCATGCCACGCAGGAGGTGATGGATGCCGTGCACGCGCATTGCCCGAGGCCGCACGACCCGTTCGTCGATCTGGTGCCGCCGCAGGGCATCAAGCTCACACCGAAGCATTACGCCTATCTCAAGATCAGCGAGGGCTGCAACCATCGCTGCACGTTCTGCATCATTCCGTCGATGCGCGGCGACCTGGTGTCTCGCCCGGTGGGCGAGGTGCTCGCCGAGGCGCGTGCGCTGTTCGAGGCCGGGGTGAAGGAGCTGCTCGTCGTCAGCCAGGACACCAGCGCCTACGGCGTCGACCTGAAATACCGCACCGGCTTCTTCGACGGCCGACCGGTGAAGACGCGTCTGCTCGACCTGTGCGAGCAGCTGGCGCTGCTGGCGGAGCCGCACGGGGCCTGGGTGAGGCTGCACTACGTGTATCCATACCCGCATGTCGACGAGGTGCTGCCGCTGATGGCCGAAGGGCGCATCCTGCCCTACCTGGACGTGCCGTTCCAGCATGCGCACCCCGACGTGCTCCGGCGCATGAAGCGGCCGGCCAGCGGCGAGCGCAATCTCGAGCGGCTCGCACGATGGCGCGAGATCTGCCCGCAGCTGGTGGTGCGTTCGACCTTCATCGCCGGCTTTCCGGGCGAGACCGAAGCGGAGTTCGAGGCTTTGCTCGACTTCGTGCGCGAAGCCGACATCGACCGTGCGGGTTGTTTCGCCTACTCGCCAGTCACCGGCGCGGCGGCCAACGAGCTGCCCGGCGCGTTGCCCGCCGCGGTGCGCGAGGAACGCCGCACGCGCTTCATGGCGGTGGCGGAGGCCGCCTCGGTGCAACGGCTGCGGCGCCGCATCGGCGCGCAGATGCAGGTGCTGATCGATGCGGCGCCGGCCATGGGCCGCAAGGGAGGCACCGGGCGGACCTATGCCGATGCGCCGGAGATCGACGGCGTCGTCCGCCTGTTGCCACCGGCCAAGGCGTCCAAGCAGCTCAAGGTCGGCAACTTCACGCAGGCGCGCGTGGTGGCCACCGATGGACACGATCTGATCGCAGAACCGATATGAGCGAATCGTTGACGCATCTCTCGACCGAGTTGATCCATCACAGCTATGAACCGCCTGGCGGCTTTGGCGCAGTACCGCCCGGCGTGTTCAAGGCCTCGACGGTGATCTTTCCGAACGTGGCCGCGCTGCGCGCGCGCGACTGGCGCTACAAGAACGGCTACACCTACGGGCTGCATGGCACGCCGACCACCTTCACGCTCGAGGAGCGGCTGGCCACGATGGAAGGCGGCCGCTTCTGCGCGCTCGCACCCAGCGGCCTGGCGGCGATCGCCACCGTGAACGTCGCGCTGCTGCGCTCCGGTGACGAGGTGCTGCTGCCGGACAACGTGTACGGCCCGTCGCGCGAGATGGCGCGCACGCTGCTCGCCGACTGGGGCGTCACGCATCGCCTCTACGACCCGATGGATGCGGCCGCGCTTGCCGCGATGATCGGTCCACGCACGAAGCTCGTCTGGCTCGAGGCGCCGGGCTCGATCACGATGGAGTTTCCCGACCTGAGCGCGCTGGTGCGCGCCGCGCGCGAGCGGGGCGTGCTCACGGCGCTCGACAACACCTGGGGCGCGGGCGTGGCCTTTCGCGCGTTCGAGCTCGGCGAGGGGCTCGGCGTCGATCTGTGCATGCATGCCCTCACCAAGTACCCGTCCGGCGGCGCCGACCTGCTGATGGGCTCGGTGGTCACCCGCGACGAGAAGCTGCACCACCAGCTGCTGCTGGCCCACATGCGCCTGGGCACTGGCGTCGCCGCCAACGACGCGGAGTTCCTGCTGCGCTCGCTGCCGACGCTGGAGCTGCGTTATCGCGCGCACGATGCATCGGCGCGGCAGGTGGCCGCCTGGCTGAAGCGGCAGCCGGCCGTGAGGCATGTGCTGCATCCGGCCCTGCCGGGCTCACCGGGCCACGAGCATTGGGCGTCGCTGTGCCGCGACGCGGCGGGCCTGTTCTCGATCATTCTCGATCCGGCGCTGCCGGGCGCGCGCGTGGACGCATTCGTCGATGCGCTGCGCCTGTTCAAGCTCGGCTACTCGTGGGCGGGGCCAGTCAGTCTCGTGGTGCCGTACGACCTGAAAGCCATGCGCGGCGACGCGGCCCGCTACGACGGTCATCTGGTGCGCTTCTCGATCGGGCTCGAAGCGCCGGCCGACCTGATCGCCGACCTCGACCAGGCATTGCGCCGGCTAGGCTGATCGTCGGGGCGGCAACCCCATCGCCAGCGACGTGCCCGCGAGGATCACACCGCAGGCCGCGACCACGGTGACGCTGATCGTCTCGTCGAGAAACAGCCAGCCCCAGCCGACGGCGAATGCGGGGATCAGGAAGGTCACCGCGCTCGCGTTGGTGGCGCCGGCGTGCGCGATCAGGCGGAAGTACAGGATGTAGGCGAGCGCGGTGCACAGCACGGCCAGCGCGATCGTCGCCAGCCAGGCGCTTGTGCCCGGGTTGTTTGCAGGCCAGGTAAGCCCTGCCGGGATCACGAGCGCCAGCGCCGCACCGCTCTGGCTGCCCGCGGCAAGGGCCATCGGCGGCACATGCGCGAGCCGCCGTTTGGCATAGTTGGCCGACCAGCCATACAGCGCGGTGGCCAGCAGGCAGGCGCCGATCGCCATGGCCGGGCTCACGCCGTGCGACCCGGCCTTCAGCCCCGCGCGGTCCCACGCCAGCCACACCACGCCCGCGAGGCCGATGATCAGACCGAGCCAGCGCAGGCCCGCCAGGCGCTCGCGCCACAGCAGGGCGGCGATGAACGCCGTCCACAGCGGCGTGGCGGCGTTGAAGATCGCCGACAGGCCGGCCTCGATCGCGAGCGCCGCCACGCCGAAGCACAGGAAGGGCAGCGCCGAATTCGTGAGCCCGACGGCACCGACGCGGCGCCAGTCGGCGCGCAAAGGCGCAAGCTCGCCCCGAGCCGCCAGCAACGCGAGCAACAACGCGGCCGCGACGCCGCACCGCACGGCGGCCAGCGGAGCCGGACCGAACTCCGCCGCGCCCATGCGCATGAACAGGAACGACGCGCCCCACAGTGCGGCAAGCAGCACCAGCTCGCCGATATCGCTGCTCTTCATTCGTTGGCCGCACTCATACCAGCAGTGCGCCCTCGTGCTGCAGCAGCCGTTCCTTGCGCGGCAGTCCGCTGGCGAAGCCGGTGAGCGAACCGTCGCGACCGATGATGCGGTGGCACGGCACGATGATCGCCACCGGGTTGCGACCGATCGCGGCACCGGCGGCGCGAGCCGCCTGCGGCGCACCAACGGCACGCGCGACCTCGCCATAGGTGCTGGTGCGGCCGGGAGGCACCTTCAGCAGCTCGTGCCACACCGCACGCTGAAAGGCCGTGCCGTGCAGGTCGAGCCGTACGCGGAACCGCGCCGGACAGCGGCCACGCCAATACGCCTGCAGCTCGTCGATCGCTTCGGCGATGAACGCGTTGGCTGGATCCTCGGGCGCGTCGAGCTCGTTGGTCTCGTGGTATTCGGGGTCGACGAACCACAGGTGGGCCAGGCCCTTGCGGGTGGCACCGAGCAGCAGCGGGCCGAGCGGCGAGTCCAGGCGGCCCTGGGCGATGAGGTCGGGATGCGTCATGCGTGTTCCTCCAGGGCGTGCCACAGCCGCATCACGGCATAGCTGCGCCAGGGTTGCCAGGGTTGGGCCAGCGTGGTGGCGATCTTCGGGTCGCGCGTGCCCAATGCGTTGAGCACGCCGATGTCGCTGGCGGGAAAAGCATCGGGCCAGGCCAGCACGCGCATGGCCACCAGCTGCGCCGTCCATTCGCCGATGCCGGGCAGCTCTCGCAGGCGGGCGAGCGTGTCGTCGAGCGGCGCGGCCCGGTGCAGCTCGATGTCGCCGTCGCGCACGGCTCGCGCGAGCGCCTTCAGCGCACCGATGCGCTGACGCACGATTCCGAGCGAGCCGATCGCGTCGTCGCTGGCTTCGGCCAATGTGTCAGCGCTCGGAAACAGCCAGGTCAGCTCTGCGAAGGGCGTTTCGATCGCGCGGCCGAAGCGTGCGACGAGTCGATGCGTCAGCGTGCGTGCCGCCTGGACCGTGACCTGCTGCCCAAGGATGATGCGCATCGCGGTCTCGAAGCCATCGAAGGCTCCCGGTACCCGCAGGCCGCGCCGTGGTGGTAGCGGCATCGCGGCCAGCGCCTCGTCGATGCGCTCGGGCTCGGCGTCGAGGTCGAGCGCCTGGCGCGCGCGTTGTACCAGCGCGCCGGCAGCCGGCGCGAGCGTCGGCGCGATGGCGAGTTCGATTTCATGTCCATCGGGCA
>JAEUPI010000177.1 GCA_016790175.1 Burkholderiaceae bacterium | reverse complement strand
GCGGCGATTCGTTTGCATCGCCCGAACCCCACTGGCCGTCGGCCAGCGTGCGCAGCAGCGGACCGAGTTCGCGCCAGATCCTGTCCATCTGCTCGTGATCGGCATGGATGCGCCGGGCGGCATCGATCAGCGCGGCGTCGCCGCTGGCATGCAACAGCGGCAGCACATGAAGCTCTTCGTCGCGATGGTGCGCCGGTGCAGCCAGCTCGAAGTAGCGCCACACGTCGTGTGCGGCCGATTGCGCCTGTGGGTCGGCGCCATGCCTATCCAGATGGTCGAGCAGCCTCCCCAGCAGCTGCAGCGAGCGCTGTACCCGCTCGTGGCAGGCGGCCAGCAGTTCGAACGGCGCCTCGAACCCGGCATCCGGGCTGCGCAGCCCCGGCATCGACACTGATGAAACCACGCCCATCGATTCATTGTCTGCAGCGAGCCTGACCCTGCTCACAACGGGGCATGGGGTGCGCTTGATCCAGCGCAACTGGCCGGGGTCGGCGATGGACCACAGTGATTCATCTTTTTCGATCGCGACCTGTCACGCACCGTGGATCCGAGAGCTGCCGACGATATGGTGGTCACCGCTGCCGTGCCTCCGGTGCAAGGCCTGCGATTGCCGCGCAACAAGGCCGTGCCCGGCCGGCGCAACGCGCCGGTGGATGGGGCATCGCTGGCGCGAGCCCTGGGCCAGCTGCTCGGCCCGTCGGCCGCGACGGCCGAAGTCCGTGCCTTCGAGGCGATCGCACGCTGTCGCCGGGTGGCGAGCAACGATGCGGTGATGTCCCGGCAGGAGCGAGCACAGGCCGCGGTCCTGCTCGTGGAAGGCGATGCCGCCCTGGGCCTGCGCTTGGCCGACGGCGGCTTCGAGATCGAACGCATCGTCCACGCACCGGCTTGGCTCGACCTGGGCTCGGTATGGATCGGCGCGAATCACGCCGCCGACGCGCAAGCCAACGGCCCGGCGGTCGTGGCCGAGCTGCCGCGTGAGCCGATGCGGCAGGTGCTGGAGCGCAATCCCGGGCTGTCGATGCGGGTGATCCAGAGCCTGGCGCGCGAACACCAGGTGATGGCCTCGCAGACGCACGGCTTGATGCATCTGGCCGCGCCGGCACGCTTGGCGCAATGGCTCCGGCAGAACGCCAAGCCGGCCGGCGGCTCGCCGCAGGGACAGGCCGTGGTGCGGCTCGCGGAGCGCAAGCGCGATCTCGCCGCGCAGCTGGCGATCGCGCCGGAGACGCTGTCGCGGCTGCTGCGGGCCTTCACGCGCCAGGGCGTGATCGACGTCGCAGGCTACACCGTGCACGTGCTGGACCGCGCCGCGCTCGAGCGCATGGCGCAAGTCTGAGAACTTCTCGGCGTCCGAGTCGTCAGTCGGCGCTGCTTGCCTGCAGCAGCTGAGCCACCACCGCCACGGCGATCACCTCGGGTTCCTTGCCCTCGATGCCCGGCACGCCGATCGGGCAGACCATGCGCGCCACCGTGGCGGGGGCAATGCCGCGCTGCTCGAAGCGGTGCTCGAAGCGCGCCCGCTTGGTGGCGCTTCCGATCAGTCCGAACCAGCCGAAGTCGCCGCGCCGCAGGATCGCCTCGGCAATGCGCAGGTCGAGCTCGTGACTGTGCGTGAGCACCAGGAAGTACGCGCCGGCCGGTGCCTGCGCCACCTCGGCCTCCACCGGCTCGACGCAGACACGCTCGATATGCGGCGCGTCGCCGCGCGCCGGAAACTCGGCCTCGCGTTCGTCGATCCACCACACGCGGCAGGGGATGTCCGACAGCAGCGCCACGATGGCGCGCCCCACATGGCCTGCACCGTACAGCTGCAAAGCGAAGCGGGCCGGCGGCTCCGGCCACGGCGTGTGCGCCTCGAGCAGGGCATAACGCAGCGTCAACGCGCCACCGCAGCATTGGCCGAGCGAAGGGCCGAGTGCGATCGTCTGGTCGCGTGGGGAGGGATCGCCGCTGCGCAACATGGTGCGGGCGGCGGCTATGGCCTGCAGCTCGAGATGGCCACCGCCGATCGTGCCCGCCACGGTTTCGGCAGTCACCAGCATGCGGGTGCCGGTCTCGCGGGGGACCGAGCCCTTGCACTCGGCCACTTCCACGATCACCGCGGTGCGGCCGGCAGCGAGCCAGGCCTGAGCCGTTTCGCGCAACGAGACGATCACTGCGGCGAGCCGCCGGCGCGCACGGCCATCACGGCGTCGAGCACCGCCTCGGCGGTGGCCGGCGCACGCAGTGGCGGATCGACGCGGTGATCCGCGATGGCGGACACCGCATCGCGGATCGCGAACCACACCGAGAATGGCAGCAGCAGCGGCGGCTCGCCGACCGCCTTGCTGCGGTGGATGCTGTCGGCCACGTTGTCGGCCTCGAAGAGCCCCACGTTGAACACCGGTGGGCAGTCGTTGGCGGTCGGGATCTTGTAGGTCGACGGCGCGTGCGTGGCGAGCAGCCCGGTCTTGGGGTGCCATACCAGCTCTTCGGTGGTGAGCCAGCCCATGCCCTGGATGAACGCGCCTTCGATCTGACCGAGGTCGATCGCCCGGTTCAGCGAGCGCCCCACGTCGTGCAGCACGTCGGCGCGCAGCAGACGCGATTCGCCGGTCAGCGTGTCGACCACCACCTCGCTCACCGCCGCGCCATAGGCGAAATAGAAGAACGGCTTGCCCTGCAGCGTCTCGCGGTTCCAATGCAGGCCCGGGGTGGCATAGAAGCCGTCGCTCCAGAGCTGCACACGCTCGGTGTAGGCCAGCCCCACCAGATCGGCGAAGGCCATCGATTGCGTGCCGCCGTGCACGCGGCCCTGTGCGAAGCCCACCTCGCCGGCCGGCACGCCGAAGCGCCGCGCGGCCACGGCGCTCAGGCGCTCGCGGATCTGGCGCGCGGCGTCCTGCGCCGCCTTGCCGTTGAGGTCGGCACCGGTGGAGGCGGCGGTGGCCGAGGTGTTGGCGATCTTGTGCGTGTCGGTGGCGGTGCAGCGCACCTGCGCGAGCGGCAGGCCCAGCTCGTGCGCGACCACTTGCGCGACCTTGGTGTTCAGACCCTGGCCCATCTCGGTGCCGCCGTGGTTCACCAGCACCGAGCCGTCGCTGTACACATGCACCAGCGCGCCAGCCTGGTTGAAGTGGGCCACGTTGAACGAGATGCCGAACTTCACCGGCGTCAGTGCGAGGCCGCGCTTGAGCACCGGGCTCGCGGCGTTGAAGCGCGCGACCTCGTCGCGCCGGCTTGCGTAGTCGCTGCTGGCGACCAGCTGGTCCACCAGCGCGTGGATCACGTTGTCTTCCACGCGCTGGCCATACGGGGTGACGTTGCGCTCGCCGCCGCTGCTCGGGCCGTAGAAGTTGGCGCGGCGCACCGCGAGCGGATCCTTGCCGAGCGCCCGCGCGATGGCGTCGACGATGGCCTCGATCGCGATCGCGCCCTGCGGGCCGCCGAAGCCGCGAAACGCGGTGTTGCTCTGTGTGTTGGTTTTCGCCGAATAGCCGTGCATGGCCACGTGCGGCAGCCAATAGGCGTTGTCGAAGTGGCACAGCGCGCGCGTCATCACCGGGCCCGACAGGTCCGCCGTGGCGCCGGCGTTGCTGATCATCGTGATCTCGGCGCCGAGCACGCGGCCGTCGTCGTCGAAGCCGACCTCCCAGTCGTACTCGAAGCCGTGGCGCCGTCCGGTGACGAGGAAGTCGTCGTCGCGGTCCGGCCGCAGCTTCACCGGGCGATTCAGCCGTTGCGCGGCCACTGCGGCGATGCAGGCGAACACCGCCGACTGCGACTCCTTGCCGCCGAAGCCGCCGCCCATGCGCCGGCATTCCACGCGCACCTGGTGCGACTTCAACTGCAGCGCATGGGCGATCGCATGCTGCATCTCGCTGGGGTGCTGCGTCGAGCTGTGCACGAGCAGGCAGCCGTCTTCCTGCGGAATTGCATAGGCGATCTGGCCTTCGAGGTAGAACTGCTCCTGCCCGCCCACCGAGAGCTGACCCGAGAGGCGCCGCGGCGCCGCGGCCATCGCGGCAGCGGCGTCGCCGCGGGTCAGGTGCATCGGCGGGATCACGTACTGCTGCCGCGCATGCGCCTCGCGGGCGGTGAGCACCGGCGGCAGCGCCTCGACGTCGATCACCTGCTTGGCGAGCGCAGCCGCGCGCCGAGCGGCCTCGCGCGTGCTTGCGACGACCACGAACACCGGCTGGCCGAGCCACTGCACCGAGCCGTCGGCGAGGATCGGATCGTCGTGCACGATCGGTCCGCAATCGTTGGGGCCGGGAATCGCATCGGCGCCGAACACGTCGACCACGCCGGGCAGCGCACGCAACCGGTCGAGTGCCAGGCCGCGCAGGCGGCCATGGGCCACCGGCGACAGGCCCAGCGCCGCATGCAGCGTGCCGGCCAGCTCGGGCAGGTCGTCGATGTAGGTCGCTGCGCCCGCCACGTGCAGGTGGGCCGATTCGTGCGGCGCCGGCGTGCCCACCACGGGGGAGCTTGTCGCGGGCTCGAGCACCACGGACGGCAGCGGCTTGTTCATCGACGGCTCCTGGTCGGCACTCAGGCGTTATCGCGCGCCCACACGCTCAGCGCGGCGGCCGGCAGCGGCGCCCGGACTCGCGTCTCGAGCCAAAAGCGCCGCAGCAGGTTGCCGGCCACCCGCGCCCGGTAGGCGGCGCCGGCGCGCAAGTCGGTCAGCGGGGTGAAGTCGTTCGCCAGCGCGGCGGCGGCTGACTCCACCGTGGCCTCTGTCCAGGGTTGATCGCGCAGCGCCGCCTCGGCCTGCGCGGCGCGGCGCACGGTCGCGGCCATGCCGCCGAAGGCAAGGCGCACATCGCGCACGCGCTCGCCGTCGAGCGCCAGACGAAAGGCGCCGAACACCGACGAGATGTCGCTGTCGAAGCGCTTGCTGATCTTGTAGGCGCGAAATGCGTCGGCCTGGGTCGCGAGCGGCACTTCGATCGCCTGCAGGAATTCGCCAGCTTGCAGGCGATTGACCATGTAGTCGACGTAGAAATCGGTCAGCGGCAGGCGCCGCACGACATCGCCCTGGCGCAGCACGAGCAACGCGTCGAGTGCGATCAGCACCGGTGCGCTGTCGCCGATCGGCGAGCCGTTGGCCACGTTCCCGCCCAGGGTGCCGGCGTGGCGGATCGGCGGCGAGGCAAAGCGCAGCCAGGCTTCGGTGAGCGAGGGCCAGCGCTGGGCCAGCGCCGACCAGGCGTCTTCGAGCGACGCTGCGGCGCCGATGCGCAGCAGCGCGCCGTCGACCTCGATGCGCCGCAGTTCGGCCACGTCGCCGAGGTAGATCATGTCACCCAGGTCGCGGTGCTGCTTGTTGACCCACAGGCCCACGTCGGTCGCCCCGGCGACCAGCCGGGCCTGCGGCTTGGCGACACGCAGCGCGGCGAGCTGCGCCAGCGTGCGCGGGGCGTGGAAGTGATCGCTGCGCCCGGCCACCGTGGCGCTCGGGCCGGCATGGTCCAGCGGTTCACCGCCGAGTGCGCGCAATGCATCGGTGGCCGCCGCGAGCGGCAGCCGCGCGGTCGGCGAGTCGAACATGCGCTCGCCCGCATCGAGGATCGGCCGATAGCCGGTGCAGCGGCACAGATTGCCCGACAGCTCGTCGGCGAGCTGCTGCCGGGTGGGCCGCGTGCCGCTTGCCTGGTGCCGCTCGTAGCAGCCGGCGAGCGACATCACGAAGCCCGGCGTGCAGAAGCCGCATTGCGAGCCGTGGCACTCGACCATCGCCTGCTGCGCCGGATGCAGGCGGTGGCCGGGGCTGGCGGGCAGGTCCTCCACGGTGAACAGGGCCTTGCCGTCGAGCGTGGGCAGGAAGCGGATGCAGGCGTTCACCGATTCGAGCCGCAATCCGCCGCGCTCGTCGAGTTCGCCCACCAGCACCGTGCAGGCACCGCAGTCGCCCTCGGCGCAGCCCTCCTTGGTGCCGGTGGCGCGTTGGTCCTCGCGCAGCCACTGCAGCACCGTGCGTGTCGGCGACACGGCGCCGACCTCGACGATGCGGCCACGATGGAAGAAGCGGATCGGGCGTGCGGACATGGGCGAGAAGTTGAGCGACTTGGCGGATGGACACGCTAACACTACCGCGGCCGGGTCGCCACCGGTATACGGCCATTCCCATGATGGATATATTGCCGGCGATATGGCGCGGCGCGAGGATTTCGACAAGATCGAGCTTCACCTCGTGAGGGTCTTGCACACGGTGATCAGCGAACGCAGCGTCTCGCGCGCCGCCCTGCGGCTGCGCACCACCCAGCCCGCCGTGAGCGCGCAGCTGCGACGTTTGCGCGAGCTCACGGGCGATCCGCTGCTGGTGCGCTCCGGCGCCGGCATGGCGCCGACCGACACCGCGCTCGCCTTGCTGCAGCCGGCTGCCGACCTGCTGCACCAGGCCGAGCGGCTGTTCGCCGGACACGCGCGGACCCATGCCTTCGATGCGGCCAGCGCCGGCGCGGTGTTCCGCGTGGCGGCGAGCGACTACCTCGACCCATTGTTCCTGCCGGCGCTGGTGGCGCGGCTGAAGGAGCGCGCGCCGTCGGCAAAGATCGAATTCGTGCCGCTGTCGCGCGACTTCGACTACCGCCGCAGCCTCGCGGCCGGCGACGTGGACCTGGTGATCGGCAACTGGCTCGAGCCGCCGGGCGAGCTGCACCTGGGGCGCCTGATCGTCGACGAGGTGGTGTGCCTGGTCAGCGAACGGCACCCGGCCGTGCGCGCGCGCGACTGGAACATTGCGCGCTACCTGGCAGCCGATCATGTGGCGCCGTCGGAGCTGCATCCGGGCGCGGTCGGCGTCATCGACCAGCATCTGGCCGCCCGCGCGCTGGTGCGCACGATCAGCGTGCGCAGTGCGCACTTCGGCCTGATTCCGCTGATGGTGGCGCAGAGCCTGCTGGTGCTGACCACCGGGCGGCAGTTCTGCAACCGCTATGTCGATGTCTTGCCGGTTCGTATCGTGCGTTGCCCGGTCGAGTTTCCGCCGCTGGTGTATTACCAGCTCTGGCACGACCTGACGCACCGTTCTCCGGCGCAGCGCTGGCTGCGCGAACAGGTGCGCGAGGCGGCCCAGGACATCGGTGCGACGACGACGCCGCAGCGCGGACGGCGGGCACGCGCATGACACCGGGTCGCACCATGCACGCCAGGCCTCGGACACCGTCACGGTGCGCGATGCAGGCAGACCTGCTCGACTTCACCGGGGATCCCGGGCTCGGCGCACCGAGCGATGCCGCGGTGCGCTACCGGCCCGACCACTGGTTGCTGATCGACGGCGAGCGCATCGCCGGCGTGCTGCCGCCGGAGCAGCCACCCGGCGCCGACTGGCCCCGGCACGATCACCGCGGCCGGCTGTTGATGCCGGGCTTCATCGACACCCATGTGCACAGCGCGCAGCTCGACGTGATCGCCTCCTACGGCACCGAGCTGCTCGACTGGCTCGAGCGCTACACCTTCCCGGCCGAGGCACGCCATGCCGAGCCGGCGCATGCCGCGCAGGCGGCCGAAGCGTTCGTCTCGGCGCTGCTCGCGAACGGCACCACCGCGGCGGTGGTGTTCCCGACGGTGCACAGGGCCTCGGCCGACGCGCTGTTCGGCGCGGCGCATGCGCACGGCATGCGCCTCGTCACCGGCAAGGTGATGATGGACCGGCATGCGCCCGACGACCTGCGCGACGATGTGACCCAGTCGGAACGCGACTGCGAGGCGCTGATCCGGCGCTGGCATGGCCAGGGGCGGCTGGCGTATGCGGTGACGCCGCGCTTCGCCGCCACCAGTACGCCGGAGCAGTTGGCGATGGCCGGCGCGCTGCTGAAGCGGCACGACGGCCTGTATCTGCAGACCCACGTGGCCGAGAACCAGGCCGAAGTGGCGTGGATCGCGCGCCTGTTTCCGGACTCACGCAGCTATCTCGACGTGTACGACCAACACGGCCTGCTCGGCGAGCGCAGCGTGCTGGCACACGGCATCTGGCTCGACGACACCGATCGTCGCCGGCTTGCCGACACTGGAGCACAGATCGCGCACAGTCCGAGCTCGAATCTCTTCCTCGGCAGCGGGTTGATGGACTGGCGCGCGCTGCACGAGGCCGGCGTGGCCGTCACGATCGCCAGCGACGTGGGTGGCGGCACGCAGCTGTCGATCCCGCGCACGCTGGCCGATGCCTACAAGGTGCAGGCGCTGCGTGGCGAGAAGCTGAGCGCGTTCAAGGCGCTGCATGCCGCCACGCTGGGCGCCGCGCAGGCGCTGCGACTCGACGGCGAGATCGGCCGCCTCGAACCCGGCTGCATGGCTGATCTGTGCGTCTGGGACTGGGCTCACGGCCCGGTGGCCGCACGCCGCGACGCGCTGGCACGCGATCTGCACGAACGGCTGTTTGCATGGATGATGCTGGCCGACGACAGGGCGCTGGTCACCACCTTGGTGGCCGGACGCACCCAATACAAGCGCCGGAACGACGATTCAGGTGCAATGGAGACGCAAGATGAACGCACCCAACCCCGCGCTGCGCCTTGAGCTGCTCGGCATCAGCAAGCAGTACCCCGCGGTCAAGGCCAACGACCGCGTGAGCCTGGCCGTGGCGCCGGGGCAGATCCACGCCGTGCTCGGCGAAAACGGCGCCGGCAAGTCGACGATGATGAAGATCATCTACGGCGCCGTGCAGCCCGACGAGGGCGAGATCCGATGGAATGGTCATGCCGTGAAGGTGGCGAGCCCGGCGCAGGC